>NZ_JAKZFK010000007.1:0-159292 GCF_022549315.1 Aeromonas sp. MR16 | reverse complement strand
TCTCTCTTGTGTCGTGGGCTCGGGGATGGGTATAAGAGACAGGATATTATCATTTAGTTTGTTTTCATTTGATAAATATAATGAGCTCACGTACCTAGAAGCAAAATCGATAGTTGTGACACTTCTTCCTGTGTTTTTTTTTAGTCAACAGCTAATAAATACTAATGATCTTGAGCGCGATCTAAGTTTATATGGGAAAGCGATGTTGATTGGCATAATATTTTATGCAGTATTAAAGCTTTCACTTGTTGTATTTGGTTTTTTCTTTGGTGTTAATACACCTGAAATTTATGAAATAGCTTTTGGTTTAGAACCGAATAAGTGGGAAATTATACCGGGATTTTATCGCGCGCAATATATAAACGATACGGTATGCATTATTCTGTTCTTTATTATTTGTCCGTTGTATGAGAATGAATCTAGCCGTTCTAAATTTTACTATTTGGGTTTTATAGCTATTTGGATTATTGCCGTCAGCTCATTCTCTAGATTGCTTATTTCTTATTGCTTATTTTTAACCTCGCTTTATCTGATCAGATATTTAAAGATAAGAATGCTTTTTATTATAGGTTTGTGTTTTTCAGCATTAATAGTGATGTATTCAGATGTTCTACAGTCCCTAATTGAAGTTAGATTGGATAACAAATATATCGCCGCATCTGATAATGAAAGATTTATGCAATTCAATTGTCTTTTTGACGCATTTAGCGATAATCCAATAGTAGGCCTTGGAATGGGGGCTTATGTTAAATCATGTATTCGTGGTGGTAACGGAACTGAATATCTATATGAAATACAGTGGCTGAGTTTTTTGATGAAATATGGTATTTTTGGTTTTATACCATTTCTGATGTACTATATTTATCCGGTTTTGTTATGGAGGCTAATAGGGGCTCTCGCTGTAAGTAGTTATTTATTGTTTATTTTGTCAGGATTAACCAATCCCTATTTATTGTCATCTACAACAAGCGTGATATTTATGGGGTTGATTCTACTATGTGCCTTTAAGAGGTTCTTACGAGATGGAGCAAAAAGTGCTTAATCTTTGTGTAGTGGTAGTTATATATAATAAATCTTTTTTTAATAGTAAAACACTTCAATCTCTGTTATACCAAAAATATGTTAAAGATTATTTATATATCACGCTTAATATATATGACAATAGCGTAGATGCTAAAATTAAAACAAATGATATCATCGCTTTAAATGAAAATTTTTCAAAGGTTAATTATAACCATGATGGTTTTAATCATCCTTTGAGTGTAATATATGAAAGAGAGTTTAAAAAAGATGGTGGTGATTACGTTTTATTGTTAGATGATGATACAACGTTGCCAGGGAATTATTTTGAAGCGTTTTTTTTACAATATAAGAAATATGGTGATGGGGTTGTATTCGTTCCAAGAATAACAATAAATGGAAAGTTATTTAGCCCGTATCATTCTTGGTTGTTTATTTCAAAACCGATAAACAGTAATCATCAAGGTCAAAGTCATGGTATATCAGCTATTAATAGTGGGGTATATATCCCTAAGACGAAAAAAATAGAAAGTTTTAAATATCCAGAATATACAACTTTTTATGGCACAGACACTGTGCTGTTTGAGTATATTAACCGTGAAAATATATGTATTGTAACTATGGGAATATCAGTGTCACATGACCTGACATTTCATCCTAGCTCTGAAATAGACAAATATATGCTTTCCTTATCAAAGGTTGTTTGCTTTTGGAAAGCTCACTATAAAAAAAATATATTTTCTTATATAATGCTGTTTTTTTACTTACTTTTTTTAACAGTAAAGCTTTCACTGAAAACGAGAAAGTTTATAAATCTATTTAATATGTAATGGTTAATGGTTAATGGTTAATGGTTAATGGATGATGTTAATGCAAACTAAAATTTTCCCTTTTTATTTTCCCCAGTTTTATGCGACCCCGGAGAATGATCTTTGGTGGGGTGAGGGGTTTACTGATTGGCAATTGGTGGAGAATGCTAAAGCAGTATCAACAAAGCAAAGGCAACCCAGGATTCCGTATGGAACGGATTTTTACGATCAATCAATAGTTATGACGTTATCAGAGCAAGCTGCTCTCGCTAAGCGTTATGGTATTTCTGGATTCAATTTTTACCATTATTGGTTTGATGGGAAATTAATTTTGGAAAAACCAGCGGAAAATCTTTTGGAAAATAAAGATATTGATATCGAGTACTTTTTTACTTGGGCGAATGAAACATGGACCCGTCAGTGGGTAGGTAAGCCAAAAGATATTTTAATAAAACAGCAGCATATAGTCGACACTGAACTTTGGAAAGCACACTACCAATATTTAAATCAGCACTTCCAAGATATAAGGTATCTTAAGGTTTCAAATAAACCAGTTTTTTGTATTTATAGGCCTGAGCTGATAAATAATTTAGATAATTTTATGTCTTTTTTTAACGACGAAGCCATAAAGTCAGGGTTTGACGGTGTTCATTTTATTGCACTCCGAGCATATGATGTAATTAATGCAGAGAATCTGTATAAGAACTTCAGTGCAATCGTTAACTTTCAACCTCGTTATGCCATCAACAAATATCTTAAAAAAAATGGTGTTGTAAAAAATGTTCTGGGAAAGATAGCTAGGCGTTTACCTGAATCTATGCAATTAAATATTGCAACAATGTTAAAGAATAAGACGTATAGTGAATTCTCCTATGATTCATATCTAGACACATTGAAAGTTCGTTCTGACTTGAATTTCCTTGACAAACCTGTATATCAAGTCGCATTCCCTGACTGGGATAATGCCCCTAGGTATAATGAGCGCGCAACGTTTTTTTCTAATGTGAAGCTTGAAAAATTTGTTGAGGCACTAGAAATTATAAAATCACAGCTTAATGAATATGATGAAAAAATAGTCTTTATTAATGCATGGAATGAATGGTCTGAAGGTGCTTATCTTGAGCCTGACACAGTCAACGGGCATAAATATCTCGAAGCTGTTAATGATGTCTTTAGATGTGAATATTAGTTATGGATAGTCGCAACAATTATAGTATTGCTGTTCTCTTGGCTGCCTATAATGGTGAAAAGTGGCTCACGGAGCAGGTCGATAGCATCTTAGTGCAAAAGCAAGTTGATATTCATATATATATTAGCCTTGACCGTTCCAATGATGACTCACTGGGGTTGTGTGTTTTTTATGCGTCCAAGTATGATAATATCACCTTGCTGCCTTATGGCGATAGATTCGGTGGTGCAGGGCAGAATTTTTTCAGATTAGTTATGGATGTTGATTTCAATAGATATGATTTTATAGCCTTTAGTGACCAGGATGATATTTGGCATGCGGATAAGTTGATTGGTGCTGTGAGGAAGTTAGACAGATATGATTGCTATTCCTCTAACGTAATCGCCTTTTGGGATGACGACCGAGAGTTACTCATTGACAAGGCTCAATCGCAGCGAAAATGGGATTTCTTATTTGAAGCTGCTGGACCGGGTTGTACCTATGTATTTAAGCGTGACTTGGCTATTGTATTTCAAAGATGGCTTATAAAAAATCATGATGAAGTCGTGAATAAAATATCGTTACACGACTGGTTACTTTATTCCTTTGCACGACATCATGGCTATCGTTGGATTATAGATTCTGAGCCGAGTATGCGCTATCGCCAGCATGCTAATAATCAGGTGGGTACGAATAATAATTGGCTTGCAGCTAAAAAAAGATTGCAATTGATTAAAAGCCATTGGTATAGAGAGCAGGTTGTAAACATTGCAGGCTTATTGGAATTGCATGACATCTCTATCATAAAATATGGTTTATCTGGCAGTTATTTAGGTAACTTATACTTGCTGTCAAAAATCAGCGAATTACGAAGACGAGGGCGCGACAGATTAGCTTTAGCTATCGCATTGCTGTTTAATTTATTCTGAATGTTGAGAACCAATATGATTCTATTGACAGGGGCCACTGGGTTTATTGGTAGTGCGATTGTGAAGCGTTTAAGTGGTACTTCTGGCATGCACATTCGTACTTATGGCCGCAAAGAAATTAATGGTCAATTCATATCACATGTGATGGGGACGGTAGATGCTGTAGCGGATTACTCATCGGCTTTGACTGGTGTTGATGTAATTATTCATGCTGCAGCCAGAGCTCATGTAATGAATGACGCTGAAACTGATCCATTGATTGCGTACCGTAATGTCAATGTGGCTGGAACATTGAATTTGGCACGACAGGCGGTGAATTCAGGTGTTAGGCGTTTTATCTTCATTAGCAGTATTAAAGTAAATGGTGAATCGACAGAGATTGATACCCCATTTAAAAGTACTGATTGCATCCATGCCAATGATCCATATGGTGTCTCGAAAGCTGAAGCCGAAACCGGGTTAAGGAAAATATCTATAGAGTCTGGAATGGAAGTTGTAATCATCCGCCCTCCACTGGTATACGGACCGGGGGTCAAAGCTAACTTTTCCGCGATGATGAATTTAGCTAAGAAAAATTTACCTCTTCCTTTTGGTGCGATACACAATAAGCGCAGTTTAGTTGCCCTCGATAATCTGGTCGATTTGATTATCACCTGCCTTGATCATCCCGAGGCGGCTAATCAAATTTTTTTGGTCAGTGATGATCGTGATGTGTCTACCACTGAGTTGCTAGAGTTGATGACCCGAGCGGCAGGGAAAGTGCCACGGTTGTTGCCAGTCCCCGTGAAGTGGTTAAGGTTGGCTGGCAAACTTACAGGTAAACTGGCGGTGATCGATAGGCTGTGTGGTAACTTACAGGTAGATATTACACATACTAAAGAGACTTTGGGTTGGCTACCGCCAATCTCGCTGGAAGAAGGCATTGGGCGTTGTTTTTTCGAGGATAAATCATGTTGATTCGGTTACTGGATTTTTTGGCAGCCTTTTTTGGTTTGCTATTGCTTTGTCCTATTCTGTTGGTTGTTATAATAATTGGTCAATTTGACACTGGATCTCCTATTTTTGTACAAACCCGAGTTGGTAAGCACAAGAAACCATTCAAGCTCATCAAATTCCGTACTATGGCGGTTGATACCAAGTCGGTTGCAAGTCATTTGGCCAGTGCAGCTTCTATTACAAAGCTTGGTGCCTTTCTGCGTAAAACAAAAATTGATGAGTTACCGCAGCTGATTAATGTTCTGAAAGGCGATATGAGTTTGGTTGGGCCTCGTCCAAATTTATTTAATCAGGAAGATCTTATTGCCGAGCGTGATGCTTTGGGTGTATACGATGTTTTACCTGGGATTACCGGACTTGCTCAAATTCAGAATATCGATATGTCTACTCCTAGACTTTTAGCTAAAACAGATCGTGAAATGATCGACTCCCTGAATGTGCGAAATTATTTTAGTTATATCATCATGACAATAAGTGGTAGTGGTAGTGGTGATGCTGTTAGACCAAAATAGTTTATAACCATTTAAATTTCATAATCATCATGGTGTGATAATGTTCACTTCATTTCTTGGAATTCCTCGTTTATACAAGCGAATTATTAGTGTTTTTGTCGATAGTGTACTGCTCTCACTGGCATTCTGGGGAGGGTTCTGGGTTCGGCTGGATGCCGCAATTCCTATTAAGAGTGTATTGCATTGGCAAACACTGCTTTTATTAATTCCAGTTACTATCATCATTTTTATGCGCTTGGGGCTTTATCGCGCAGTATTACGTTATGTCGGGTTTAAGGTGTTATGGACAGTTATGCTTGGTGTGTCTCTTTCCACCATGTTTTTAGTTATGTTGGCCTTCTTTTTGGAGGCTCCATTACCAAGAACGGTATCTGTGATTTATTTTGCTTTTGCTGTATTACTTGTGGGTGGAGCCAGACTGTTTTTTAGAATGCTGGTCAATCGTGGTAATCATAACCGGATTCCTGTATTAATTTACGGTGCAGGCTCATCTGGTCGTCAGTTACAGCTTGCTCTTAATCAAGGTCATGAATTTTTCCCTGTTGCTTTTGTGGATGATGATCCTGCAATTCGTAAGGCAGTCATTCAAGGAATCAATGTTTACAGTCCGGATCTGATAGGTGAACTAGTCGCCCGCTTTGGTCTCAAGAAAATCTTGCTGGCAATGCCCAGTGCACCACGTTCAGTGCGCCAGGAAGTGATTCACCGCTTGGAGCATTTTCCATGCGAGGTTCTCTCGATTCCAGGTATGTCTGACTTGGTTGGTGGTAGGGCTCTGATCGACGAACTCAAGGAGGTCTCTATTGAAGATCTACTTGGAAGGGATCCTGTTGACCCTATTCCGGAGCTGATCAATGCCAATATCTGTGGTAAGCGAGTGATGGTTACCGGTGCTGGTGGTTCAATAGGTTCTGAGTTGTGTCGCCAGATCGTGTGTTGCAAGCCGGCTAAGCTAGTATTATATGAGTTGTCAGAATATGGCTTATATGCCATTGATAAAGATCTGAATGAGCTTTGTTTACGTGAAAATATTGACTTGGAAATAATTCCGTTATTGGGTTCGGTGCAGCGCCAGCACCGCTTAAGTGCAGTAATGAGTAATTTCCAGATTCAAACAGTTTATCATGCCGCAGCTTACAAGCATGTGCCATTGGTTGAATACAATGTAGTGGAAGGGGTACGTAATAACGTATTTGGAACACTTTATTGTGCACAGGCCGCTATTGAGAGCGGGGTTGAGACATTTGTACTGATCTCGACGGATAAGGCGGTACGCCCGACTAATACAATGGGGGCGACCAAACGCTTGGCTGAGCTTGTATTACAAGCCTTAGCTTCTGCTCAAAATAAAACTCGTTTTTGTATGGTTCGTTTTGGTAATGTACTGGGGTCGTCTGGTTCTGTCGTCCCTTTATTTCGTAAACAGATTCTGGATGGGGGGCCACTCACAGTCACCCACCCAGATATAATTCGCTATTTTATGACTATTCCTGAAGCATCTCAATTGGTTATCCAAGCCGGGGCAATGGGGAATGGTGGTGACGTTTTTGTGCTAGATATGGGGCAACCAGTCAAGATTTTGGATCTAGCCCATCGAATGATTCGTTTAAGCGGTTTAACATTAAAGAATGATAAAAATCCTAATGGGGATATTGCAGTAAAAATCACTGGATTACGCCCAGGAGAAAAATTGTTTGAAGAGTTACTTATTGGTGATGATGTTCAAGGGACAGACCATCCCCGAATCATGACGGCTCATGAAGGCATGCTGCCATGGGAAGAACTTCGCGAGATTCTTCTTGAACTTGATAAGGCTTGCCACTCTTTTGAATATGATGAAATACGGCGAATTTTGCTAGCTGCACCAACAGGCTTTAGCCCTACTGATGGTATTTGTGATCTTGTTTGGCATGCGCGTCAGGAGGGTAATCTTAACACTGCAAAAGTGCATTCTCATGGAATTAAGTTTTTAACAATTGACGCTGATAACGTTTCCAATCAACTGAACTAATGCTCATTTATAAAATCAGTTGTGACTTTTTCGTGTAGTTAAAACTTTAATTCATTTTTGGTTTTTGCATTTAATAGATAAGAGATAGCAAATGAAAGAGAGAACCCCAGATGTACCATCTCAGTGGGTACAGCCCACTGGATCCGATGAGATTGATCTACGCGAGCTAATTCTGGTGCTATGGCGCCAGAAAATATTGATCCTGCTGATCGCAGGTGTGTTCGCCATTGCTGGGGTGGTCTATGCCCTACTGGCTCCTCAGGTTTGGGTTAGCCAAGCAGAGATCAAGCAACCGACTCTCAAGGAAACGGAATCCCTTGAGCTCAATCTCAATCAGTTGATAAATGCCCAAATCCCTGTGACAGCCTTCACCGATTTTGAAAAAAAGTCACTCTACGGTGATTTTGTTAATAACTTCAATAGTTTGAATAACAAGCGTCAGTTCTTGATTGAACGCGGCTATCTCGAGATCGATGCTGCCAAAGGCGGGGCAACAGAACCGAAACAGAAGCGTCAATTGCTCAAGAAGATGGCAGAAGGTATCAATGCCCAAGCTCTGGATAAGTTGAGTGAGGAGGTTACTCTCTCCTTTGCAGCAGATTCGGCAGAGGAAGCCAAGTTGCGTCTGGAGCAATATATCGCCTTCATCCAGCAGCAGGAGTCGGCGGCCAAGGGCAAGGAGCTCAACACCATCTGGCAGAACCGGATCAAGACGTTGGAGACTCAGTTTGAGAGTGCCAAAATGGATACCCTCAAACAACAGCAAGACGATATATTGCGTACCGAATATAGCTTGCGCATTACACAGGCAGCGGGGATAGATACACCGGTGCAAAACCTGCAGAGTCAGGGTAGCCTGAACATTGATCTTGGCGCTCGTGCCTTGGCCGAAAAGCTCAAGATCCTCAAGGAGATCAAGAACCCTGAATTCTTGAATCCGGCGCTGAGTGCCCTGCGTTTGCAGCTGAGCAGCCTTCAGGCCATCAAGCTCGAGGAACAGCCGTTCCAGTCCTTCGCCTACCAGGCTTCACCTAGCGAGCCACTGTCCCGCGACAAGCCCAAGCGCCCGCTGGTCGTGGTGTTGGCTACGCTGCTCGGTGGCATGCTGGGGGTCGGTATTGTGCTGGTACGTCATGCGTTTCGGAGATCAGAACAGGTATAGTGTTCATCTATGAGCGAAAGGGGGCATCAGCCCCCTTTTCTTTTTGAGGTGAAGAGTGATGGCAGGGTCGGTATGGGCGTGAGGGGCTGGGGAAGATGATGGAGACGGCAAGGATTTTTAGTGTGATCAGCGTGCTGTACTGGCTGCTGGGCATGCATTTCTTCATGCACAACCCGGGCGGATCCGGGCTCTATCTGCCGTTCAATGCCTGGGGCTGGGTCTTCGCTAGTCTGGTGATGGGGCTCGGGCTCTGGCAGGTGACGCGGCGGCAGACGTTGGTTGTCTCCCCTCTGATGATGGGGCTGTGGTTGGGGGGCATGTTGTTGCTGCTGCCCATGGCGTATCCGGGGTTCGAGCTCAAGGATTACGCCATTCCACGGTTGCTGGGGCTGTTTGCCGGCCTGCTGTTTCTGAGTTGTCTCTACCAATGGCGATGGGCGAGTCAGACGCGAGATAAGCTGCTGTACCTGTTATTGGGAGCAGTTTCTATTGAATCTATTCTCGGCTTGGTGCAGTTCTATCTGCTGACGCCGGGCAACTGGATAGGCTACGACACTCGGGTCAACCGCCCTTATGGCATCTTCCAGCAACCCAATGTGATGGCGAGCTTTATGGCGACCGGGCTGGCCTTGGCCATCTGGCTGGAAATGCGTGCCGACGCCCATCCTTGGCTGAGGGGACTGCGTTACGGGGTTATCCTGGCGGCGTGCGTGCTTCTGGTGGGACTGCAATCGCGGGTGGGTCAGCTTGGCGGCCTGCTGGCTCTGCTCCTGCTCGTGCCACAACTTCGTCGTCAACGGCAACTGGGCCGAGTATTGGGGCTGGTTGTACTGGGTACAGCGCTGGGTCTGGTATCTCAATATGGGATGAGTGGCGCCAAGCGCGGGCTGGAGATCTATCAATCCGGTGGCATGCGTTCCATCTACTGGCCCTACGCCGCCAAGCTGATTGGGGAGGCGCCCTGGACAGGTTGGGGCTACGGCAGCTTCGAACCCATTTTCCTGCAGCACTATATGGCCGACAAGGCGTTGAACCCGGCCATGGTGCAGATCGAATACAACCTTGACCACCCTCACAACGAGTTTCTCTACTGGGCGGTGGAAGGGGGGCTTGCTCCCATGCTCGGTATGTTGATCATGGCGGGTGCCTTGCTGTGGCGATTGAGCAAAGCCGGCTGGCATCGGGGGTTGGCCTTGCTGGCACTGGTGACGCCCATCTTGCTGCACACCCAGACCGAGTACCCCTTCTATCATGCCATCGCCCTGTGGTGGGCCCTGCTGCTGCTCATTTATGTGCTGGATGCGGAAGTGGAGGAGGGGAAACAAACCTTGGGTCATGCGAGCTGGCGGGAATATGTCTATCGTCCCTGGCTGCTGTTGCGATTCCTGGCCATCGCCATTCCCTTGGCGGTGGTGCCCTTCATGCTGACCGCCATTCACACCGCCTGGGTGGTGACCAAGTATGAGCGCGGCGGCTACAAGCAGCCGACCCTGCTGCTGGAGGTCGTCAACCCCATGGCCTGGTTGACCCGAGTGGAGTTTGACGTGAATGCGGTACGCCTGATGGTGGGCCTGCAGGCCAACAACAAGGAGGAGCTCGAGGCCTACCTCGACTGGGGCAAAGAGTTCGTGCGTCACACCCCGCGTGCCAACATCTACGCCAACATGGTGATCGCCCTCAATGCGTTGGGACGAACGGAGGAGGCCAACCGTCTGCGTACCCAGGCGCTGGCACTCTATCCGGGTGAGCCCTTGCTCACCGCCTCGGCGGCCAAGTCGGTGGCGGCGACCCTGGAGCGCAAGTCTTCCTCCTGATGGCATCGCAGACCCGCTTTGTTTCATAACGGCCGCTTTGCGGCCGTTATCATTTCCATCTCAGGCAAGCTTGCAGTCAGCTTTAGAGGTGTAGTCTCGTTGGAAAATGGCGAGGGCTCTCAATGATCTACGAGCCATTCATCAGCCAGTTGCCCGGATCAAAGGGCATTCATTCTTCATCGGAGTCGACATCGTGAAAAGAATCGCATTCATCGCCGCCAGCCTGCTCATCCTGACCACCTCGTCCGCCATGGCCGGTACCAGTGCCAAGGTCGAATACGGCACAGTGCAGGAGAGCCGCCTCGTCGGCACACCGAGCACCTCCTCTCACCAGCAGGGGAACCGGCCACTGCGCACCATAGGGGCAGCGGCCCTGGGGGCTGCCGCAGGCAGCCAGTTTGGAGGTGGCTCGGGTCAGACCATAGCGACAGTAACGGGGGCCATCGCCGGGGCCGAGGTATCGCGTCGTCGCCAGGGGGATCAGGGGTCGGCTGCGACCGGGCAATCGGTCGAGCTGCTGATCAAGACCGAGGCCGGGACACTGCTCAATGTCGTACAGGAGAGCGATCCCAAGCTCAGCTTCAACAAGGGGGACAGAGTGCGCATCTTGACCTCGGGGACTGATACCCAGGTCGACAAGACCCTCTAGGTTGGGATCTCAGCTCGGACGTGAGATGCATCCTGCCGCCGCGATGCCTGGCGAGTCGCACCCAGGATAGGCGGCACTCTGGCTTTGTCGCCAGACCCAAGTCGCTGGCTGGCTTCGATTGGGTTGCGTTATGCCAGGGCGCCCCGACCTGAACTGTGCGATGTTTCATCAAGGGTTTGATTGGCTCGCAAAAATGCGGTTCAGTGCTGGACGCACGGAGTGCCTTGGCTAAGATAACCGCCTTAACGTTTGGCAAGGGAGATTGAAATGGAGTTAGTACTAGGCCCGCTGGAGGCTCGCGTGATCGGCTGTCTGATAGAGAAAGAGATCTGCACGCCGGATCAGTACCCTCTCTCTCTCAATGCGCTGGTCAATGCCTGCAACCAGAAGAGCAATCGCGAACCCGTGCTGGAGCTCTCCGAGCTGGACATCCGCGCCGTCATCGACGAGCTGATCCGTCGCCGTCTGGTGGTCAATACCGCCGGCTTCAACGCGCGGGTGCCTCGCTATCAGCATCGCTTCTGCAACACCGAATTTGGCGAGCTGAAGTTCAGCGCCCAGGAACTCGGCATCATCTGCGAGCTGCTGCTGCGTGGTCCGCAGACGCCGGGTGAGCTGCGCTCGCGCACCAACCGGCTGTGCAGCTTCGATGATGTGACCCAGGTGGATGCCGTGCTGGCCAGGCTCGCCGAGCAGGGCCCCTATGTGGTCAAGCTGCCGCGCGAACCGGGCAAGCGGGAATCCCGCTACGCCCACCTGTTCAGCGGTGAGATAGATCTGCAGGCCCTGGCCGAGGCGGCCCCCGTCAGCCACCAGGCTTCTCCCGCCGCCGATCGCTTGAGTATGCTGGAGGACGAGGTCGAGGCCCTCAAGGCGCAGTTGCAGGCGCTGGAAGCGCGACTGGCCGAGTTGGAAGGCTAAGCCCTTCGCCTGCTCATCCCACTGTGGACCTCATGAAACAAGGCGCTGCGGCGCCTTTATATTGTCATTTCGCCGCATTTTCCCGCCATTTCTCCGCATTTAACCCTCGTTGTCCCTCTTCCGCCCCCTCGTCGCTCCGGGTCATAACATGAGGCTGCCCGCTTTTTTTGTACTAATTCGCGGTTAAGGGTCGAGCCGCCGCCGCTTTCCCGTTAAAATTCCGCCTTTGCACCTGCCCGTGAGTTCTGATGTCAGCCTTCACCCTCTCTTCGGATTGCTATGCCCTGCTTGGCGAACTGCAATTGCAGCGCACCGCCAGCCCTCGCTATTTGCTCGATATGCTGCCGGCGCCGCTGTCGTTGCAGGCGCTGATCGACAAGCTGAACCAGCTGCAACAGCAGGGGTTGGTGCGGCTGCGCGGGGAGCAGCAGTGGAGCCTGACGGCGGAGGGAAGCCTGACCCTGATCCTGGCGGTACGGGCAGGGCAGTGCCCCATGCCTGACTGGACGCGGGTGCCATCGGTTACCGGTCAGGAGATGGCACAGGCCCTGGTGCGCGAACTCTGTCTGGGGAAGGCGGGTCAGATCCCGGCCTATTACCAGAGTGCCGAGCTGCTGAGCCTGCTGGACTTGCCCGACGCCCATCGCCTGTTGCCGGACGCGAGCCCGGCTTGGCAGCAACTGCTGCTGGAGCATTTTGCCCTGCAGACCCTGCTCGACGCCGAACCTGAGTCAGGCTGGTCGCTGGCACAGCCCACTGCCGCCTGCGCCCCCGAGCTCGCGAGCCAGGTCCATGGGCTGGCCACCGAGTGGGAGTGGCTCTGTGGCCCGCTCGCCGGCGAGGTAACCACTCACTGGCCGGCCTTGCAACAGCTGGCTGAGCGGGGCGGGGAACAACCCCTGGCCGAGCGCCTGCTCGGCGCGCTGGGGCAATGGCAGCAAGAGGAGGGGC
The DNA here is from genome assembly GCF_022549315.1 of Aeromonas sp. MR16. NCBI lineage: Bacteria > Pseudomonadati > Pseudomonadota > Gammaproteobacteria > Aeromonadales > Aeromonadaceae > Aeromonas > Aeromonas sp. MR16. Next base: position 146,350 of record NZ_JAKZFK010000007.1, on the reverse strand, counting down.
GAGCGCCCTGGCCGCGGATGTTCAGTGCCCTGCTCTGGCTTGGCTGGTTGCAGCAAGCCGACCCTGTGCTCGCCAGCGAGCAGCGCAAGAAGTGGCAACGCAGCCTCGGTAATCAGTGCCCGCTGCTTGCCGATCTGCTGGCGCAGTGGGCCGGTGATCGCCATGGGCAGGCGGTCGGGCTGTTCGATACCCTGCAATTACCGCTGGAGGAGTTGCATTGGGGCTATCTCTGGCTCGATCTCTGCACCCTGGCGCGCCATGGGGAGCAGAGCCCTCAGGTGGCGATCTTGCACAAGTGGGATCTCTCCCATGTGCTGGAGGCCACTCCCCGTCATCGCCTGATGGCCTTCTGCCAGGATCTGCTGCGGCTGTTGCTTGGGCTGGGAGCCGAGCACCTCCCGCTGCAGCAGCTGCGTGCCCCCCAGGATCCCGATGCGAGCGACGAGTCGGACGATGAAGACAACACTCCCGCCTCGGCCAGCTGGCTGAACTGGCTGCAGGGGCTGGGGCGCTCCAGCGGCGTGCGCAAGGCGCAGGAGCGGCTGGTGTGGCTGCTCCATGCCGATGGTCCCGAGTTGGAGTGCAAGATCCAGAAACAGAGCACCAAGGGGGAGTGGACCGCCGGTCGCCGGGTCGATCCGGCCCTGCTCTCCACCCAGTATGCCGCCTTGCTCGACGAGGCAGACTGGGCGCTGGTGCGCACCCTGCCAAGGGGAATGAGCAAGTTGCCGCGAGATGCCTGGGCGCCGCTCGCGAGCCACCCCCGCCTGTTCAATGCCAAGGGGCAGAAGCTGCAACTGGCCATCAGTGCGCCCTTGCTGCAGATAGTGGCGACCGAACAGAATTCAGAGACACCGGGCATGAGCGCCGTGTTGAGCCCGGCCGCCGCCGCTCGTGGGGCGCACATAGTGCCGCTGGCGCAGGACTTGTGGCAGCTCATCCTGACGCCGCAAGCCCTGCTGGACAAATTGCCGGCGCTGGAATCCATCCCGCAGCTGCCCGAGGCCGGCTTGGCTGAGCTGCAGCGCACCCTGGACGCCATCCCCGATCTGCCCTGGCACAGCCAGGTGGCGGGGCTCAAGGGCAATGCCGAGCTGGCTCCCTGGCCGGGCGTCGCCGCGGTGCAGCTCGATTGGCAGGACAGCCAGCTGGTGGTGCAACTGGTGACCCGACAGGGGGAGCTGCCACCCTTGCCGCTCGGCAAAGGTGAGGCCATCGTCCGCCAGGGGGTCAGGGACTATCACTACTGGCAGCGGGATCTGCTCGCCGAGAAGGGTGAGGCCCAGCGCCTGCGCAACCAGCTGCCCATCGGGCTGCCGGGCAACGAATGGAAGCTGGAGGGTGAGCAGGCGCTGACCCTGGTCAACTCCCTGCCCGAGCTGGTGGAGGCCGGAGTGGTCATTCACTGGCATCAGGACAGCGCGCGGCTCAAGAGCCTCGACGAGGCCGCCCTGAGTCTTCGCATCGAGCGGCGCCAGGACTGGTTCCAAGTGGAGGGGGCACTGGCGCTGGATGAGCACCAGATCCTCGACCTGCGCCTGATCCTGCGCCAGCTCACCCCGGGTCAGCGCACCGTCCAGCTCGACGAGAAGACCAGCCTGATGCTGAGCGACAAGCTGGTGGAGCGCCTCACTATGCTCGGCGCCATGCTGGACACCGAGCAACGCATCAACAACAAGCTGGCCTATCCCCTGGCCCGGCTGCTGTCGGCGGTCACCACCGCCGGGGATGACGCCTGGCAGTCGCTGCAACAGGAATGGCAACAGGAGGTGGAGTGCGCGCCCGAGCTGCTGACGGCGCTGCGGGACTATCAGAAAGAGGGGGTGCGCTGGATGGCGACCCTGGCCCATCACGGTTTCGGCGCCTGCCTGGCCGACGACATGGGCCTCGGCAAGACGCTGCAGGCGCTGATGGTGCTGCGCATGCGCCAGCATCTGGGCCCGGCGCTGGTGGTGGTGCCCAAGTCAGTGGTCACCAACTGGCAGGAGGAGGTCGCACGCTTCGCCCCCGAGCTGGAGGTGGTGGTGTTTGAGAACCCCGCCGAGCGGGAGGCGCTGATCCAGGAGGCCAAGGCCGGCCAGATCATCCTGGTCAACTACGGCATGCTCGGCAGCCTGGCCCAGGCACTCAAGTCCCGTCGCTGGGCGAGCATGGTGCTGGATGAGGCGCAGCAGATCAAGAATGCCGGCACCCAGCGTGCCAAGCTGCTGTTCCAGCTCGACGGCGATTTTCGCCTCGCCCTGTCCGGCACCCCCATCGAGAACCATCTGGGGGAGCTGTGGAGCCTGTTCACCTTCATCAACCCGGGCCTGCTCGGCAGTCTCGGCGAATTCAAGCGTCGCTTCGGCAAGGCGGTCAAGGATCCCCAGCACATGGCGTTGCTGCGGGCGGTGATCAGCCCCTTCATCCTGCGCCGCCTCAAGCAGCAGGTGCTGACCGAGCTGCCGGACAAGACCGAGATCATCCATCACATCAGCCTCTCCCCCGAGGAGCGCCAGCTCTACGAGGCGACCCGGCGTGAAGTGGTGCAGCAGGTGCAGAGCGCCGATGGCCGCGCCCTGATGCACGTGCTGAGCGGCCTGACCCGGCTGCGCCGGCTCTGTTGCTCGCCAGCGCTGGTGATGCCAGAGTGGAACCAGACCAGCAGCAAGCTGGATGAGGCCATGGCGCTGCTGGAGGAGGCCATCGACGGCGGTCATCGGGTGCTGGTGTTCAGCCAGTTCGTGGATCTCTTGAGCCTGCTGCGCGCGCGCATCGAGCTCAAAAAATGGGACTACTGCTACCTGGATGGCGGCTGCTCCGCCAAGTCGCGCCAGGAGTCTATCCTGCGGTTCCGCCACGACCCCGTGCCGCTGTTCCTCATCAGCCTCAAGGCGGGCGGTACCGGCCTCAACCTGACTCAGGCCGATACCGTGCTGCACCTGGATCCCTGGTGGAACCCGGCGGTGGAAGATCAGGCGAGCGATCGGGCGCACCGCATGGGCCAGACCCAGCCGGTGACAGTCTATCGACTGGTGTGCGAGCAGACGGTGGAGGAGAAGATAGTGGCGCTGCACGACGAGAAGCGGGCCCTGGCCGATGGCCTGCTGAGTGGCCAGTCCGAGGTGCGTGGCCTGGACGTGGAGAGCCTGCGCGCCCTGCTGATGGGGTGACAGCGGCAACCACTGCTCGTGCATTCGTCCAGGCAAGGGGATCGTCATCATGGCGATCCCCTTGTCATTTGAGAGGGGTGACCCCGTTGCCGGCAGGATGGCTAGCCGCAACCCGGTGGCGTCAGCCCCCGTGGGGGGAGGCTACCCCTGATAGCGGTAGAGGTGCAGCCGCTCTATGATGGCTTCGCCCCCTATCTTGCGATCCCGCCGCGCCTGGCGCAGCTTGGGGGGGTAGTGACCGAGGTGGGTGACGCTGGGCGGCGTGTCCGAGCAGAGCAACAGCGGCAGGCTTGCCTTGAGCTGCTGCTTGCGCGGCTCCCTGTCCTGCCACAGCAGGTTGATCATGGGGTGGGTCTTGACCGGCCGCCGGATCCGCAGCTCAACGTCGGCGGGCAGGCGACGAATGTCGTACACCTCCTGATCCACCATCTTGCTCCACTCCTCGTTGTCCGACAGCGCCGGAATATAGCGGCGGCTGCGCTCCAGCATCTCCAGTACCTGCTCCCGGCTGAGGCGGCTGATACTCTGCTTGTCCGCCCAGGTGAAGCCCAGGGAATGCAGCTCTCCTTCCAGCAGCGTCAGCTTGCGGTAGACCTGCAGGGTGATGACCCCGGGCAGCGCCTGGTGCACCAGCTCGAACTTCTCGTCCCGTCCGCCGGCGGCCTGCACCATGGCCTTGAAGGCAAGCTTGTGGCCGTTGATCTCGTCAATCAGCGGGGCGAGCCGTCCGGCGCTGGCGGCGGGGAAGCGCAACCAGCCCGGCAGCCGATGGGTGGCCTTGGTGGAGCAGCCGGGGCGGGCGCTGTGATCCTGATAGGCCCTGAGGGTGGCAGCCAGCGCGGCTTCGCCGCCCAGATAACCCACCTCGATGGCCTCGATGGGATCGTGCTCCTCCCCCAATGGCACCGCGGGGAGGGGATAGACATGGGCCTCCAGCAGCTCGAGTTGACCGAGCTGCCCGGCGAGGCGAGCCAGGGCATCTTCCAGGGTGGTCATCTGCTGGCGCAGGGCGGCACTGGGGGTAAAGGTATCCATCGGCATATCCTGTGGTCGACCCCGCTGCTTGCCCGTGATGGGCGACGCCGGGGCGGGCTAAACTACTGTATAAATAACCATACCAGCATGCTACAGGGGCGCCAAGTGCCGCTTTGATCGGCCCCTTGGACGAAGGGCAAATGCGATAGCCATTTGAGTGTTTTTGTTTTGTATCTGTTTGTTAAATAAGGATCAATAAAAGATCGCATGATTAACAACTGGCTGTAAACCTCAGGTTGTCAACGGGATCGCCGGATCCGGTGACTGCATACCTAATTTGAGAAAGTGCATAGTTAGAAGTACGCCATGCAGCAGAAAATGCTGCAGGGGGAATATGCGGAATAACACATGGCCATTGTTGTTCAAAATCAATGGGTTGATGTTTTTGTGATGCGGTTATTCGCCATTAGTTTTACTAATGTCTTGTATCAAAATTCGTCAATTGAGACGCTCCCTCTGCCTGACTAAGCTTTGCGCAACTGATTTGAACCTTGTGCAGAACCTTCAGAGGAGCCATCCCATGGCCAACATGACGTATACCGAAGCCGGTTACCAGCATTCCAGCCAATCGAATCTGATGGCTCGCGTGAAAACGACTGTCCTGACCTGGCTGGAACGCAGCCGCAGCCGTCGCCAGCTCTCCGAGCTGCCTTCCTACCTGCTCAAAGACATCGGCCTGAACGAAGCCGACCGCTATCAAGAGACCACCAAGCCGTTCTGGCGTGGTTGATCGACCGGGCATGGATGCCTCGTTTTTCTGCCAATAGTCCTTGTATTGCCGCCGCTCACCGCCGGCCCTGTTTCTCCTCGCTTAGCCCGTTTGAATGCCCCTTCTTGCTTGCTGCCCCCATTACGTCATTTGTCATCGCCTGTCGTCACATTTGTATCCTTACTGTTTGAATTTGTTTAAAAACTGATTTTAAGCCCGAGCGCCTTGCGTATAATCCGCATTGTCTGACATCGACAAGTGTGAACCGACAAGAGGGTGAGACGGATGATTCCCCAGCATGACTTTTTGGCCCTGACCCGCCGCCACGAGTGGCAACTCGAGCCTTTCTCCTATGCGCTGCCAAACGGTGACAAGGTGAGCGTGTGGGACACGGGTGTGCTCTGCCTGGAGCCCGCCAGTGGCGCGGGCGATCAACCGGGCGGGCGCAAGGACATAGTGCTCTCCTGCGGCATCCACGGTAACGAGACGGCGCCCATCGAGATCTGCAACCAGTTGCTGACCAGGCTACTCAGCGGTGAGTTGCAGGCCCGCCATCGGGTGCTGTTCCTGTTTGGCAACCCGGCCGCCATGAATCTCGGGTTGCGGGAGGTGGAGGAGAACATGAACCGCCTCTTCAGCGGCGCCCACAGCAAGGGGGAGGGGCTGTGCAACCGGGAGCGGATCCGCGCCATGCGCCTCGAGCAGTATGTGAGCCGCTTCTTCGCCGACTCCGCGAGGCCCCGCTACCACTACGATCTGCACACCGCCATCCGCGGCTCGCGCCACGAGAAGTTTGCGGTCTATCCCTTCCCCCACGAGCGGCCCCACTGCAAGGAGCAGGTGCAGTTCCTCGGCGCCTGCGGGGTGCGCACCATACTGCTCTCCGCCGGGCCGACCACCACCTTCAGCTATTACAGCTCCCATCGCCACGACGCTCATGCCTTTACGGTGGAGCTTGGCAAGGTACGCCCCTTTGGTGAGAACGACATGACCCGCTTCATCGAGGCTCGCCAGGCACTGCAGGAGCTGGTGACCCGGGACGAGATGGTGCTGGAGCCCTGGCGGGCGGACGACTTCACCTTGTTTGCCATCGATCGGGTGATCAACAAGCGCTCGGCGCAGTTCCGTTTCCTGTTTGCCAGCGACGTGGACAATTTCACCGAGTTTCCCCAGGGGTTTGTGCTGGCGGAGGACGGGGATCGGCAGTACAGGGTAGAGAAACCGCGGGAGGCGGTGGTCTTCCCCAATGCCAACGTGGCCATAGGCCAGCGTACCATGCTGCTGGTGGTGCCGACCCGGCTCTGGGAGTGAGCTGAGCCCGTTTTTGCCCGCCAGACCGGCGCCCCTGGCGGCCGAGGAGGCAGAACACATAATGGGAATGATCCCGTACCCACACTGACAGGGAGCCCGAAAGGGCTCCCTTCTTCGTTCCTGCTCGCCGAAAACCCCATCTTCTTTCCAAAATTAAAGAAGTTTCTACTGGTCTAACCTGACGAAATTCCATTGCTATAAAGTTAACATGTTGTTTACATTTTGAGGGTCACCTCATGGTGGTGACGTTGACAACGGCAAGGAGCCAGTTATGACCCATGTCGACATCCCTTTCCTTCGTTACCTCGATGAGGAGGGGCGCCCGGTCGCGACACTGCCGACCTGGCTGGACAAGGCGACTCTGCACACCTTCTACCGCAACATGGTGATGGTGCGCAGCTATGACAAGAAAGCGATAGCGCTGCAGCGAACCGGCAAACTCGGCACCTTCCCCTCTCATCTGGGGGCGGAAGCGGTGGGGATTGGGGTCGGGCTCGCCATGCGGCCAGAGGATGTCTACGTACCCTATTACCGGGACATGCCGACCCTCTATGTGAGGGGCGTGCCCATGGAGCAAAACCTGCAATATTGGGGCGGGGATGAGCGGGGTAGTGTTTTCTACAAGTCAGATGGCGAATTATCGGAAGATTTACCTATCTGTGTGCCCATCGCTACCCAGATCACCCACGCCGCCGGCATCGCGGCTGCCTTCAAGCTGCGCAACCAGCCGAGAGTCGCCGTGGTTACCATCGGCGATGGCGGCACCTCCAAGGGGGATTTCCTCGAGGGGCTCAACTGCGCCGGTGTCTGGCACCTGCCCATGGTGATGATCATCAACAACAACCAGTGGGCCATCTCGGTGCCGCGCAAGCTGCAGACCAGCGCCCCCACACTGGCCCAGAAGGGCATAGGGGCCGGCGTGCGCAGCCTGCAGGTCGATGGCAACGACGTGGTGGCCGTCTATGAGGCGACCCGTGCCGCCATGGAGCGGGCCCGCAGCGGCAAGGGGCCGACCCTGATCGAGGCGGTCAGCTACCGGCTCGGGGATCACACCACCGCCGATGACGCCACCCGCTATCGGGAATCCGCCGAGGTGGAGGCCGCCTGGGCCAAGGAGCCGGTCAAGCGACTGCGTCAGTTCATGGCTGAGCAGGGCTGGTGGGACGAGCAGCAGGAGCAGGCCTTGCTGGTGGAAGCCGGCCGGGAAGTTGAGCGCGCCGTCGCCGCCTACGAGGGCATGGCGCCCCAGGCGCCGGAGACCTTGCTGGATTACCAGTTCGCCGAGCTGCCGAGGGACTATCGTGCCCAGCGCCAGCGCATCATCGCCAAGGGGATGCAGGCCCAGGGCGGGGAGAAACACCATGAGTGACATGAGATTGGACCGCGAGCTGCCATGGGCGCTTGGCGAGGTGGTGGCTGGTTTCGGGGAGGTAGCATGAGCGAAATAACGCTGCTCGAAGCGATCAACCTGGCGCTGCATCACGAGATGGAGCGAGACCCTGACGTGGTGGTGCTCGGCGAGGATGTGGGGGTCAACGGCGGGGTGTTTCGCGCCACCGTGGGCCTGCGCGACAAGTTCGGCTTCAAGCGGGTGATAGACACCCCGCTCGCCGAGGGGCTGATCGCCGGGGTGGCGGTCGGCATGGCCACCCAGGGACTCAAGCCCGTGGCCGAGTTCCAGTTCCAGGGCTTCATCTTCCCCGGCATGGAGCAGATCATCTGCCAGGCGGCGCGGATGCGCAATCGCACCCGTGGTCGGCTCTCCTGTCCTCTCGTCTACCGCTCTCCCTATGGCGCCGGCATCCATTCGCCGGAGCACCACAGCGAGAGCGTGGAGGCGTTGTTCGCCCATATTCCCGGGCTGCGAGTGGTGATCCCCTCCAGCCCCAAGCGCGCGTACGGTCTGCTGCTCTCCGCCATCCGCGACCCGGATCCCGTGATGTTCTTCGAGCCGGATCGCATCTACCGATCCATGAAATCGGACGTGGTGGATGACGGTGTCGGTCTGCCGCTGGATGTCTGCTTTACCCTCAGACCCGGGCGGGATCTCACCATAGTCGCCTGGGGCGCTTGTATTCAGGAGGTGATGCGGGCCGCCACCCAGCTGGCGGAGGTGGACATCCAGTGCGAGGTGCTGGACTTGGCCACCATCAAGCCGCTCGACATGGAGAGCATCCTCACCTCGGTGCGCAAGACCGGTCGCCTGCTGGTGGTGCACGAGGCCTGCGGCAGCTTCGGGGTCGGCGCCGAGATAGTGGCGCGGGTCACCGAGGAGGCGCTGACCTCCCTCAAGGCGCCGCCGAAACGGCTCACCGGGGTGGACGCGGCCGTGCCCTACTATCGCAACGAAGAGTATTACCTCATCACCGAGCAGGATATCGCGGATGCGGCTCACCAGCTGATGGAGAAAAATTGGCTATGACCTTGTTCACATATTGGCGGTTGAACGATCGCGCAGACGACAGGCATGGAATTTTTCAACGTGCGGTGATTTCCCAGCGGATGGAGAACGGGTCATGAAATTTTTCAAATTACCGGATCTGGGCGAAGGCTTGGCCGAGGCCGAGATAGTGGAATGGAAAGTCAGCGCCGGCGATACGGTGCAGGTGGATCAGGTGCTGCTGTCGGTGGAAACCGCCAAGGCGCTGGTGGATGTGCCCTCGCCGGTGGCCGGGGTCATCGCTCGTCTGTGCGGCCAGGAGGGGGATATCCTCCACATCGGCGCCCCCCTGGTGGAGTTTGAAGGGGGCGAGGATGACGGTACTGTGGTAGGCAAGGTCAGCGCCCATCAGCAGCATATCGAGGATCACTTCGTGGTCGGGGCTATGGCTCCCGGCGGCAGCCTGGTGCAGGCCATGCCCGCGGTGCGGTTGCTGGCGCAAAAACTCGGCCTCGACATCGACAAGATCAAGGGCAGTGGCAGCGCCGGCATGGTGACCGAGCCGGATGTGCAAGCAGCCTTCGAGGCGATGCAAAGCAGTGGCAACGAGTTTCTCAAGGGATCTCGCCGTGCCATGGCCAAGGCGATGGAGCTGTCTCACAAGACAGTGGTGCCGGTCAGCCTGACCGACGAGGTGGATCTGAGGCACTGGCGTGCCGATGAAGATGTGACCGTGCGTCTCATCAAGGCCATCGGAGTGGCGTGCCGCGCCGAGCCCTCCATGAACGCCTGGTTCGACGGGGATACTCTCTCAAGACGTCTATTCCAGGAGGTCAACGTGGCCATCGCCGTCGACTCCAAACACGGCCTCTATGTGCCGGTGATGGAGAACGTGGCCGAGCGGGAGCGGGCGGATATCCGCCAGGGGCTGGACCGGATGATCGCCGACGTGAAGGCCCGCGCCGTGCCACGGGAGATGCTGCAGGGGGCGACCATCACGCTGACCAACTTCGGCGCCATCGCGGGCCGCTACGCCAGCCCCATAGTGACGCCGCCTCAGGTGGCCATTATTGGCGCGGGCAAGTTGTTCGAGAAAGTGGTGTTCATCCACGGGGAGGCGAGACCAGTACGGGCCCTGCCATTGTCGATGACTTTTGACCACAGGGCCTGCACCGGCGGGGAGGCCGCACGCTTCCTCAAAGCCCTGGTTCAGGCACTGGAATCTGCGGACGTATAAACGACGGTGCCCTGCGGTTGGCAGGGCACAAATTTGTTTGCGTAATCGACAAAGGCACGTATAATCCTAGGCAGCTTGAAAGGGCGATAGTTATGTCAATGAAGACGATGTTCTACATTTTCTCCTGTTGTCTATAAGTAATCCCGTTTTTGAGCTTTATCCGCTGAAAAGCATAAGTAATTTTTTTGAATACAGGTTAAAGATATGTCTAACATGATCACCGGTACCGTTAAGTTTTTCAACGAAACCAAAGGTTTTGGCTTCATCCAGCAAGAAAACGGCCCGGACGTTTTCGTTCACTTCAGCGCTATCGGCGGTAACGGCTTCCGTACCCTGGCTGAAGGTCAGCGCGTACAGTTCTCCGTGACCCAAGGTCAGAAAGGCCCGCAGGCTGAGAACGTAACTGCTCTGTAATTCTTACAGAATTTAAGAAAGCCGTGGTGCCTCTGGTACCACGGCTTTTTGTTTATGGCATATTCTTAAACCTCCCTCATCCATCACGCCAATCTCCATGATCCCATCACTGCTGCTGACCGCATCCTTGCTCGGCCTTGCCGAGGTTCCCGTACCGGATCCCGTGGCGAGTCAGGCCGTGACCGTCTGTCAGCAGTTCGTACAGGTGCGTCTGGGGAAGATGGAATTGCCTGATGAGATCAAGGCTCAGCCGGTGGCAAAGCGGGTGGGAGAGTGGTTGAACGATGGCAAGATAAAAGGACCCGAAGGTCCTTTGCTGTTTGCTTGTCTGCTGCGACAAGGTAAACATTGGGAATTGCTCAACTTCTCGCTCTGGGCGCCGCAGGAAATCAACTCGGCTTGAGCGCGACCAGCAGATGATGGAGATGTTCGAGCATGGTCATGCCGAAGGGGGTCAGATAGCCACCATCGGCGGCACTGATGAGGCCCTGTTGATGCATCCGCTCTGCCGCCTGGCACAGCCCTTCAGACATGTCGCTGCGTAACTTGATCCCCTGACTCATGTTGGCCGGATCAAAGCATGCCAGTATTTTCAGCTCATTTACAAAATCGTCAGAAACCTGGTCGATCCCACTCATGGATGCACTCCTTACGCTAAAGATGTATGCAAACTAGCATTCCCGATTTTACTTTAGTGCGCGCTGGCTCAAACTATTGGGCTTTGTCCGGACTGGCTGAGTGCGAACGCTGCTTTTTTGGCCTCAGTTCCCAGGCAGGGCAAGCGTGACGGGCACAATCCGTGAGCCGGTAAACATGATAGAATAGTTTCTCTTTTGTCTTTTCGGCCAGGTTCGATCCCGGTCTTCCAGCTCAAGGCGCCTCTTATGATCACTGTGACTCTGGTCTCTCTGCTGCACTCCCTTGCTCCCCGTTTTCCTGTTTATGCTCCCTCTCTGCTGCTGCCCTTGCTCGATGCACACCAAGGGGATCTTTGGCTGCCTGGCATCAAGGGGGAAGACATGACGCGCCTGCGCCAGCATGCCAAGGGGGGAAGTGCGCAGATACTGGTGTCGCTTGCGGCGGGGTGGTGTGATTTTGCGGCGGGCAATGAGGGGAAGACACCCGAACTGGACGCGCTGGAAAGTTACGATGACGAGATGATGGACAACCTGCTGATGTATTGGAGCCATCCAGCCAAGATCAACAGCCCGATCACCGATAACCTGTTCGAGCTGCGCCGTGAGGTGGTGGATGAGGCCCACGGTAGCAAGCTGGCGAGCGCCTGGCAGGAGCAGCAGCAGGCACGCTTCGAGCAGATCATGCAAGGCGTGCAGGCCGGTCGGGATCAGCTCTGCTTCGTGGAGGTGGAGTCCGCCTACTGGCTGCGCCAGCGTCTGAGTGAGACGCCCGGGATTACCCTCATCGCCCCGACGCTGGGTTGAACCCGCCAGACGATAACGTGCTCATGCTGGACAAGCCGTCGGCAAGATGTGAACATGTCGCCCTTTATTGAACGAGAGACTTGACCAATGAGCTATGAACTTAGCGACACCGAGCGCAATGCCGCGCTGCAACTGAACGCCGACTACCGCTTTGATCACTTCATCAGCAAGCTGGTCGAGCACGAAGAGCTGTTTGTCCTGACCGACGAACATGGCGTCATGATGCTGACCACCGAAGACGAAGACTGCATCCCTGTGTGGCCGCACCCTGAGTATGCCAAGGCCTGGGCCGAAGGCGAGTGGGCCGACTGCAAGCCGCAATCCATCACCCTCAAGGTGTGGCTGGAGCGCTGGGTCGATGGCATGGAGCAAGACGAGCTCTGCGTCGCCGTGTTCCCGACCCCGGATCAGGAAGGCATAGTGCTGGAGCCGGCCGACGTGGCCGACGCCATCGCTCAGAAGCAGGCCAAGCGCGGCTAATCCCCCGCCTCTGTATCTGCTGACATAAAAAGACCTCGCCAAGCTGCGGGGTCTTTTGTTTTCAGGCATCTCTCTTTTCGTACAAGAGACCCCGTCCGATATGGCGCGAGGTCTTTCGTTTGGTGCTGCAAGCAAGGTTCAAAGCTGCTGGTAGCGGGTATCGATCAGGGTGACGGGAGGGAAGCGCTGGCCACTCTTGATGGCCGCTTGTGTCTCCTGTTTCACCTGCTCGTCGATCCAGAACAGGCCGCCAACGCTGTAGCCCGAATTGGTACCATCGAGCGGCCAGTACAGCAGATCGCTCTTGGGGGTCGCCGGGATCTTGGGCAATTTCACCCAGCGCCAGGCGCCGGCCCGGGTGTAGGGCACCTGATAGGCGGGCACGAAGCTGGCGAGCTCATAGAGCCGTTGCTGGATCTGGCGAGACAGCTCGGCCTTCTTGGTAAAGTCGAACGCCTTGTCGAACTGCTCCACCAGGGCGGTGATGGCATCGTCATCGATGTTCATGATGTTGTTGGTCTGGGGCTTGTTGGCATTGACCTTGTGAAAATGCTCCCAATAGGCGGGATAGCGGCCGGAGCTCCAACCCATCCAGGCGCTCTGGTGCTTCTTCTCCAGCATGGATTTGAAACCGGCGGAGGCATCCATCAGGTTCAGCTCCAGATTGAGGCCCGCCTTCTTCGCCTCTTCCCGCAGCAGGGTCAGGCGCTGGGCATGCTCCTGGGTGGTGTAGGTGATGCTGAGCGAGAGGGGCTGCCCCTTGTCATTTTGCAAGATGCCATCGGGCCCTGTCCTGGTGAAGCCCGCCTTGGCGAAATATTCCCGTGCCAGCTTGGGATCAAAGGGGCGCGCCTTGAGATCCGTGTTGGTGAAGGCGCCCTGACCTGAGCCATAGCTGTTGAGACGCTGGTAATCCCCGCGCAGCAGGGTGGCGATCATCTTGTCGATGGCGAGCGCGTACTGGATGCCGAGCCGCACATTGAGATCGCTGAGCAGGGGATCGGCGGTGTTGAGGTAGAGCCCCATGGGTGACTGCGGCGTCTGGGTATAGAACCAGATCCTGTCGATATAGCCCTTGTCGAATTCGGCGGTCTTGCTCTTGTCGTGCCACCAGTTGGGCATGACGAGGGGGAAGGTATCGAGCTCGCCGCGCAGGAAGTGCTGCCAGGCGATGTTCTGATCCCGCAGCACCTTGATCTCGATCTGATCGGGATTGAAACGGTGCTGGAAGTAGCGCTCCCCATCCCCCCACCAGTCCTTGACTCTATTGAAGGTCACGGACTTGCCTTTCTTCAGCTCCCCTATCTCATAGGCGCCGGTGACCGGCAGTATCTTCCAGTTGTACTCCTTGACCCAGTTATCGGTGAGCTTGATGGCATGGCTCGGCTCCGGACTGAAGGGCAAGGATTCCAGCAGATCTTCCCGGCTCTTCTCGGTGCCGCTGGTGATGGACAGCGTGTGATCGTCGAACTTGGTCACCGCGCTTATCTGGGTGCTGTAGTAGTTGTTGTACCAGGGATCGTTTATCTCCTTGCTGCGCATCATCTTGAGGGTAAACAGCCAGTCGTCTGCGGTGACGGGCTGACCGTCCGACCAGCGGGCCTTGGGGTTGATGCGAAAGTAGAGGGTCTTGTTGTCGGTCCCGAACGCCCACTGGTTCGCCAGCATGGGCATGGGCTTGCCGGTGAGGGGATGGGTGGCGAGCAGCGGCAGGGTGCCCTCCCGGATATAGCCCGCGAAGCCGCCGTTGGAGTCAGGCCCGTATTTGCGCAAGGTGAGCGGGAAGCTCGACATGAAGTCGTGGAAGGTGCCGCCACGCCGGGCGGCGGGATCGGCGTAGACGGGGTCATTGTCGTTGCTCTCCCACACAAGATCCGCCGGCAGGGCGGCGCTCCAGCCAAAGGTGCTGAAAAACAGCGGGATCACCAGTGTCGTGAGTCGTACAAGGCGTGGAAACAGTGAAATGGTTGGTGACGAAGGGTGCAGCATGTCCTTGCTCTCCTGATGATCGGCGTCCTGCCGGGAACGATGTCAGGCCCGGGAGGGCCTGTCTCATGATGGGAACTTTCCCTCGGTTGGTCAATGCCGCTGCTTTAGTGCTCGGCCTGGGGCTTGAACAGCCTCATGCGCCCGCCCAGCACATGCACCACGAAGCCAAGCAGCACCAGGCCGGAGCCCAGCCACTGCAGGGTGTTGGGATGCTCGTCGAGCAGGAGGGCGGCGGCCACCATGCCGACGCAGGGCACTAGAAGGGAGAGCGGCGCGACCTGGGCCACCGGATAGCGCATCAGCAGGCGCCCCCAGAGCCCGTAGCCGAGCCAGGTGGCGACCAGCGACAGGTAAAGCACGCACAAGAGTCCCTGCCAGCTGAAGTGCTGCAGGCTGCTGGCGATGCGCTCCGGCCCCTCGAACAGCCAGGAGAGCGCGAGGAACGGCAAGATGGGCACCAGACCACCCCAGGCGATGAGGCTCGGCAAGCTGGTCTGATAGCGCAGGCCAATCTGGCGGTTGATGACGTTGCCAAGGCCCCAGCAGGCGGCCGCGCACAGGGTCAGCATGAAGCCGAGCAGGGTGAGATTGCCCTCGCCGTTGGCGGCGATCAGATAGAGGCCACACCCCGCCAGCGGCAGCGCCACCCAGTGATGGGTCTGCCAGCGCTCCCCCAGCCAGATCATGGCGAACAGCAGGGTGAACAGCACCTGGGATTGCAGCACCAGAGAGGCCATGCCCGCCGGCATGCCGAACTTCATGGCGCTGAACAGGAAGGCGAACTGCCCAAGGCTGATGGCGCCGCCATAGGCCAGCAGCCAGCGCCAGGGCATGGCGGGCCTGGGCACCAGCAGGATGGCGGGGAACACCACCCCGATGAAACGCAGCGCTCCCAGCAGCAGAGGCGGGATCCCGTCCAGCCCCCACTTGATCACCACGAAATTGAGTCCCCAGCACAGAATGACCAGGGCGGCCAGACACTTGTCCTTGGCTTGCATGATGCGTCCTTGTTGATACGGCAGTTGTGATGCGAAAGGCACTGGTCAAAGGGCGCCGGCGAGTCGACAGAGACTCGAGCATAACCGCTCAGGGGTGAGGGGTGTCAACCAGATAGCGGCAATGGAAGTGGCAATAGTGCGCCGCCAAGGGCTGGTCAGGCGGCGACGCAGTGCAGGGTCACGCTGCGGGCCGCGAGGGCGCCACGCATGGCGGCGGGCAGGGCATCATCGGTGACCAGCACGCCGATCTGTCCCGGGATGCCCAGCGGGCTGGGGTGGATGACGCCAAACTTGCTGCTGTCGGTGATGACCACGTTGGTCACCCCCTTGGCCAGCACGCTGTTGACCACGTCGGCTCGCATCATGTCGCGGCCGGTGAAGCCGACGTCGGGATGAAAGCCATCCACCCCGATGAAGGCCTTGGAGAAGTGCACCTGCTCGATGCACCGCCGGGTGAGCGGTCCCACCACGCTCTCGCTCTGCTGCTGATAGAGACCGCCGAGCAGCACGACCTGGGCCTGGGTGTCTTTGAGCAGATGGGCGATGAAGCTGCTGATGGTGATGATGGTGACGCGTTTGTGCAGGGCCAGGTGGCGGGCCAGCAGGGCATTGGCGCTGCCCCCCTCGATAAACACCGTCTCGCCATCCTCCACCAGCTGGGCGGCCCGCTCGGCGAGCCGCTCCTTGAGCGGATAGTTGATGTTCATGCGGGCATCGGGATCGTCGCTCTTCAGGACCATGGCAAAGCCGTGCACCCGCTTGAGCAGCCCCTGTTTCTCCAGCTCGGTGAGATCGCCCCGTACCGTGACCTCGGACACCCCGGTCTGTGCGGCCAGGTCGCTCACGCTCATCTTGTGGGCCTGGTGGACCAGGGTGAGGATCTGTTGGCGGCGTTGATTCATGGCAAGGGCTCGATGCGAAGGATGAAAAAAACATGGCGGCAGGGCCGCCATGAGGGTTCCCGTCAGAGGCTGTGCTCGATGCGGGCGATGATAGCATCTTGTGCATTCGGCGGTAAGGCGGTGAAAACACGATAAAATATGCGTGTTCACCTGTTACCTACCGCCGCTCGGAGGCTGTGCTCGGTGCGGGCGATGATGTCGTCCTGGGCATCCGGGGAGAGTGCGGTGAAGAAGGCGGAGTCGCCCGCCACCCGCACTACCCGATCCCGGTACTTGTCCGGCGGCTTCTTGGCCGCCAGCAGGGTTTCGCGCGAGACAATGTTGTACTGCACGTGCCAACCCTTGTGCACCCCGAAGAAGGTGCGCAGCAGGCTCATCAGCTTGGCCTGGCCCCGCGGGTTGTCGAGGCTCGCCGGGCTCAGCTTCTGGTTGAGCAGCACGCCGCTGAGGATGGCCCCGATGGGCAGCTTGCCGAGGGAATTGAACACAGCCGTCGGCTCCAATCTCTCCGAGCCCGAGCCCGAGCCCGGGCTGGTTCCTTCTGCGAGTGGCGTGCGGGCGTGGCGACCATCCGGGGTGGCCTGGGTGGCCGCACCGAAGGGCACGTTGGCGGAGATGGAGGAGGTGCCGGCGTAGTAGGTGCCGCCGATGGGGCCGCGGTGTGTCGCTGGTCCAGGGTCCTGCCGCTGGCGAGGGTCACCACCAACCCGAGCATTGCCGCCGCCGGGGGCTGCCCCTGGCCAGCCTGCTGCTTGCCTTGCGGGAGCTGCTGGGGCCCAAGGCGCGGCTGTTCGCTCAGGTGATGGCAAAAACGGAGACGGGGATGGTGCGGGAGGCCATGGCCCTGCGCGAGCGGGACCCGGAGCTGGTGATCAAGATACCGTCTGCGGGGAGTGGCTGGCGGCCTCCTTTAGAACGCCGCGTCAGGCGCTGGATTGCCTGCTGGCGGGCTGCCAGTCTATCACCCTGCCGCTCTGGCCGAGTCGCTGCCCAACGTGCCGGCAGTGGATGCGGCGCTCGCCAAGTTCGACCAGGATTGGCAGCGGGCCTTCGGTTAAGGCCGGGGGAGGGGACAGGGGAGCTACACTCTGGGGAGGCCCGGCATCCTGGGCCCCTTGGCAGGAGATTCCCCATGAGCGATCACAGTCTGTTGCCCCACGGCGAGGATCTGCGCCGCGCCGTGCGCTGGCTCGGCGAGCACCACCAGCACGACTTGCGGGCCATCGAGGAGGCCAGCCAGCGTTTTTGCCTGTCCCCCCTGGATGAGGAATTTCTCATCCGCTACTGCCGTGAACAGGCGCCGGACGCCCAGAGCCGTTAGACGAAGTTGGCGAGGTTGATGCCAAATTCCTTGGGATCCACCGTGCTTTCTATGCGCTCCTGTACCCCGTTTTTGGCGAGATCCAGCCACTGCACCTCGAGGTAATGACGCTGACCGGTGTGATAGATCACCTTTACCACCGGCTTGAGGGGCTCCTGGGGGTTGCGCTGCATGACGATGGCCAACCGCTGGTTGGACAGCTGCACCAGGGTGCCGACCGGATAGACCCCCATGCACTTGATGAAGCGGGTGACCAGCTCCCGATCGAAGTGGTGATCGGCCCCCTTGAGCAAGATCCGGAACGCCTGGGTCGGCTGCATACCTTGCTTGTAGACTCTGTCCGCCGTCACGGCGTCGTAGACATCGACGATGCCGCTCATGCGGGTGTAGAGGGAGAGCTGGGCGCCCTTCAGCCGACGGGGGTAGCCGCTGCCATCGAGCCGCTCGTGGTGATTGGCCGCCACCTCCAGCATGATGGGAGTGATACCGGCCGTCGCCAGCAGAATGTCGTGGCTGTGCACCACGTGCAGGCGCATCACGCCAAACTCCTCGTCAGTCAGCTTGCCCGGTTTGTTGAGCACCTCGTCCGGGGTCATGATCTTGCCCACGTCGTGCAGCAGTCCCCCCAGGGTCAGCTCCTTGAGCACGCCGTGCTCCAGCCCCAGATAGCGGCCGAAGTTGGCCAAGAGGATGGCCACGTTCATGGAGTGCTCCATCAGGTAGGCGTCCTTGGCCCGGATCCGGGCGAGGCAGAGCATGGCATCGCCGTGGCTGAACATGGTGTCCACCATCTCCTCGGCAACCGCGGCGAGCGGCGTGATGTCGATGGGTTCCCCCGCCTTGAGCTGGCGGATGAACTTGCCCTGCAGCGCGCGCGCCTCCTGATACAGACGGCGGATCTTGAGTTCGCGCCCTTCGCCGTTGGCACTGGCGCCGGGACGCTGGGGGTCGGTGATGGCAGGGGAGGGCTCGGGGGAGAGGGTCTGGTCGATGCTCACCAGCTTGCTGCGGGAGAGATCCACCTGCACGGCGCTGACCCCGCGCCGGATCAGGGCCTCGATCTGTTTGGGGTTAGTGACCAGTCCCGTCTGGGCAATTTCCATGGCGCCGCTCTGGCGGGTGATGGCAACCACATACATGCCTGATTGCAGCTGGTTGACGGGGATGACGGGATGAGGTGTGCTCGACTTCATACGGCTTCCTGACATTATTGTGCGTAACGGGCGCGTTATCGAGCAATCTACCACGACACTATTGAGTCTGTGCCTATTTGTGTGGTTTTTGCCACCGAAAGCAGCTTGTATCGCTATGTAACATCAAGATTGAGGCATTGGGGGGCGGCTTTCAAGCACCGTCTTCAGGCTGGTCCCGCTCAAGCCAGTGAATGATGCTGCCGTTCGATCACGGCAGTCGGCCGTGCCACCTCAGACTGGCCATGGCTTGCAGAGGGGTATCCAGTGACTCCCATCCTTGCTTAGTGCTGGCGTTGTCCGGCCCGGCCGATATAATGACGCCCCTTTATTGATGGACTCCGAGGTTTGTGCATGCGGCTCGATAAGTTTCTTTGCGATTGCTCCGATTTGACCCGTTCCCAGGCGGGCAAGCTGATCCGTCAGGGTGAGGTGATGGTGGACGGGATCCTGGTCAAGCAGCCTGCTTTTCACATCAACGAGCAGAGCCAGGTGGAGTTCGATGGTGTCATGCTCACCCTGGATCAGCGCAATCGCTACTTCATGCTGCACAAACCGGAAGGCTATGTCTGCTCCAACGAGGATCCGGATCACGCCACCGTCTTCCAACTGCTGGATGAACCCGCCATGGGCAAGCTGCACGTGGTGGGCCGGCTCGATCTCGACACCACCGGGCTGGTGCTGATCACCGATGACGGCCAGTGGTCCCATCGCATCACCTCGCCAAGGCACGAGTGCGCCAAGACCTATCATGTCTGGCTGGCCGATCCGGTGAGCGAGGATGCCATCTCGCTGTTTGCCGACGGGGTATTCCTGCGCAACGAGGAAGACAAGACTCGCCCCGCGCAGCTGGAGCTGCTCGGGGAGTGCGAGGCGCTGCTGACCATTCACGAGGGCAAGTATCATCAGGTGAAGCGGATGTTTGCCGCCATCGGCAACAAGGTGGTGGGGTTGCATCGGGAACAGATCGGGGAGCTGGTGCTGGATGAGGAACTGGCGCCGGGTGAATATCGCGAACTGACTGACGACGAGATCGCCCTGTTTTAATCACGGGATCCGGCAACGGATGTCCGATTTCGCCATGATGTTGCCGCGTCCGATCATATCGTTTTGGGGCTAATCGAACCTACAGGGTCAATTGAACTTGCAGATTCGACTAGCGAAGCGTCTTCGGACGATCCTGAGGATTGGGCGTAGGTTGGTGCTGAGCGAAGCGAAGCCCAACATCAACCCCCGACTTACCCCGCTCCCAATACTAAGGCCGTGCCCAGGGTCGCCAGCAGGGCGCCAGCCCAGGCGGGCAGGGCGGGGCGCACTCCCGAATGCCACCACAGCAGGGGCAGCAGTATGACCGGGGTGGTGGAGGAGAGGATCGCCACCATGCCCACGTCCCCCTGACGCAACGCCACCAGAATGAGCGTCATCCCCAGTGCCATCGCCAGGAAGCCGTTGATGCCTATCATGCCGAGCACCCGCCGGTTGATGGGGTTCTGTGGCAGGGCGAGCGGCACCCGCAGCACCCGCAACACCGAGTGCGCCAACAGGGCGCTGCCCATGCGAATGCCGGAGGCACTTACCGCGTCCACCTCGCCGCTCATCATCACCGGCTTGGCGATGATGGCCCCGAGGCTCTGACACAGGGCCGCGGTCAGCCCCAGCCCTATGCCGATGGCCAGGTGGCCGCGCACCTGCTCCCACTCGTTGTGCTGCTGAGAAGACTGCGGATTGCCGCGTCGCCCGAACAGGATGGCGAGCATGACCCCGGCCAGCACCAGCAAGGCCCCCAGCAGACGCCAACCATCGAGCCGCTCGCCAAACAGCCAGAGGCCGAGCAGGGCGGAGAAGAGGGCGTGACAGGAGAACAGCAAGCCGCTGCGGCGCGGCCCCAGCCGGTTCATGCAGGCGAACAGGGCGGTGTCACCGACGAAGATGCCGATGAGCCCGGACAGCGCCAGCAGGGGCAGGGCGCTCTCGGTGAGGGTCTGCCAGCCACCGGTGACCAGGCTGGCACTGCCCAGCATCAGGCTGACCAGAAACATCCGCCAGCGGCTGTAGGCGAAGGCCCCCAGATGGCGGGCCGGTTTGACGGAAATCAGGGCTGCAATCGCCCATAAACTGGCCGCGGCCAGCGCCAGCCACTCATACCCCATAAAAACTCCTAAAAAAAACCCCCGAAGGACTCCATCTATCGGGCAAGCCCGATACAATACGGGCCGTCTTCGGGGATAACAAGCGCGGCATCATGCATTCTCACTCGGGCGCGCGCCGGCCTTCCCCCTTATTTGCAGTCAAAAGAATTGAATGAGGTTTATGTCATGGTTCACCGTCCGGCAGTTCACTGCTCCCTCCACCGGCCAGCCCGTCGCTGGCTCCCTTCCGTGCTGCTGGGTCTGATGCTGGCACCGCCGTTGCAGGCCACCACTGTGGTGCAACAGCCTGCGCTGTCGGACAGGCAGACCCTGGTCAAGGGCAACGGTGCCGAGCCCGAATCCCTGGATCCGGCTCAGATCCGCACCGGTTTTCCGGGGGAGGTGGTGCTGGTGGACCTGTTCGAGGGGCTGGTGAGCGAGGATGGCCAGGGCAAGATAGTGCCGGCCCAGGCCCAGCGCTGGGAGACCAGCGAGGATGGGCTGGTGTGGCGCTTCTTTCTGCGCCCGCAGCTGAAGTGGTCAAACGGCGAGCCGCTGGTGGCACAGGATTTTGTCTACGCCTGGCGGCGCCTGCTGGATCCGGCCCAGGCCTCTCCTTCCGCCGGCCTGCTGCTGGCCACCGGCATCAACAATGCCCAATCCATCTATGCCGGTGCCCTCGATCTCGGGGCGCTGGGGGTCGAGGCCGAGAGCGAGCAGATCCTCAAGGTGACCCTGGAGCGGCCCGTGCCCTACTTCCTGCAACTCATCAGCCAACGCCCCTTCGTGCCGGTCAACGGCAAGGCTATCGCCCAGTTTGGCAAGCAGTGGACCCAGCCCGGCAAGCTGGTCAGCAATGGCGCCTATAAGCTGGTGAACTGGGTGCCGAACGAGCGCATCGAGGCCGAACGCAACGCCCAGTACTGGGACGATGTCCACACCCGCATCCAGCGGGTCACCTATCTGCCGCTCGCCTCCCAGCATGCGGAGCGACTGCGCTACGAGGCGGGGGAGATCCAGCTCACCAACAAGGTGGCGCTGGAGTATTACCAGAAAACCATGCAGGAAACCCCTGAGCGGATCTGGGGCTTGCCGCTGCTCGGCACCTATCTCTATACCTTCAACCTGCGCCGTCCCGAACTGCAGGATGTGCGGGTGCGTCAGGCGCTCTCCATGGCCATCGATCGCCACCTGTTGACCGAGAAGGTCAGTGGCCAGGGGGAGCTCGCCGCCTGGTCTCTGCTGCCCGCCATGCCGGGTTATGAGGAGCTCGGCTCCGGGTTGTCCTCGCTGGATCAACCGACCCGGCTTGCCAAGGCGGTCGCATTGCTTGCGGCGGCGGGTTACAACAGCGCCCATCCTCTCAAGCTGACGCTGACCTACAACACCTCGGAGAACCACAAGAAGCTGGCGCTGGCGGTGGCGGCCATGTGGAAGCCGCTGGGGGTGACGGTGGAGCTCAATAACATGGAGTGGAACGCCTACCAGGTGGCGAAAGACAGCGGAGATTTCATGCTGGCTCGCTCGTTTTTGTTTGGTGATTATGTTGAGCCTTCCTCCATGCTCAACAGTTTCCGCTGCCAGGATCCCCAGAACGAGAGCGGCTACTGCAACCCGGCCTTCGATGGGCTGTTGCAACAAGCGGCGGATACCCTGAACGGGACCACCCGGACCGGGCTCTACCATCAGGCCGAGCAGTTGCTGATGGAGGAGATGCCGGCCATTCCTGTCTATCACTACAACCAGATGCGGCTGGTGGATCCCAGCCTGCGCGGCCTGCCCAGCCGCAACCTGAAGGGGGCGATCGCCACCAAGGATCTCTATTTCAGTCAGCCATGAGGAAAGCGGGATGAAGATAGCCATTGTTTCCGATGTGCACGGCAGTCTGGATGCCCTGGAGCAGGTGTTGGCGCGGCTCGCCCCCTGGCAGCCGGATCACTACCTGCTGCTCGGGGATCTGCTCAATCACGGCCCGCGCAATCCGGTACCGGCAGGCTATGCGCCCGCGGCGGTGGCCGAGCGGCTCAATCAGCTGGCCCCCCGCATCATGGCGGTGCGGGGCAACTGTGATTCGGAAGTGGATCAGATGCTGCTCGATTTCCCCATCACCGCGCCTTACAACCAGCTGCTGGTGGACGGGCGGCGCTGGTTCGTCAGCCACGGCCACCTCTACCGCCCAGGCGAGGTGCCCCTGCCGGCGGGCAGCCTGTTTATCAGCGGCCATACCCATGTCCCCGTGCTGCAGCGGGAAGGGGATCTGGTGCTGGTGAATCCGGGATCCATCTGTTTTCCGCGGGGGGACTGGGCGGCCAGCTATGGCTGTTATGAGGAGGGGATGCTGCGCATTCATGCCTGCGCCGATGGCGCCGAGCTGATGCGGCTGGTGTTGTGAAAGGCTAGCGGATACGCGGATACAAAGAGGGGAAAGGATCAGGCCTTGATACCCAGGGAGCGGGTGCCGGAGCGGGTGTTGCCCTTGGCGTCGTAGGTCAGGGAATTTCTGTCGCGCAGCTTGCTGAGAAAACTGGCAAGGCGGCGGTTGGAGATGATGCTGAGCTCGAGCAGTCGACCATTGAGGTTGTTTTGCTCCTGGCAGGCGTCCAGCTTGGCTTGCAATGCCTGCATCTGTGCCGGGAAGGCAGCGAGCCGTTGCTGCAGATCGGGCAGCTCGGCCAGACTCTTGTCCAGGGTCTCGATAGCCAGCAGCAGTTGCTGCTTGCGATCGGTCAGCGCCGGCAAGGCCAGGGCCTGGTGTTGTTTGAGCAGGTCAAACTCCTCCGCCAGCAAGCCTTGCATCTGGGAGAGGTATTCGTCTTGGGCGTGCAGCAGCGAAGGCAGATCCATCATCCGAGCCGTTTATCCAGATCGGCTTCAAAACTGAACATCTTCTTGGCCACGGCGGCGCTGTCGACCTTGTATTCCCCACTGGCCACGGCCTTCTTCAGGCTTTCGACGCGGCTATCATTACCGGTGGAGGCGGTGTTGAGGGTCTTCTGCATCTGTTGCAATTGCTGCGCCTCATTGGTCAAGGAGACAGAGTCAGTCTTGACGGTTGCCGCGCGGTTGCCTTCGGCCGAGGTCGTAGACTTGCTGGCCACACCCTGACTGGTTGCGTTATTTTGCAACCTGCTGTTTGCCAAGTTGTTGATATTGTTGATAGCCATACGCTTTACCTTCGTCTGCTTTGCTGTTCGCTTATCTGTTTATCGGTGACGGTGGTCAGAACTTTAGAAAAAAAATCGAAGCATTAACAAAATAATCAAAATGTGACCACCACGGAACCAACGGCACTGACGGTGCCCTGTACCTGTCTGCCCGAGCGAATGTTAACTAGCCTGATCATGTCTCCGAAGCTGCCATCTTGCAAGGCTCGGGCCATGGTTTTGATCTGCATGCTGCTATTTTCGGCGAGGAGAGTCACCTCGTCTCCTTTGCACACCACACAGACCTGGGTGAGCCGAACGGGTTGACCCGGTTTCAGTTCACGCTTGCTGCGTGCGCCGATGAGGGGGGCCGGATCGCTCAGATAGTCGCCACGGACCAGGGTCTGGTCCTGATAGGCCAGGGTCAGCATGGACTCACTGAGGATGTCGCCCTTGGCCACCGGGGTAGCGACTGTGACATAGGGCTTCTGGATGCTGACCCGCACCGGCAGGTAGAGATCCCAGGGCTGCGCCGATCCGCACTTAAGATAGACGGTGGTGTTGCGGCGGATCTCCATCCTGGCGGGGAAGGAGATGGTCAGGCCATCCTCGCAGCGGTTGAGGGGGAGCCGCTCATCGATGGCCGCGGCCTTGACCTCGGCCTGGGCATCGAGGGGGATGTCCAGCTGGCCGAGAACGAACGCCTGCGCCTGTTCCTGCAGGTATTGGGTGACCTCGGACGCCATGGCGTGAGAGAGGCCGCAAAACGGCAGTAAGATCAGGAAAAGTCTACTAATCATTTTTGCTTGCCGGTCGATAAGTTGATCACGTATACCACCGTAGTTAACTATGCTTGCTGCTGAATTTGGTTGCCGAGACATCGATCGTCTGACGCAAGCCAACCCGCATGCAGCGACATATGCACGATCAGTGCCAAGCGTTTTTAGGGAGTGTTTATGGCGAGTATTTTGGACTCGGTCAACCAACGGACCCAGCTGGTGGGACAAAACCGACTGGAGTTACTGTTGTTTCGTCTCAACGGACGTCAAAGATTTGGCATCAACGTGTTCAAGGTGCGTGAGGTGCTGCAATGCCCCCCCTTGACCGTCATGCCCAAACTCAACTCCTGCATTCGCGGTGTGGCCCATATCCGTGGCCAGACCATCTCGGTGATCGATCTCAGCATGGCGATGGGCAATCGCCCGATCCAGGATATTTCCAAGTGCTTCATCATCATCTCCGAGTACAACAGATCCATTCAGGGGTTCCTGGTGCAATCGGTCGAGCGCATCATCAACATGAACTGGGAGTCCATCCTGCCGCCTCCCAAGGGGGCCGGTCGCATCAACTACATGACGGCGGTCACCGAGGTGGACGGCGAGTTGGTGGAAATCCTGGACGTGGAGCGCATCCTCAACGAGATCTCGCCGGTCTCCACCGAGGTGAGTGCCGAGCTGGTGGAAGCCAGCGTGGAGCGCAATCCTCACGGGCGTCCGGTGTTGGTCGCCGATGACTCCTCGGTGGCGCGCAAGCAGGTGCAGCGGGCGCTGGAGGCGATCGGGGTGCAGTGTGTGCTGGCCAAAGACGGGCGCGAGGCGCTCAACATGCTGCTGGAGATGGCCAAGCTGGGTCCCATCAAGGATCAGATTGCGCTGGTCATCTCCGACATCGAGATGCCGGAGATGGACGGGTACACCTTCACGGCGGAGATCCGCAACAATCCCGCGCTCAAGGAGTTGCATGTTATCCTGCACACCTCCCTCAGCGGGGTGTTCAATCAGGCCATGGTACAGAAGGTTGGCGCGAACAATTTCATTGCCAAATTCCAGCCTGATGAATTGGCCAAGGCCGTACAAGGCGCTCTCTAATAAAGAAGAAAAAACTGCATGAAGACACTGTCGGACGACTTATACAAACAATTCAGCCATTTTCTGGCGCTGCAGAGCGGCATAGTGCTGGGTGACAACAAACAGTATCTGGTCAAGAGCCGTCTGTCGCCCTTGATGACTCAGTTTGGTATCGAGAGTCTGTCTGAACTGGTGACCCGGGCGATGAACGTGCGCGAACGGGATCTGAAGATGGCCGTGATTGACGCCATGACCACCAACGAGACTCTGTGGTTTCGCGATACCTACCCGTTTCAGCTGCTGAGCGATAAGATTTTCCCGGAACTTGGCAAGAGCGGCCGTCCCATCAAGATCTGGTCCGCCGCCTCTTCCTCCGGGCAGGAGCCTTACTCCATCGCCATGACGGCGCTGGAGCAGCAGGTCAAGCGGCCGGGTACCTTGCCGGGCGGGGTGCAGATAGTGGGGACCGATATCTCCAGCACCATGCTCAACCAGTGCAAGGAGGGGGTCTATGACAGCCTGGCGCTGGCGCGCGGCTTGTCCCCCGAGCGCAAGCGGTTGTTCTTCGAGGCCCATGGTGACAACAAGATGCGGGTATCGGAGCGTGTCAGAAAATTGACCAGCTTCCGACCGCTGAACCTGCTGGAGAGCTACAGCCTGCTCGGCAAGTTCGACATCATCTTCTGCCGCAACGTGCTCATCTACTTTGCGCCCGAGGTGAAGTCCAAGATCCTCAACCAGTTCGCCAGCAGCCTCAATCCCGGTGGCTATCTGATGCTGGGGGCCTCGGAGTCCCTTGCTGGTCTCACCGACAAGTTCGAGATGATCCGCTGCAACCCCGGCATCGTCTACAAGATCAAATAATCCCTTCTAATCCCCCTTTGGCACACCTCTTGCTAAACATTCGTGAAGCAGGAGGTGCGCTATGGCAATTTCATTCGACAAGGCATTCGGTATTCACCAATACACGCTGAGCGTTCGCGCCAAGCGTGCGGAGGTGCTATCGAGCAACATCGCCAACGCGGATACCCCGGGCTTCAAGGCCAGGGACATCAACTTCTCTCAGGCGTTGCAGGACGCCCAGGGCCAGCAAGGCTTTGGCCTCGCCACCACCAGCGAGAAGCACTTCGCCTTGCAGATGGATGCCCCGGGCACGACCCAGTACCGCAACCCCCTGCAACCGGATACCGGTGACGGCAATACCGTGGATGTGCAGCAGGAGCGCAGCGAGTTCCTGCGCAACAGCCTCGAGTACCAGGCCTCCCTCGAATTCATGAACGGCAAGATAAGCGGCCTGCTCAAGGCACTGAAAGGAGATCAATGATGAGTTTGTTCAAGGTCTTTGACATTGCAGGCTCAGCCATGAGTGCGCAGTCGGTTCGTCTCAACACGGTCGCCAGCAACATGGCCAACGCCGACAGCGTCAGCTCCAGCGTGGAAAAAACTTACCATGCCCGGCGGCCAGTCTTTGCCGCCCAGCTGGATCAGGCCATGTCCGACAAGCAGGCCTCGGTCGGGGTCGACGTGAAAGGCATAGTCGAGAGCGATGCGCCCCTGCTCAAGGAGTACAACCCGAACCACCCCATGGCGGACAAGGATGGCTTCATCTTCAAGCCCAACGTCAACATGGTGGAGGAGATGGCCGACATGATTGCCGCCTCCCGCAGTTACCAGACCAACGTCCAGGTCGCCGACGCGGCCAAGAAGATGCTGCAGCAGACGCTCGGCCTCGGCAAATCCTGATAGAGGTGAACCAGATGACAGAGACCTGTGACAGCCTGCCTGGCCGCGGCCATTGGCTCGGCCTGTGCGGCGCGCGGCAAACCCGGACAGAGGGGGGAGCATAAGTGGCAGATACCTATGACAGCCTGCTCGGCGTCAACCGGACTTCGACGAACCAGACCAGTACGGCCAACACCACGACCCCGAAGAAGGAGCTCGATCAGGCTTCCTTCCTCAAGCTGCTGACCATGCAGCTCTCCTATCAGGATCCGTTCAAGCCGGTGGACAACGCCCAGATGTTGTCCCAGATGACATCCATGTCGACCTCGGAGGGGATCAGCAGCCTCTCTACCCAGATGGGCAGCCTCAACAGCCTGATGACCTCCAGCCAGGCGCTGCAGGCGTCGGCGCTGGTGGGCCAGAGCGTACTCATCCCCTCCAACACCGGCTATCTGGAGAAGGGTGGGTCCGTCTCCGGCATGATCGCCACCGGCGACGGCGCCAGCAACCTCAAGGTGACGGTGAAGGACGAGAGCGGTCAGGTCGTCAAGGAGTTTGCCATCGAGGGTGAGAAGAAGGGCAACGTGGCCTTCGAGTGGGACGGCAAGGACAAGGACGGCAACCTGGCCAAGAGCGGCAAATACCAGATCGAGATCCACGGCACCGTGAATGGCAAGTCGGAGGCTATCCCGGCACTGGCCTACGCCCAGGTCGAGAGCGTCACCCTCGGCACCAGCACCAACCCCAGCACCCTCAAACTCAAGGGGCTGGGTGGCATCTATCTGACCGACGTATTGGAAATTGGCGGGACGACCGGCAAGTCGACCACGACCCCGGACTCGACCTCTAAAGCTGTGATCTAAGGAGATAAAGACATGTCATTTAACAATGCCCTCAGCGGCATCAATGCGGCTCAAAAAGACCTGAACGTCACCGCGAACAACATTGCCAACGTCAATACCACCGGCTTCAAGGAGTCTCGCGCCGAGTTTGCGGACGTCTACGCCAACTCCATCTTCGTCAACGCCAAGACCCAGGTCGGCAACGGTGTCGCAACGGGCGCGGTGGCACAGCAGTTCCACCAGGGGGCGCTGCAATTTACCAATAACGCGCTGGATCTCGCCATCCAGGGCAACGGCTTCTTCGTCACCGCCGATAACATGAATAGCCTGGACCGCACCTATACCCGCTCAGGCGCCTTCAAGCTCAACGAAAACAGCTATATGGTCAGCAACTCCGGCGGCTACCTGCAGGGCTATGAGACCAACGCCGACGGCACCCCCAAGGCGGTGAGCATCAACGCGACCAAGCCCATCCAGATCCCGGATCGGGCCGGTGAGCCAGTCATGACGTCCCAGATAGATGCCGGCTTCAACCTGCCTTCCACGGCGTCTCCGCTGGCGGCGGGCAACGGTGCCGCGGATGCCTCCAAGTTCGATCCCAAGGATTCGACCACCTACTCTTCCTCCACCTCGGTCGTGGTGTATGACTCCCTGGGTGAACCCCATACCATCACCCAGTACTTCGTCAAGGAAGCCGACCCGGCAGATGTGACCAAGCCGGTCGTGCCGACCGCCTGGCGCATGTACCTGTATCAGGGTGACAAGCCCATCGACATCGCGGGCGGCACGGCCACCACCATGGCCACCGGCGTCAGCCAGGCCCCCCTGAGCGCCCGGGTTACCTTCGATGCCTCCGGCAAGATGGTGACCCCGACCACGCCTGCGGTCATCAAGACCGAACAACTGGGAGCGGCGGGTGCCGGCATCATCACCAATGGTGCCGACGGCACCCAGGCGATCGAGATGAAGCTCGGCCCCGTGACCCAGTATTCCTCACCGTTCGAGGTCAACAAGTTGACCCAGGATGGCTCCACCGTCGGTCGTCTGACCAAGGTCGAGATTGGGGCGGATGGCATCGTCTCCGCCACTTACAGCAATGCGACCACGGTCAAGGTGGCCATGGTGGCCATGGCCAAGTTCGCCAACTCCCAGGGGCTGACCCAGGTGGGGGACACCTCCTGGCGTCAATCCCTGCTCTCCGGTGAGGCGCTGCCAGGCACTCCCAATTCGGGCACATTCGGCTCCATCAAGTCCTCGGCGCTGGAGCAGTCCAACGTGGACCTGACCACGGAGCTGGTGGATCTCATCACCGCCCAGCGCAACTTCCAGGCCAACTCCCGTTCGCTGGAGGTGAACACCTCGCTGCAGCAGAGCATACTGCAGATCCGCTAACCGGTTTTCATCTCGAAAAGGGCGCTTCGGCGCCTTTTTCGCGCCTGTTCTGGGCGTTTTCCTGCCTCTGCTGCCCCCTTTTATTTGTCTTGGCATTCAACTTGCAGTTGTTCCTCCAGAGTCATCTGTTTGACGGAGGATCCCATGGATCACCTGCTTTATATCGCCATGTCCGGGGCCAAGGAGAACATGAACAGCCTGGCTGTGCGTGGCAACAACCTGGCCAACGCCAACACCATCGGCTTCAAGTCTGACTTCGAGCAGGCGCGCAGCATGCAGGCGTTTGGTGAAGGGCTGCCCACGCGGGTGTTCGCCATGACCGAGAGTCCGGGCCAGAACCTGCAGCACGGCATGCTGATGACGACGGGGCGGGATCTTGACGTCGCCGTCGACGGCCCGGGCTGGATTGCGGTGCAGGACCCCAATGGGAAAGAGGCCTATACCCGCATGGGCAACTTGCAGCTCAATGCGGCCGGCAACCTGCAGACCTCGACCGGACTCAACGTGGTGGACGACGGCGGTCAGCCAATCGTGCTGCCGCTGCCCATGGAGAAGATCGAGATCAACCGGGATGGCACCATCAGCGGCCGTCCCGAAGGCGCCGCCGCCAACCTGCCGGAAGATTTCCAGCGCATCAAGCTGGTCAATCCGGCCAGCGACACGGTGGCGAAGGGCCAGGATGGCCTGTTTCGCCGCAAGGACGGCCAGAATGAAGCCGCCTCCGCCGAGGTCGGCCTGCTGGCGGGCTCGCTGGAAGGCAGCAACGTCAATGTGGTCGACGAGATGACCAACCTTATTCGCTTGCAACGTCAGTTTGAAACTCAGGTCAAGATCATGAAGACCGCCGAGGAAAATGACGAGGCCCAAACCCAGCTGCTGCGTATCAGCTAATCAAGGAGCACACCATGAATCCTGCACTCTGGATCAGCAAGACCGGCCTCGATGCCCAGCAGACCAACATCTCTGTCACCTCGAACAACCTCGCCAACGCCAGCACCGTTGGCTACAAGAAGGCTCGCGCCATCTTCGAGGACCTGCTCTATCAGAACATCAACCAGCCAGGTGGCCGCTCCTCGGCAGACACCGAACTGCCCTCCGGCCTGATGCTGGGGGCGGGGGCCAAGGTGGTCGCCACCCAGAAGAACCACAGCCAGGGCAACGTGCAGACCACGGACAACTCCCTGGATCTGATGATCAGCGGCCGCGGCTACTTCGAAATCCAGCTGCCGGACGGCAGCGCCGCCTACACCCGCAACGGCCAGTTCACCCTCAACGATGAGGGCACCATAGTGACCCCGGGCAACGGCTACCCGCTGCAACCGGAGATCCAGATCCCCGAGAACGCCCAGAGCGTGACCGTGGGGGAGGATGGTCAGGTCTCGGTGCAGCTCAAGGGGGATGGTCAGTCTCAGGTGGTGGGCCAGATCAACACCACCGACTTCGTCAACCCGACCGGCCTGCAACCCATGGGGGAGAACTTGTTCCTCGAGACCCAGTCGAGCGGCGCGCCCATCCAGGGCACGGCCGGTGCGGACGGACTCGGGGTCGTCAAGCAGGGCATGCTGGAGACCTCCAACGTCAACGTGACCGAGGAGCTGGTGAACCTCATTCAGGCCCAGCGGGTCTATGAGATGAACTCCAAGGTCATTTCGGCGGTGGACTCCATGATGTCCTTCCTGACTCAGCGGACCTAAGGCGAAGGTGACATGACTAAGCGACTATTTTGGCAATGTCCGGCGCTGAACCTCATGCTCACCTTCCTGACCCAACGCACCTAATCAGGAACATAAGCGGAGACGCATGATGAAAGCCATCTGGATGCTGGGCCTGTTGACGCTGACAGGCTGCGCCAGCACACCCAACACCGCCAAACCCGACGATCCCGACTTCGCCCCCGTTTATGGCGAGTCTGAGCCGGTCTCTGTCCGGCCAACCGGCGCCATCTTCCAGCCCGAGCAGGTCAATGGCATCTATTCGGACATCAAGGCCCACAGGGTGGGTGACATCATCACCATCCAGCTGGCCGAATCGACCTCGGCGTCGAAGAAGGCCAACACCCAGAGCGGCAAGGACAACAAGCTGGAGCTGGAACCCGTCACCCTGGGCGGGGTGCCGGTGACGGCGAGCCCCTATGATCTGTCGGCCTCCATCGGCCAGACCAGCGCGTTCAAGGGCCAGGCCAAGGCGGATCAGAGCAACAGCCTGCAAGGCAACATCTCGGTCAGCGTGGTCAAGGTCTTGCCGAACGGCAACCTGCTGGTACGCGGCGAGAAGTGGATCATGCTCAACAACGGCAACGAATACATCCGTATCACCGGCCTGGTGCGCCCCGAGGATGTGACCTCGGAGAACAGCGTGTCGTCCCAGCGGGTCGCCAACGCGCGCATCCATTACGGTGGCACCGGCGATCTGGCCAACACCCAGGAACAGGGTTGGCTGACCAGCTTCTTCAACGGTCCCTGGTGGCCCATTTAGGATTCACTGGACCCAGGTCCAGTCAGGAGATCTCATGAATCGACTCCGTCTGCTCGCCCTGCTGTGCTGCTGCTTGCCGCTCGGGCTGGCGCACGCCTCCCGCATCAAGGATCTCAGCTCGGTGGAAGGGGTACGTAGCAACCAGCTGATCGGTTATGGTCTGGTGGTGGGCCTGCCCGGCACGGGCGAGAAGAACAACGCCTTCACCGAGCAGACCTTCAGGACCATGCTCAACAACTTCGGCATCAAGGTGCCGGATAACATCAAGCCCAAGATCAAGGACGTGGCGCCGGTCGCCATCCACGCCGATCTGCCGCCCTTCTCCAAGCCGGGTCAGACCATAGACGTCACCGTCTCCGCCATCGGCGAGGCCAAGAGCCTGCGCGGCGGCACCCTGCTGCAGACCTTCCTCAAGGGGCTGGATGGGCGCGTCTATGCGGTGGCTCAGGGCAGCCTGGTGGTCGGCGGTTTGGGCGCCGAGGGGGCCGATGGCTCCAAGGTAGTGGTCAATACCCCGACCGTGGGACGCATCGCCAATGGCGCCACCGTGGAGCGCGAGGTGCCAAATGCCTTCTCCCAGGGGGACACCATCACCTTCAACCTGAACCGGCCTGACTTCACCACCGCCAGGCGAGTGGCCGACGTGGTCAACGATCTGGTGGGACCCAACACCGCCCAGGCGCTGGATGCGACCTCCATCAAGGTGTTCGCGCCGCGGGACCCCAACCAGCGGGTCTCCTACCTGGCCACCATCGAGAACCTGGAGGTGGATCCGGCCACCGAGTCCGCCAAGATCATCGTGAACTCGCGCACCGGCACCATCGTCATCGGCAGTCAGGTCAAGTTGCGACCCGCCGCCATCAGCCATGGCGGGCTGACGGTGACCATCGCCGAGAATCAGCAGGTCTCCCAGCCCAATCCGCTGGCGGGCGGGCAGACGGCGGTCACCAACAACTCCACCATCAACGTGCAGCAGGAGCCGGGCCGGATGTTCAAGCTCGATACCGGCGCGACCCTGGACGATCTGGTGCGGGCGGTGAATCAGGTCGGGATAGCGCCCGGCGATCTGATGGCGATCCTGGAGGCGCTGCAGCAGGCAGGGGCCATCCAGGGGCAGCTGGTCATTTTGTAAATGACGGGGCATGACATCGGGTTGACCCCCTTCGAGGGCTCGGGTGCATTGAACAAGGTGTTGGGCGGCAAGGGTTTGCCACGGGCGGCAACGAGGTAGGTTATGGCAGAGTTCGACTCCCAGAGCGGGATCAATCTTGGCATGGTGCAGGATGTCCAGAACCTGGACAAGCTGCGCCGGATGAGCATGAGCAAGGAGGGGAAGGCCGATGCGCTGATGGCGGCGGCTCGCCAGTTCGAGTCCATCTTCACCCAGACCCTGTTCAAGGGGATGCGTCAGGCCAACTCGGTGCTGACCGAAGACAACCCCATGAACAGCAGCTACACCCAGTTCTACGAAGGGATGCTGGACGAGCAGCGGGTCGCCGACATGTCGAGCAAGGGCGGCCTCGGCATTGCCGAGATGGTGGCCAAACAGTTCTCCCCCGAGAAGAGCTTCACCCACGATGACGGGCGGGTGCTCAAGCTGCCCCAGCGCACCGAGCGTGTCTACAAACCCTATCAGCCGCCGACCTCGGCCCCCAATGATTTGATCGCAGCCTCAAAAGTTGGCAAAGATTTTGCTGAAAAAGAGATGAATAGCGAGCTGAATGGGGCCGAGCCCCGGTTTGCCCCGCCCAGACGCCCCCACCGTACCGTGCCTCCCATGGGAGATAGCCAGCGTCTGAGTGGCAGTCAAGGGGTAGAGGGGGCGGGTGGCAGCGCCAAGGTGTTCGACAGCCCGGAAGAGTTTGTGCATCGGTTGATGCCGCTGGCCAAGAAGGCGGCGGACAAGCTGGGACTGAGCCCGGCAGTGCTGGTGGCTCAGGCGGCGCTGGAAAGCGGCTGGGGCAAGCGGGTGATCAAGGACGGGGAGGGACAGATGACCCACAACCTGTTCGGCATCAAGGCCGATCCGCGCTGGGATGGCCCCAAGGCGGTGGTCAGCACCCTGGAATATGAGCAAGGAGTGGCGTCTCGCCAGAAGGCGGCGTTTCGTTCCTATGAGTCGTTTGAAGAGAGCTTCAACGACTATGTGGATTTCCTCACCTCGGGCTCCCGCTACAAGGGGGCACTGGCCAAGGCGGATAGTCCGGAACGCTATTTCGAGGCGTTGCAGCAGGCCGGTTATGCCACCGATCCCCAGTACGCCAGGAAACTGAAACAAGTGTTGCGCAGTGATGCCATTGCCGGCTACGCCGCGACCAGGAACACAGAGATGGAGCTGTAAGTTATGGCAAGCGATCTGCTTGGAATTGGAACCTCGGGTGTGATGGCCCAGCAGCGACTGCTGCAGACCACCAGTAACAACATCGTCAACGTCAATAGCCAGGGCTATGTACGTGAACGCACCCTGATCTACACCAATTCCGTCGGATTGGGGACGGGGGACATGATCAGCGAGCGGGTCATCAACGCCTATGCCCAGGGGGAGGTACGCCGCGATACTTCCGCCTACAACGCCTCGAACACACGCTATAATCAGCTGTTCCAGCTGGACAGCCTGCTCGGTGACACCAGTAACAGCGTGGGCACCACCATTACCTCCTACTTCAAGGCTTTCCATACCGCCAACGAGTCGCCGGCCGAGATCGGCGGGCGCAAGACGACCCTGAGCGAGCTCAACGGCATGGTGGACAGGTACCACACCCTCTCTGCCCAGCTCGACAAGCAGTCAGACACCATCAACGCCACCATCAGCGACGAGACCGACAGGGTCAACAGCCTGCTAAACAGCATCAACGATCTGAACCAGGCCATCGTCCGCACCAAGGGGACGCCGGAAGAGAGCCTGATGCTGTTCGATCAGCGCGACGAGGCCGTGCGCCAGCTCTCCGAGAAGATGGAGATCCGCACCGTGACCCAACCCAACGGCAGCATGCTGGTCAACATGAGCACGGGCCACTCCCTGGTGCTGGATGGCGGCGTGGCCCAGTTCAAGGTGGTGGCGGGGGATCCCGACTCTCGCGAGTCGGCCCTGCAGCTCAACCTGGGATCCAACAAGGTCAACATCAACGACAAGGACATCGGGGGCGGCATCGGCGGGCTGTTCAGCGCGCGCCGGGATCTGGAGCCCTCCAAGCGGGAACTGGGGCAGCTGGCCGTCGCCATGGCCGATGCCATGAACCAGCAGAACCGGCTGGGGATGGACTTGGACAACGAGTTGGGAGGGGATCTCTTCTCCCTCAAGGACAGTCAGGGGCTCCCTTATGGCAGTAACACCGGCAATGGTGCCGCCAGCGTGAGCTTCGTGCCCGGCAAGGGGACAGAGGTGACCACCTTCGACTACGAGGTCAAGTTCAGCAGCGCCACCGGCTATGAGGTGTTCTCCATCGACGGCACCGGCAAGCGCACCTCGCTCATGACGGGGGCTACCCCCCCCGCCAAGTTCGAGGTGGCGGGACACGGCATCGAGATCGATATCGAAGGTACTCCGGCCGCCGGTGACAAGATATTGCTGCAACCAACCAAGCATGCTGCAGCAGGTCTCGAGGCCGCGATCACCCGACCGGAAGATATTGCGCTGGCCTCACCTATAAAAGCAGATAAAAACTCTCAAAATATAGGCTCTGGTGAGATAAAGATGACCGGTGTCTATCACACCGGCACGGGGTCGGGTTTTGGCGCCAACAGCCTGAATCCAAACGCGCCTCAGGCCGTCAAGATCGACAACGGCGGCAACTACGAGGTCTATGACAAGAACAACAACCTCATCGGGGTCGCCCCGGCATCCAGCAAGGGCCAGAACCTGATGGCCGCCCTCGAGAGCCCGCTGGGGGGGCCCAAGGTCTATGCCGATCCGACCCAGACCCCGGGCTACGACTTCAGCATCACCGGCAAGGTGGAGGCCAAGGACAGCTTCACCCTGAGCTACAACAAGGACGGCTTCGCCGACAACGCCAACGGGCTGGCGCTGGCGGAGCTGCAAAACAAGACGCTGGTGCGCAAGAACAACAACGCCGCCACCAGCAACGACAAGATGACCTTCAACGATGCCTACAGCGCGCTGGTGACCGGGGTGGGCAACAAGACCAGCCAGGCCAAGACCCTGCTGCAGGCCAACGAAGCCAAGTTGACCCAGAGCACCGGCATCTACGAGAGCGTCTCCGGCGTCAATCTGGAGGAGGAGGCGGCCAACCTCATCCGCTTCCAGCAGTCCTATGCCGCCTCGGCCCAGATAGTCAGCACCGCCAAGGCCATCTTCGATACCCTGTTGTCTTCCGTGAGGTAACGCATGCGCATCACCACCAACATGATCTATGACCGCAACCTCGCCACCATGAGCAAGGTCAGCGAGCGCCAGAACACGGCCTACAACCAGCTGATGTCCGGGGACAAGTTCACCCGGGCGGGGGAAGATCCCTCCGGCATGAGCCAGAAGATGGCGCTGACCAAGGAGATCGACTTGTTCAAGCAGTACAGCGTCAACGGTAGCCTGCTGGAGAACAGCCTGGGCCACGAAGACACCGTCCTCACCTCCATCAACACCGCCATGCTCAGCGCCAAGACCCTGATCCAGAAGGCGAACAGCTCGGCCATGGGATCCGAGGAGCGCGGCGCCATCGCAAGCGAATTGGAGGGGCTGCAAAAGCAGATGTTCGACCTGATGAACAGCAAGAACTCCCAGGGGGAGTACATCTTCGGCGGCAACCAGAGCAAGACCCAGCCCTTCGTCAAGGACGCCAGCGGCAACTACGTGTTCCAGGGGGACACGGGCCAGCGCAGCATCCAGGTCTCCCCCACGGTGCAGATCCCGGCCAATGACTCCGGCTTTGATCTGTTCGAGATGGTGGGAACCCGGCGCACCGCCAGCGCCGCCAGCGCCAACATCAAGGTGGGCGTCGGGGATCAGGCGAACTTCGAGAGCTTCTATCGCAACCACTACGACTCGTCTCTTGCCAGCAACCAGTTCACCGTGAGCACCCTGGCGGGTCCGCCGGACACCTACGAGATCAAGGACAGTGGCGGCACTGTGGTGCAAAACGGCGACTACAGCACGGGTAACAAGATAGCCTTCAACGGGCTGGAGCTGACCCTGGACCTGCCCGCAGGCGGCGCGGATCAAAACTTCGTGCTGGATGCACCGAAGAACGACAACGTGCTCAACGGCATGTCCGACTTCATCACGGCCCTGCGCGACCCCACCCTCTCGGCGGACAACTTCCAGCTGGCGGTGGCCAATGCCACCACCCACATGGACAACGCCAGAACCAAGGTGGACAGGGGACAGGGGGACGTGGGCAGCCGGCTCAACAGCCTGGAGCAGGTGATGAGCTCGAACGATGGCCTCAGTACCCTGAACCAGCAGGCGCGAGCCAAGGTCTCGGAGGCCGACATGTACGAGGTGATAGCGACCCTCTCCAAGGAAGACGCAGCCATGAGCGCCACCCAGCTCGCCTTCAGCAAGATAAGCAAGCTGACCCTGTTCGACTATATCCGCTGACATACGCTGAAATAGTGCCCCCCCGTGGCCCGGGGGAGCCTTGTCTCCTCTCCCGCCGTCTGCCGTCCGTTTTCCCACA
The DNA here is from genome assembly GCF_022549315.1 of Aeromonas sp. MR16. NCBI lineage: Bacteria > Pseudomonadati > Pseudomonadota > Gammaproteobacteria > Aeromonadales > Aeromonadaceae > Aeromonas > Aeromonas sp. MR16. Next base: position 108,607 of record NZ_JAKZFK010000007.1, on the reverse strand, counting down.
CCGTCGCTCAATTTGTAACAACCCGTTGCCAGGGGCCCTACTAGCTTGACTCGGGCCAGCCTCTGGTCGATGATGCCGCCCGCACAGCCCAGGGCTGTGGCTATTTTTTCGCAGCATCTCGTTAGGCGAGGCTCCTGCATAAACACAGGCCACTGATCTCACGACGTCCAGAGACGCCCAAGATCAGGACAGTTTTCATCGGATTAAGGTGTAAACCCAAGTGGCTTCCGGCATGCCGGATACGTTATGCAGTGCTAAAGCTGGTACGTGGGGATGAAGACACGCCGGACGGCGTCATTTCCTGCCTGTTACTCGTCAATCAAATTGCTGTTTTCTTGCAAACGGCGGCCGGTATGACCGGTTGCTCCCGGGCTCGACCCGGGATCACATGAGGATATCTGTGATGAAGAAAACACACCACCTGCTCAATCGTCATCAACTGCTCGACCTGGCCGCTCTGCAGGGCTGGCTCGCCCGCAACCTGGATCCGGTTGCCCGCGCCGACCAACTGCTGACCCTGCGCCCGGAAGAGCTCAACTGTATCTTCGATACCCTGCCCACCCCTGACGGTGCCGAACTGCTCGTCTCATTGCCAGCGGACTGTGCCGGCCGATTGCTGTTGCGGCTGCATGCCAGCATCGTCGGCCTGTTGCAGGGCGCCATCCCCAGACGGGATCTGCTGGCCATCTTGCGCAGGCTCGATGACGACGATCGCCACCAGCTGCTCGCCCGTTTCCCGGAGCCCGTACAGACCAGCTTCCATTCGCTGCTGGACTGGCCGAGTGAATCGGTCGGCGCCAACATGCGTCACGAATACCTGGCCATCGACGGGCAGGAGACGGTGGGCTGCGCCAAGCAGCTGATCCACGACGCCTGGGACAAGGCCCAGCTGTTTCAGGACTTGTATGTGATCGATGGTGAGCGGCGGCTGCTTGGCAGCGTCTCCCTCAAGTCACTGCTGATAGCGGATCCCCTGCTGCCAGTCAGCGAGTTGATGGAGCGGGAGACGGTGCGCATCGATGCCCGTGCCGATCAGGAGCTGGCCGCCCGTCTGCTGATCGATCGCGATCTCTCGATCCTGCCGGTGGAGGCCCAGGGCCGCCTGGTGGGGGTCTTTCACGTGGACGATGCCGCCGACATCCTGGAGCGCGAGTCCACCGAGGATGCGGAGCTGCAGGGAGGCTCCTCGCCGCTGGATATTCCCTATCTGCAGGCGACGCCCTGGCAGCTGTGGCGCAAGCGGGTGGGTTGGCTGCTCATCCTGTTTGTGGCCGAGGCCTATACCGGCACTGTGCTGCGGGCCTTTGAGGAGCAGCTGGAGGCGGCCATCGCCCTGGCCTTCTTCATCCCGCTGCTGATCGGCACCGGCGGCAACAGCGGCACCCAGATCACCACCACCATAGTGCGCGCCATGGCGGTGGGGGAGGTGAGCCTGAAGAACCTCGGCACCGTCTTGAAGAAGGAACTCTCCACCGGTCTGTTCATCTCGATGACCATCGCGGTGGCGGCCTGGGTGCGGGCCTGGAGCCTGGGAGTGGGTCCCGAGATCGGCATGGTGGTCACCCTGACCATAGTGGCTATCGTGCTCTGGAGCGCCACCGTCGCCTCGGTGATCCCCATGGTGCTGCGTCGTTTCAGGATAGATCCGGCCGTGGTCTCGGCCCCCTTCATCTCCACCCTGGTGGATGGCACCGGCCTCATCATCTACTTCGAGATAGCCAAGCAGATACTGCCCGACTTGCGGTGAGCGGAAATAACAGGGAAAAAACAAAGAGGCAGCCGATGGGCTGCCTCTTTTCGTCTGAGGTGAGGGATCACCCGAGCTGGAACAGCAGGGGCCAGCCCTGCTCCTGGCAATAACGGTGCTCTTTTTCCAGGTTCTGCATCAGCAGGCGGTTTTCGTCGCACCAGTCGAGTGGCAGGGTGACCACCAACTGATCTTCGGCGGCCTGTACGCGCCACTCTGGCAGCAGGTTGTCCTGGCGCCTGTGGTGGGCCGCGACCGCGAGGCGCAGGATACGGATGCAGCGCAGCACCGTCTGTTCGTCGTGGTTGGGCAGGGCGGGCAGCTCGGAGAGCTTGAGCCCCTTGCGCTGAAAGCGCACCAGGGCCGCCAGCAGGGCCTGATCGTCCTGGTTGAAACCGGGTAGATCGGTGTTTTGCAAGATGTAGGCGGAGTGGCGATGGATGCCGCTGTAGTTGATGGCGAGGCCAATCTCGTGCAACCGCGCCGCCCAGCCGAGGATGGCGCGGTAGGGTTCGATGGGCATCTGCCAGGGATCGCTCAAGGCATCGAACAGGGAGAGCACGCTGTGCTCGACCCGGGCCGCCTGGCGCTTGTCGATGCGATAGTGGGTGGACAGTGCCAGGGCGGTGCGCTCGCGGATGTCGTGATGCTGCAGTCGCTCCTCGAACTCGTACAGCAGCCCCTCGCGCAGGGCGCCGTCGGAATATTCCATCCGATCGATGGGCAGGGAGGTGAAGAGCCCGAGCAGTATGGCCACCGCCGCGGCGAACACCTCCTGGCGCTCCTCGGTCAGACCCGCGAGCTTGAGCTGATCGACCCTCTTGTGTGCGAGCATCTCCTGTTTGAGGCGCTCCAGCCCCGCCAGCGTGATGCTGCCATCGGTCCAGCCTTCCCCCTGCAACACATCCCGCACGGTACGAATGGAGCCCGAGCTGCCGAGGCAGCTCTGCCAGCCGAGCTTGCGGTATTGGTTGACGATGGGGGCGAGCTGATGCTGCGCTTCCAGCACGGCGTTGTTGAAAGCCCTCTCGCTCAGCTTGCCGTTCCCAAAGAAGCTCTGGGTGAAGCTGACACAACCCATCTTGCGGCTGGTCAGGGCCTTGTGATCGAAGCCCTCGCCGATGATGAGCTCGGTGCTGCCGCCGCCGATGTCCACCACCAGCACCTGGCCCTCGACGTGCTGGGTGTGAGCCACCCCCTGATAGATGAGGCGCGCCTCTTCCTGGCCGCTGATGATCTCGATGGGATGGTTCAAAACCTTGACCGCCTCGCTCACGAAGGCGCGGGCGTTGCTGGCGCGGCGCAGGGTATAGGTGCCAGCGATGCGGATCTGATCCGGCTTGATGTTGGTCAGCCGCTCGGCGAACAGGGCGAGGCAATCGAGGCCTCGTGCCATGGCCTCGTCCGACATGCGGCGCTGCTCGTCCATGCCCTCCGCGAGCCGGACCCGTTCCTTGAGGCGATCGACGATCTGCATCCGTCCCTCATTGAGGCGGGCGATGACCATGTGAAAGCTGTTCGAGCCCAGATCGACAGCGGCGTACAGACTATTGTCCATGGTTTGACTCTATGCGTTTGAGGTAGTCGTAAATCGCGACCTGAGAACGCACCTTGCGGCGGTTGCCCCGCTTCACGTATTCGTTGCTCTGGCCTGCATCGATGACCCTTGCCTTGCAGGTATCGCTGAGCTGCAGCTGGAGAATATCCAGGATGCGTTGTTTCAGACGCTCGTCGTAGATGGGGGTCCCCACCTCGATCCGGCCGTCGATGTTGCGGCTCATCCAGTCGGCGCTGGAGATGAACAGCTGGGGGTTGCCCCTGTTGTGGAACACCATGACCCGCGGGTGCTCGAGGAAGCGGTCGATGATGCTGATGACCTGGATGTTGTCACTCAGGCCCGGCACGCCGGGGCGCAGGGCGCACATGCCACGGATGATCATCTGGATCGGCACCCCGGCCTGGCCGGCGGCGTAGAGCCGGTTGATGAGGTCCCTGTCCACCAGGTTGTTGATCTTGAGGGTGATGCCGCTGGGCTGACCCGCCTTGGCGTTGGCGAGCTCGGCGTCGATGAGGCGATAGAGCTGGCGGCGGCTGTTGATGGGGGAGACCAGCAGGTGGTTGAACTTGTAGCGCCGGTAGGGATATTCGATGTATTCGAACACCCCCTCCACCTCGGCGGTGATGTCCGGGTGGCGGGTCAGCAGGGAGAAGTCGGTGTAGATCTTGGCGGTCTTCTCGTTGAAGTTGCCGGTGCCGATGTGGGCGTAGCGCACCGCCTCGCCATGCTCGTGGCGGGTGATGAGGCAGAGCTTGGAGTGGATCTTGAGGCTCGGCACCCCGAACACCACCTTGACCCCCGCATCGGTGAGGATGTTGGCCCAGTCGATGTTGGCCGCCTCGTCGAAACGGGCGCGCAGCTCGACCACCACCGTCACCTTCTTGCCGTTGTTGGCGGCGTCGATGAGGGAGTGGATGATGCGCGACTTCTTGGCGACCCGGTAGATATTGATGCGGATGGCGCTCACCGCCGGATCAAAGGCTGCCTGACGCACCAGTTCCGTGAAGTGGTGGAACTTGTGATAGGGGTAATACAGCAGAATATCCTGCTTGGTGATGGCGTCGAAGGCGTTGACGAAGCCGTCGAAGTCGCGGCAATCGAGGGCCGGCAGCTTGGGGTTTTCCAGATAGTCCCGGCCCACGTTGGGGAAGCCGATGAAATCCTTGAAGTTGTGATAACGACCGCCGGGCATGATGGCGTCGTAGGAGCTGATCTGCAGCTTGAGCTTGAGGAAGCTTATCATGGCGGCGGGCATCTCCCGCTCGTAGACGAAGCGCACCGGCATGGCGGTGAGGCGCTGCTTCAAGCCGTCACTCATCTTGTCCACCAGGCTGAGGTCGAGCTGGTCGGAGAGATCGTACTCCGCATCCCGGGTCAGCTTGACCGCGTAGGCCGCTATCTCGTCGTAGTCGAAGAAGCCCTTGAAGATCTCGTCGAGGCAGAAGCGGATGACGTTATCCAGGATGATGATCTGCTTCTTGCGGCGGGTCCCCTCCGGCGGCAGCTGGAAGAAGCGGGGCAGATCGTCGGTCGGCACCTCCACCAGGGCGTACTGGATCACCTGGCCGTTCTTCTTCATCTCGATGGCGAGGTAGGTGTGCTCGTCTTTCAAGAACTTGACCGGGTTGACCTCCTTGTTGAGCAGGATGGGGATGATGTGACGCAACACCTTCTCCCGGAAGAAGACCCGCAGCCACTGCTGAATGGAGTCGGAGATCTGGCTCTCGTTGACCAGGAAGATGTTGTGACGGGCGAGCGCTATCAGCAGCTCTTTATAGGTGTTGTCGAATGCCTCGCCGAGCGCCATCACCTTCTGCTGGATGGCGCGCAGCAGCACCTTGGCCTCGTCGTCGCCGCCGTGCACCTCGTTGATGAGGATGCGGCGCTTGACGTCCGAGACCCGTACCTTGAAAAACTCGTCCTGGTTGGAGGAGAAGATCCCGAGGAAGCGGACCCGCTCGATGAGGGGGACCGTCTTGTCCATCGCCTCTTGCAACACCCGTTCATTGAATGAGAGCCAACTCAGCTCTTTCTCTTCATACTGCTTGTCGGTGCTCATCTGGTGCCTCTGTGATCAGGTTGCGTCTGCGCGGCAGTTATGGCGTCAAACCATGACAATTTTATGACGGCCGGCACTATTCGGTCAGGTCTTGATCGATGTCGACGACGAGATCATCGGAGAGGGACTCCAGCGCCGCGACGAGATCGTCTTGCTCGAGCTGGGGGGGCAAGGCGACCAGGGCATGGGCGTAGAACAAGGGGGCGCCCGAGTGGGGCGCGGGCTCGCAGCCGGTGGTGAGATCGGCGACGTTGATGTTGAGCTGACGCAGTATGCTGGCCACCTCGTGGACGATGCCCGGCCTGTCGTTGCCGGTGACGGTCAGCATCATCTGGCGTGCGGGTTCCTGGCTGAGTTGGCCTTCGGCAAAGCTCACGGTCAGACCCGGCAGCATCACCAGCGCCTCGCACAGGCTGCGGTAGTGTTCATCGGGGACGCTCACGTGCAAAATGCCGGCAAATTGTCCTGCCAGTTCACTCATGGAGCTGGCCAGCCAGTTGCCCTGCTGGCGGCTGATGGTATCGGCCAGACTCTCGACGATGCCGGGCTTGTCTGTTCCGATGACGGTGACGACCAATTGCTTTTGCATCCTGCTCTCCTGTGAGTGGGTTCCCCCCTCATTGTGCCTGCTGTGGCAGGCCATATGAAGCCCCGCCTCGTGCAAAAGTGGTGAAAAAACGCGGAGGCAGGAGGAGGGCTCCATTTCTGCTCTGCCTGTGCAAGGCCCCCCGTGCTAGAGTGTTGCCCCTTCTTCTCCACGTTTTGTGAACAGGATATGTCTTGTGAATGGGATCTGCGCTTATGAATAGCCTTGTCGTATCGGGATTGGTGTTGTTGGTACTGCTCCTGCTGGCGATCGTCTGGGGCAGAGGCAAGAAAGGCAAGGTGTCGCCCTATGATCTGCAGGAGACCCTGTTCAGCCCGGCCGAGCGATCTTTCCTCGGGGTGCTGGATCTGGCGGTGGGCGACCGGGCGCGAGTCTTTGCCAAGGTCCGGGTCGCCGATGTGTTGACCCCACAAGCGCGCATGGGCAAGAGCAAGTGGCAGCAGGCATTCAACCGGATCAGTGCCAAGCACTTCGATTATCTGCTCTGCCATCCGGCGGATCTCTCCTTCCTCTGCGCCATCGAACTCGATGACAGCTCCCACCGTCACCAGAAGCGCAAGGCGCGGGATCTGTTCCTGAAAGAGGCCTGTGATGGCGCGGGTCTGCCCCTGTTGCAGATCCCGGCCAGCAGCCACTATCAGGTGGATGAGCTGCGCGAGCAGCTGTTGCCGCTGCTAAGCAAGGCCACTCCTCAGGTTGAGGATCTGTTGCCAGGGGAGCGCCGTGAGCCCACCTTCAGTCCGCTGCTGCTCGATGGCGTGGATCTGAGCGAACCGCGTCATGGGGGGCAGGCGCCGGTCGCATCGGTGTCGCAAGCCGCCAAGCCGGTGTTGGTCGAGCCGGATCCCGAGCTGGTGGACAACCTGTTCGGCAGCCTGGACGAGGAGGAGGATCAGCCTTCAGCCACGCCGCACTGCCCTCGCTGCGATGCCCCTCTGGTGGAGCGGGAGGCCAAGAAGGGTCCCCATGTCGGCCGTCTGTTCCTGGCCTGCAGCCGCTTCCCCCAGTGCCGTTACGCCGCCCCCCACGGTCAGCTCAAGCACTGAGTCCCGAGTTTGGCTCCGACCTCGGTCGGAGCCTGTCCCCGCTCTGCCTCCCGCCCCTGTATCGGCGGTCTTACCGCCAGCTATCAATGATTAAAATACGCCGGTTGTGATCCCCATCCCGATGAACGGAACAGATCGCGACAGCTTTTGACAATCCGCCATTATTTTGGCACTTTGTGCCCCTTAAAACGTGCATGGCTAGCCATATAAGCACGAGAAAAACAAACAATTTGGCTTCAGGTGCAGAAAAGGATGGAGAGGATGGCAATGGAGGTATTGATTGTCGATGCCGATGAACAGCGGCGCCAGCAGCTGGGGACAGTGCTTTCGTTCATGGGGATCCCCTGGCAAGAGGTGGCGGAGCCTGAGCTGGATGTGGCCATCGAATCGTCCGGCCCGCTGCAAGGGATATTGACGGGAGAACTGCAGGAGCGCCCCCTCGGCGAGCTGCTCGCCGCCTTCCCCCGGATCCCGTTCCTCTCCCTGATTGAGGCCAGTCATCCCAACAGCAACTTCATCGGTGGCAGTGATACCCCCTTCACCTACGAGTCGTTGACTCGCCACCTGCATTTCTGCCAGGCCTTCATCTCATTGCACCCGCGCCAGCAACTGCACGACAAGGGTCAGACCCTGTTGCGGCTGCTGGTGGGCAAGGGCAGGGGCATTCAGGAGGTGCGTCGCCTCATCGGTCAGGTCGCGGAAACCGAGGCCAACGTGCTGATCCTGGGGGAGTCCGGGACCGGCAAAGAGGTGGTGGCCCGCGCCATCCACGAACTCTCCTCCCGCAGCGGCGGCCCCTTCGTGCCCATCAACTGTGGCGCCATTCCGGCTGAGCTCCTGGAGAGCGAGCTGTTCGGGCACGAGAAGGGCGCCTTCACCGGCGCCATCGCGGCCCGTCGCGGCCGCTTCGAGCTGGCCCAGGGTGGCACCCTGTTCCTCGATGAGATAGGCGACATGCCGCTGCCGATGCAGGTCAAGCTGCTGCGGGTGCTGCAGGAACGCCTGTTCGACAGAGTGGGCGGCGGCAAGCCGGTGCAGGCAGACGTGCGCGTCATCGCGGCGACCCACAGAGATCTGGAGGCGATGATCCGCACCCAGCTGTTCCGCGAGGATCTCTACTATCGCCTCAACGTCTTCCCCATCGAGACGCCGCCCCTGCGCGAGCGCTGCGACGACATCCCCTTGCTGCTGCAGGAGCTGCTCAATCGCCATGCCGAGCAGCACAGGGGGATCATCCGCCTGACCCAGCGCGCCATGGAATCCATCATGCAGTACCCCTGGCCCGGCAACGTGCGCGAGCTGTCGAACCTCATCGAGCGGCTGCTGATCCTCTATCCGAACCAGATCGTCGATGTGGTGGACCTGCCGAGCCGTTATCGCCTGCTGCCCTGCGAGCCTCGCGATGAGCGGCTCACCGAGATGGACGAGCGCGATGCCCTGGCCGCCGTGTTCCAGACGCCCCTCGAGCCGGAGCCCGGCAGCGGTGTCTCGCTCCCCATGCAGTTGCCACAGGAGGGGGTCAATCTCAAGGAGATGCTGGCCGATCTCGAGGTGGAGCTGATCCGCCAGGCTCTGGAGTCCCAGGAGGGGGTGGTGGCCCGCGCCGCCGACTTGCTCAGCATGCGTCGCACCACCCTGGTGGAGAAGATGAAGAAGTACGGCATGAGCAAGGACATCTGAACAGCGGCCATGGCTCTGGCTGCGAGATCCTGAGCAAGGACCCTGCGTGGCTCTCCCTGCCGAGGGCCTCTGGCGACAGAGCCTGAACCGATCCTGAGGTCAATGCTTTGACACCAAATGTCTAATGCATTGATATGTAGTTGTTATTTTACTGGCATGAAAATTGAATAACCTGATCCCAAACCCAGTTTGAGGTCAGGTTTATGACAATCGCCCAGCAGGACAACCCGCTCCAGTCTCACGAGGTGAGCCAGCTCTACGCCATCTTCCAGGCACTGCCGACCGGCGTGCTGCTGCTCGATGGGGAAGGCCGGATCACCCGTGCCAACCCGGCCGCCCTCGCTTTGCTGGGAGAGCCGCTGCAGGGTCAACTCTGGCGCCAGATCATCGACCGCTGTTTCGAGCCTCGCGAGGACGACGGTCACGAGATCTCCCTGCGCGATGGACGTCGGGTTCAGCTCTCGACCCAACCGCTGCAGGATCAACCCGGCCAGCTGGTGTTCATCACCGATCTCACCGAGACCCGCCAGCTGCAGGACAGGGTCAACCACATGAAACGGCTGTCGGCCCTTGGCAACATGGCCGCCTCGCTTGCACACCAGATCCGCACCCCGCTCTCCGCCGCCATGCTCTATGCGGCGAACCTCGCGAACCGCACCCTCAAGCCCGAATCCCGCAGCCAGTTCCAGCAAAAATTGATGGCCAGGCTGCAGGATCTGGAAAAACAGATCAACGACATCCTGCTGTTCGCCCGCAACGGCGACAACCAGGTGGTCGCGCCCGTGTCCGTACAGGGGTTGCTGGCGGAGGTGCAGGCCGGTGCCGAGGCGTTCTGCCAGCAACAGGGCTGCACCCTGCAGATGGAGGCTCCGGAGCCGGATCTCTGGCTGCTGGCCAACAGCAATGCCCTGGCGGGCGCCATCAACAACCTGATCGCCAACGCCCAGCAGGCCGGGGCCAACTCGCTGCTCATCAGCGCGGTGCGCAGCAGTGGCCGGGTGGAGCTGCGCATTCTCGACAACGGCAAGGGGATGCCCGCCCAGTTGCTCAACCAGATCTTCGAACCCTTCTTCACCACCCGCTCCCAGGGCACAGGCCTCGGGCTTGCCGTGGTGCAATCCGTGGTGCGTGCCCATCAGGGAGAGGTCAGCGTGGCCTCGGTCCCCGGAGAAGGGACCTGTTTTACCCTGTCGTTCCCCCTGCATCAGCAGGCGGTGCGGCTTGGAGGTGTGGCATGAGCCGCGTCGGATCCCGCGTGCTGGCCGAGGCCAGCCGCTCTGCGGGTATACATCACGATAAGGCCAGGTTGGCCGTGGGAGCAGTAGCATGACCCAGGCCCGTATTCTGGTAGTGGAAGATGACAACGGCCTGCGCGAGGCGCTGGTGGATACCCTGCTGCTCGGCGGCTACGAATGCCGTGAAGCCGACAGTGGTGAACGGGCCCTGCTCTCCCTGTCGCGCCAGCGCTTCGACATGGTCATCTCGGACATCCAGATGGGGGGCATGGACGGCCTGACCCTGCTGGCCAACATCCGCCAGCAATATCCCCAGGTGCCCGTGCTCTTGATGACGGCCCATGCCAACATCGATGGCGCCGTGCGCGCCATGCGGGAGGGGGCCATCGATTACCTCGCCAAGCCCTTCTCCCCCGAGGTGCTGCTCAACCAGGTCAGCCGCTACGTGCCGGCCCAGAAGGTCGAGAAGCGGGCCGTGGTGTACGGGGATCCCAGGACGGCCGAGCTGTTCCAGCTGGCGACCCGGGTGGCCAGAAGCGAGGCCACCGTCATGGTGACCGGCCCGAGCGGTACCGGCAAAGAGGTGCTGGCCCGCTACATTCACGACAACTCCAGCCGCGCCGAGCAGAGCTTCGTCGCCATCAACTGCGCCGCCATTCCGGAGAACATGCTGGAGGCGACCCTGTTTGGCTACGAGAAGGGCGCCTTCACCGGCGCCGTGCAGGGGTGCCCGGGCAAGTTTGAACAGGCCCAGGGCGGTACCCTGCTGCTGGATGAGATCACCGAGATGGATCTGGGGTTGCAGGCCAAGTTGCTGCGGGTGTTACAGGAAAAAGAAGTGGAGCGGCTCGGCAGTCGCAAGATGATCCCCCTCGATGTGCGGGTCATCGCCACCAGCAACCGGGATCTCAAGAAGGCGGTGCAAGACGGCCTGTTCCGCGAGGATCTCTACTACCGTCTCAACGTCTTCCCCCTGCGCTGGAGCTCGCTCTGGGAGCGGCCGGGGGACATTCTGCCCCTGGCGGAGCACCTGCTGGCGCTGCATGCCAACCAGATGGGCCTGCCCGCGCCGCAGCTGCTGGATGATGCGCGCGCGCGCCTGCTGGCCCACCCCTGGCCCGGCAACGTGCGCGAGCTCGACAACGTGGTGCAGCGCGCCCTGATCCTGAGTCCGGACGGGGTGATTGGCTCCGCTCAGCTGATCCTGGAAGAGACGGACGAGGCGCTGGTGCGTCCGCTCGAGCGGCTGGCGGGGGGCGATGGCTTGGGGAGCGAGCTGAAGTTGCAGGAGCACCAGATCATCCTGGACACCCTGCAGGAGTGCAACGGTAGCCGCAAGGCCGTCGCCGACCGACTCGGCATCAGCCCGCGCACCCTGCGTTACAAGCTGGCCCAGATGCGGGATGCGGGCATAGAGTTGTCTGCCTGAGTGCCATGGCCTTGATGGCCCGGCTCGATTATCATGGGTACCTGACGATTTAACCCAGGACCTTGCTGTTGCCTGCAGGAGCAGGGTCTGACTGTGTTAGGAGACCCTTATGATCTCTCATCGAAAACTGGAAACCCTGCTCAACCACCTGCTCGAACCTCATGCCATCAAGGACTACTGTCCCAATGGCCTGCAGGTGGAGGGGCGCGAGCGCATTCGCCACGTGGTCACCGGCGTCACCGCCAGTCAGGCGCTGATCGACGCGGCCGTGGCGGTCAACGCCGATGCCATCCTGGTCCATCACGGCTACTTCTGGAGCGGTGAACCCGCCCAGATCACCGGCATGAAGCAGCGTCGCCTCAAGACCCTGCTGACCCACGACATCAACCTGTTCGCCTATCACCTGCCGCTGGACGTGCATCCCGAGGTGGGCAACAACGCCCAGCTCGCCAAGTTGCTCGGTATCAAGGTGCGCCGCGGCCTCGAGCCCTGGAACAGCAAGAGCGTGGCCATGGTGGGCAAGCTGGAGGAGCCCATGAGCGGCGCCGATTTCGCGAAACGCATCGCCGAGCGGCTCGGCCGTGAACCGCTGTATTGCGGCGACACTGGTCCCGAGCTTATCCGCTCCGTGGCCTGGTGTACCGGTGGCGGCCAGAGCTACATCAACCTGGCGGCGGAGCAGGGCATCGATGCCTTCATCTCAGGTGAGGCCTCCGAGCAGACCATCCACACCGCCCGCGAGATGGGGATGCACTTCTATGCCGCCGGCCATCACGCCACCGAGCGTTACGGTATCAAGGCGCTGGGGGAGTGGCTTGCTACCGTGCACGGGCTGGAGGTGACCTTTATCGACATCGATAATCCGGTCTAGAAAAGGCAGCGGTTTGTATTAGTTAATGACCGTTTTATGAAGATTTTTAGCTGTAAAATTCAATCTTATCATTCATAAATGCTGGCTGTTGAGTGAGTTAAGAAACAAAAAGGAGGCCATTGGCCTCCTTTTTCACATGTTGTCCGGTCACTCGCTGGCATAACCCGCCGGGCCGAGTACTGCACCATCCAGCAAGGCCGCATCCGCTTGCATCCGCAGCCTCCCCTGGCAGAACCACTGCACCACCAGGGGGTAGATGCTGTGCTCCTGGGCTTGCACCCTGGCCGCCACGTCATCGGCATCATCGCCCTCGAAGATGGGCACACGAGCCTGCAGGATCACCGGGCCGCCGTCGAGCTCCTCGGTGACGAAGTGGACGCTGGCGCCGTGCTCGCTATCACCGGCGTCGATGGCGCGCTGGTGGGTGTGCAAGCCCTGGTATTTCGGCAGCAACGAGGGGTGGATGTTGATCATCCTCCCCGCGAAATGACGCACCAGGGGGGCGCTCAGGATCCGCATAAAGCCGGCCAATACCACCAGATCCGGCTTGTAGTCCGCCATCAGCGCCTGCAGGGCGAGATCGTAGTCATCCCGGCTGGCAAATTGCTGCTGGGCCAGGATGGAGGTGGCCACCCCGGCTTCCTTGGCGCGCACCAGCCCATAGGCATCGGCCTTGTTGCTGATGACGCCGACCACTTCGCCCGCGATCTTGCCGCTGGCGCAGTCGTCGAGGATGACCTGCAGGTTGCTGCCGCTGCCGGAGATAAGGACCAGAATGCGTGTCATCGGGCTCATCGGATGATGACCTGCTCCTCGCCATCGGCCGCCTTGGCGATATGGCCGATATGCCAGGCGTTCTCCCCTTCGGCCTTGAGCAGGGTCAGCGCCTTCTCAAGCTGGGAGGCGGGCAGCGCGATGATCATGCCGACGCCGCAGTTGAAGGTGCGGTACATCTCGTGGCGGGTGACGTTGCCGGCCTGTTGTAGCCAGCTGAACACCGCCGGCCACTGCCAGCTCTGCTCGTCGATCACCGCCTGGGTGTTGGCGGGCAGCACGCGGGGGATGTTCTCCCAGAAGCCGCCACCGGTGATGTGGGACAGGGCGTGGATCTCGCACTCCTTGATGAGCTTGAGCACGGGTTTCACGTAGATGCGGGTCGGCTCCAGCAGGGCATTGGCCAGGGTGGTATCGCCCAGCGGCTGATGTACGTCGGCCTTGGAGACTTCCAAAATCTTGCGCACCAGGGAGAAGCCGTTGGAGTGGGGGCCACTTGCGGCCAGGGCGATCAGGGCATCCCCGTCGCCGACCTTGCTGCCGTCGATGATCTCGCTCTTTTCCACCACACCGACGCAGAAACCGGCGATGTCGTAGTCTTCCCCTTCATACATGCCCGGCATCTCGGCGGTTTCGCCGCCCACCAGGGCGCAGCCGGATTGCTCACAGCCCACACCAATCCCGGTCACCACGGCGGCGGCGGTGTCAACGTCCAGCTTGCCGGTGGCGTAGTAGTCGAGGAAGAACAGGGGCTCTGCCCCTTGGACGATCAGATCGTTGACGCACATGGCCACCAGATCGATGCCCACGGTGTCGTGCTTCTTCAGGTCGATGGCCAGACGCAGCTTGGTGCCCACCCCGTCGGTACCGGAGACCAGCACCGGTTCCTTGTAGCCAGCAGGGATTTGACACAGGGCCCCAAAGCCGCCAAGACCACCAAGGACTTCGGGACGACGAGTACGTTTTGACACGCCTTTGATACGTTCAACCAGTGCATTGCCGGCATCGATATCTACGCCAGCATCCTTGTAGCTCAGTGAGGTTTTGTCAGTCACGCGTATTCCCCGTCATATAAAGAAGTGGAGGGTAAAATTCGGGGCGTATTCTACCAGTGGGCGGGTAAAAGCAGAAAGGAAATCGTTTGCGCGTTTTTGCGTGGAAAAGCTCTACAAGCCGCGGCTTTTATTGTATGATTCCGCGATTTTTTGGCGCCGGTTTGAGGAGATAATAATGAAAGTCGTTGAAGTCAAACACCCCCTGGTCAAACACAAGATCGGGCTGATGCGCGAAGGCGATATCAGCACCAAGCGTTTCCGTGAACTGGCCAAGGAAGTGGGCAGTCTGTTGACCTACGAAGCGACCTCTGACTTCGAAACCGAGAAAGTTACCATCGATGGTTGGAACGGGCCAGTAGAAGTTGACCAGATCAAGGGCAAGAAGGTCACAGTCGTGCCCATCCTGCGCGCCGGTCTTGGCATGATGGATGGCGTGCTGGAGCACATGCCGAGCGCCCGCGTCAGCGTGGTCGGCATCTACCGCGATGAAGAGACCCTGCAACCCGTCCCTTACTTCGAGAAGATCGTCAGCAACATCGAAGAGCGCCTGGCGCTGGTCATCGATCCCATGCTGGCCACCGGTGGCTCCATGATCGCCACCATCGATCTGCTCAAGAAGAAGGGCTGCCAGTCCATCAAGGTGTTGGTGCTGGTCGCAGCGCCCGAAGGCATCAAGGCACTGGAAGCCGCTCACCCGGATGTGGAGCTCTACTGTGCCTCCATCGATCTGGGTCTGAACGAGAAAGGCTACATTGTCCCGGGCCTGGGCGATGCCGGTGACAAGATCTTCGGCACCAAATAAGTCTTGGTTCTGTCTCCGTGAAGCCGGCCCCGTGCCGGCTTCACGCTTTTTGGTGCTGCACCTGCCGGTTGCCTTGCTGGGAGGCGCGCCTTGCCGCTACCATAAGCACCATCTCCCATTTCGAGAATCTTCTTTATGCTTAAACGCTTAGCGACACTCCTCTGCTGCTGCTGCCTGCCGTTTGTGGTGTCGGCCGCCCAGGTGGCGGATCTCTATCAGGGCAAGGCGCCCACCAGCGGCGACATGACCGCTGCCCAATCCCAGGCGCTGGGAGAGGTGCTCATCAAGGTGACCGGCAAGCGGGACATTCTCACCCAGCCGGAGGTGGTCAAGGCGCTGGCCGCCCCGGGGGACTATGTGCAGCACTACGGCTATCAGGATCTGGGGCCGGTCAAGTTCCTCAAGGCCGACTTTGACGTCACCAAGGTTAACGCCCTGATCGCCCAGAGCAAGTTTGCCCTGCTCGGACCCGCGCGTCCGCAGTTGGCCATCTGGCTGGTGCTCGATCAAGGGGAGCGTCGCATCCTGCCGGATCAGTCCAGCGATGGCTGGGCCGCCGCCCTGCGAGGCCAGACGCAAGCCATGGGCCTGCCGGTCAGCATTCCGCTGATGGATCTCGATGACAACATGGCGGTCAATGCCACCGATGTGTGGGGGCGTTTCGCCGATCCCATCCTCAAGGCGAGCCAGCGTTACGGCGCCGAGATGGTGGTGCTGGGCAAGCTGGCCCCTGATGAGAAAGAAGAGGGCAAGTGGAGCATCGACTGGGGCCTGTACGGGCCCAAGCCGGGGACTCAGGCCGGTGGTGAGCTGGTCGAGCTGACCAAGGGCGCAGGATCCGGTTCTCAGGCCGAGGTGGCCCAAGGCTTCGCCGATGCCCTGGCCGGCTGGCTGGTGCAAAACTACGGCACTCGCCTCTCAGGTACCATCTCCAGCCAGACTCTGGTGGTGGAAGGACTCGCCGGCATCGACGGCATGATCCAGCTGCAGAAGATGCTGCAAGGCATGGCCAGCGTCAGCAAGGTGGCGATCGGCAAGCTGGAAGGGGACAAGGTCACCTTCAACCTCTCCCTGCAGGGGGACAAGGCCGAGCTGGTGCGGGGGCTGCAATTGGAGAGCCGGCTGCGCCAGATCGAAGACAATGAGAGCGGCTTGCGCTATCAATGGTCGCAGCCTTGATCCTGAGGAAGGGTCCGGATCACCGGTATTGGCAGGGGGCTGAGTCCAGCCTGCGCTACCCATGGTCGCAGGCTTGATCCTGTCAGCTTTGTTATCACCGCCCGGCCGAGAGCATCTGTGCGGTTCTTCGAACGATCTGAGAAGTAACCGTCTGCGCTACCCATGGCCGCAGGCTTGATCCTGTCAGCTTTGTTATCACCGCCCGGCCGAGAGTATCTGTGCGGTTCTTCGAACGATCTGAGGAGTAACCGTCTGCGCTCCCCATGGCCGCAGGCTTGATCCTGTCAGCTTTGTTATCACCGCCCGGTCGAGCGTTGCTGTGCGGTGCTCCGAGCGGTCTGAGAAGCAGCCACCTGCGCTACCCATGGTCGCAAGCTTGATCCTGTCAGCTTTGTTATCACCGCCCGGCCGAGTCCGGGCGGTTCTCTATCTGCCGCTTGGATGATACACTTGGCCTCAAATATCACAGTCAAAGCCCAACGAGTGAAGCAACCGGCCCAACTGTCTTTAGCCGTACAATTACCGGATGATGAAACCTTCGTCAGTTTTTATCCCGGCAACAACGCCCATCTGATCACCGCCCTCAAGAATGCGGCCATCGGTCAGGGCGCACCTTTCCTCTATTTCTGGGGTGCCAAAGGATCCGGGCGCTCGCATCTGTTGCACGCCACCTGTGCCGAGGTCAACGCCCGCGACGCGGCGGCGGCCTATCTCTCCCTCGATCAGTTCGAACAGCTGGATCCCAGCATGCTCGATGCCCTCGAAAGCCTGCCCCTGGTCTGTCTGGACAGTCTGGAAGCCATCGCCGGCAATGCGCTGTGGGAGCGGGCCCTGTTCGATTTCTACAATCGCTGGCGGGAGAAGGGGGAGGGGACCCTGGTGGTCACCGGCTGCAGCGCGCCGCGCAAGCTGGGTCTGCAACTGCCGGATC
This sequence comes from Aeromonas sp. MR16, assembly GCF_022549315.1. Lineage (NCBI taxonomy): Bacteria > Pseudomonadati > Pseudomonadota > Gammaproteobacteria > Aeromonadales > Aeromonadaceae > Aeromonas > Aeromonas sp. MR16. Next base: position 91,634 of record NZ_JAKZFK010000007.1, on the reverse strand, counting down.
TCGCCTCCCGCCTCGACTGGGGGGTGAGTTTTCATCTCGACGAGCTGGACGACGAGGGCAAGCTCAGCGCCTTGCAGCTGCGCGCCGAGCTGCGGGGTTTCAAGCTGCCCATCGACGTGGGCCGCTTCCTGCTCAACCGGCTGTCGCGTGACATGCGCACCTTGCTCGCCACCCTCAATCAGCTCGACAACGCCTCCTTTCGTGCCAAACGCAAACTCACCATCCCCTTTGTCAAAGAGATCCTCGAGCTCTGACCCGGCGGTATTGCCCCGTTTCATGTCTCACGCGCAAAAAAGAAACCCCGGCACCAGGCCGGGGTTTTTGTTTTAGCGATATGGCTCGCATCATGCAGTCATCAGTGGAACTGATCTTCTTCGGTGGAGCCGGTTAGTGCAGTGACGGACGACTGCCCACCCTGGATGACGGTAGTGACCTTGTCGAAGTAACCCGTGCCCACTTCCTGCTGGTGCGCCACGAAGGTGTAACCACGGCTGGCGGCGGCAAATTCCGGCTCCTGCACCATCTCGACGTAGTGTTTCATCCCCTCACCACGGGCGTACTGGTAGGCCAGCTCGTACATGTGGAACCACATGTTATGAATTCCAGCGAGCGTGATGAACTGGTACTTGTAGCCCATGTCGGACAGCTCCTGCTGGAAGCGGGCGATGGTGGCATCGTCCAGGTTCTTCTTCCAGTTGAAGCTGGGGGAGCAGTTGTAGGCCAGTATGGTGTCCGGGTACTGGGCCTTGATGGCTTCGGCAAACTGGCGCGCCTCGTCCAGATCCGGCTTGGCGGTTTCACACCACACCATGTCGGCGTAAGGGGCATAGGCGAGGCCGCGGGAGATGGCCTGCTCGATGCCGGCCTGCACCTTGTAGAAGCCCTCGGCGGTACGCTCACCGGTCAGGAAGCCAGCATCGTAAGGGTCGGCGTCCGTGGTCAGCAGGTCGGCGGCATTGGCGTCGGTACGGGCGATCACCAGCGTGGTAGTGCCACAGACATCCGCTGCCAAACGTGCTGCGACCAGCTTCTGCACCGCTTCCTGGGTGGGGACCAGCACCTTGCCACCCATGTGGCCGCACTTCTTGACGGAGGCCAGCTGATCTTCGAAGTGCACGCCGGCGGCGCCCGCTTCGATCATGCCCTTCATCAGTTCAAACGCGTTGAGCACGCCACCGAAACCGGCCTCGGCATCCGCCACGATCGGCAGGAAGTAGTCGATGAAACCGGCATCCTGCGGACCCACTTTGTTGGCCCACTGGATCTGGTCGGCGCGGGCGAAGGAGTTGTTGATGCGCTCCACCACGGACGGCACAGAGTTGGCCGGGTAGAGGGACTGATCCGGATACATGGTGGAGGACAAGTTGTTGTCCGCCGCCACCTGCCAGCCGGAGAGGTAGATGGCCTCGATGCCCGCCTTGGCCTGCTGCACCGCCTGACCACCGGTCAGGGCGCCGAGGCAGTTGACGTAGCCCTTCCTGGCGCCGCCGTGGATCAGCTCCCACAGCTTGTCGGCGCCGCGCTGGGCCAGGGTATGTGCTGGCTGCAAGCTGCCGCGCAGGTTCACCACGTCTTCGGCGCTGTAGCCGCGCTTGATCCCTTTCCAGCGGGGGTTCTCCGCCCAGTCTTTCTCGATAGCCTGGATCTGTTGCTCACGGGTCAGTGCCATATCAGTTCCCTCTTTCATTGATTTCACGTTTCCATTGATTTGTTATGGACGAGCCCCGCCCGGGGCCCGGATTCAGAGCCGCTCGTAACCGGGCAGCGTCAGAAAATCGATCAGGGTGTCGGCGCAGGTGATCTGCTCCATCAGCTCGCTCGCCTCGGCAAAGCGACCGGCCTGCCAGCGGGCATCGCCCAGCTCGGCTTTGACCACCTCCTGCTCCTCGGCCAGCATCTGGCGGAACAGCGCCTTGGTCACCACCTTGCCGTTGGAGAGGCTCTTGCCGTGGCGGATCCACTGCCAGATGGAGGTGCGGGAGATCTCGGCGGTGGCCGCGTCTTCCATCAGACCGTAGATGGGCACGCAGCCGTTGCCGCCGATCCAGGCCTCCAGATATTGCAGGGCGACCCGGATATTGGTGCGCATGCCGGCCTCGGTGCGCTCACCCTCGCAGGGAGCCAGCAGCTCGGCGGCGGTGATGGGGGCATCCTGTTCACGCAGCACCCCGATCTGGTTCCTGGCGCCAGCCGGGATGGCGGCGTTGAACACCGCCATGGCGGTATCGGCGAGGCCGGGGTGAGCCACCCAGGTGCCGTCGTGACCGTTGTTTGCCTCCCGCTCCTTGTCCGCTTTCACCTTGGCGAAGACCTCGGCGTTCACCGCCGGATCCTTGGCCGGGATGAAGGCGGCCATGCCGCCCATGGCCAGGGCGCCGCGGCGGTGGCAGGTCTTGATCAGCAGGCGCGAGTAGGCGCTCAGGAAAGGTTTGTCCATGGTGACTACCTGCCTGTCCGGCAGGACGCGATCCGGGTGGTTCTTCAGGGTCTTGATGTAGCTGAAGATGTAGTCCCAGCGGCCGCAGTTGAGCGCGACTATGTGATCCTTCATCTGATAGAGCAGCTCGTCCATCTCGAACACTGCAGGCAGGGTCTCGATGAGGACCGTGGCCTTGATGGTGCCGCGGGGCAGGCCGAACTTGTCTTCGGTCCAGGCGAACACCTCGCTCCACCAGCGACCCTCCAGGTGGCTCTGCAGCTTGGGTATATAGAAGTAGGGGCCTGAGCCCTTGGCCAGCAGCGCCTTGTGGTTGTGCAGGAAGTAGAGTGCGAAGTCGAACAGGCCGCCTGGGATGGGGTCACCGTCGAAGGTGACGTGCTTCTCCGGTAGGTGCAGGCCGCGCACCCGGCAGATGAGCACGGCGGGATCGGCCTTGAGGGTATAAGCCTTGCCCTCGGGATTCTGGTAGGAGATGGTGCCGTTGACGGCATCACGCAGGTTGATCTGACCCTCGATCACCTTATTCCAGGCCGGCGCCAGAGAGTCCTCGAAGTCCGCCATGAACACTTTCACGTTGGCGTTGAGGGCGTTGATCACCATCTTGCGCTCGACCGGTCCGGTGATCTCCACACGGCGGTCCTGCAGATCGGCGGGGATGCCACGCACTGCCCACTGGCTCTCGCGAATATGGGCGGTTTCCGGCAGAAAATCGGGGAGTTCCCCCCCATCGATGCGGGCCTGACGGGCGACCCGCTGCTTCAGCAGTTCGTTGCGCTGGGGGGCGAAGCGTTCCACCAGTTCGGATACCAGGGCCACCGCATCCGGCGTCAGGATGTGCGCGTACTCGGGAAGCATCTCGCCTTGAATGCGCAGACGGCTGCTGCTGATGGTCTGGGCCGGTGCCGACATAGGGTTCACTCCTTTGAAAGTTACATTTTGAACTTATTAACTACGACTAACGTCGATTCCTGTTTTCATTAAACTCCCCGTAACAGCGGGGTAACACGACTCATAAGGTGCAAAAGTTTGTCCGGCCCGTCAACCTGATTTTTAAAACAGCTGTTTTCGAGCGGTATTTAAGTTTATGTTTTTAATGGATTTACCTGATTAGCATAAAAGCTCTACGTAGATGGTTATGCTCTTGGTTATTCCCCTCGCCTGGTGGGCAGAATGAGCGCCGTGTCGAGCAGCAAAAATGTAATAAATTACGTAATAAAATTACCAATGCAAAAACAAATCCCGACCTTACTCCAGGCTTTGCGAAAACATCTGTATGAAATTCATTCTGCGAATGCAGTCGTTATCTAGCGCCCAGCAAGGTTGGCTGGCGAACTGTTGTTTAAAACTTGATGGCGAGATCCGTGGATAGGGAGGGGCTGGCGCACCCAGGGTTGAAATGACGCGCAATAACGTAGGTTTGTATCAAGGAGTCGAAGGGGCAGGGGAGCCGGAGGTAGGTATGTGACCAGTGAATTATACCGATAATATCTAATTAACCAGCATTTTATGGTTATTTTTTGTCGGCGGTGATTTGGCGGGATTCAAGAAGCGGTGCCGGACAACAAAACCGGCCCTTCATCCGCGGCGTTGATGGGAGAGGGGGAGGCCTTCTTCGCCTCAGTAGTCCTCGTCCGGGGCGGCGAGATCGATCACATCAAGGCGTACCATGCTGCCGCCTTCGGCATCACCGGACTCGAGCGCGGGATGGGAGGGCGAGAGAAGGGGCTGGTCGGGTTGAGTATCAACTGCTTGCGTCATGGGTGCTTGCCTCATTGGATTGCAAGCCGGTCGGTGACTCCCTCACCCGAATATCCACCTCCCTGTATGCATGGCCGGCGGAAAAGTTGCGTATCCTAGCGGCACTTTATAAAAGCTTCAAGTGGTTCTGTATAAAAAACATGCCAATGCTGTGTTTGCGGTCGATGGCAGCAGGATGCGGGTGTAAAGAAGGGAATAAGAGAAGAAGATAGCGAGGGAGAGATGCAGACAAAAAAATAGCCCAGTCACGAGACTGGGCTATTTTCGGGGAAAATGGTCGGTGTGAGAGGATTCGAACCTCCGACCCTCTACACCCCATGCAGATGCGCTACCTGGCTGCGCTACACACCGACGAGGTCAGTTCGAGCTGACGGAAGGGAGTCTAATGATATGAACAACTGGGTGCAACTCCTTTTTTATCAGACAGATGCCGACTGCTTCTTTATTGCGCAGCCCCTCCGTTTCACGGGGAAGTGCGACTTGGGCCCGGGCGAGAGATTTGGCATAATCGCCGCCCACCTCGCCCGGTGCCGGTGGCCCTGGATCCGGGCCGAGCGGGCAGGGCCGTCTTTGATGATGAATACAGATAAATGAGAGGAACGGCCGTGGAGCCAACTCAGAAGAACGCAGCCGAGATGCAGATCACCCAGGACGAGCGCTGGATGCGCCACGCCATGGCGCTGGCCAGCAAGGCCGAAGGGATCGGCGAGATCCCGGTGGGGGCCGTGCTGGTGCTGGGGGACGAGGTGATAGGCGAGGGCTGGAATCGCTCCATCAGCGAGCATGACGCCTGCGCCCATGCGGAGATCATGGCGATCCGCGCCGCCGGCACCCGGCTGCAAAACTACCGGCTGCTCGATACCGTGCTCTATGTGACCCTCGAGCCCTGCTGCATGTGCGCCGGCGCCCTCATCCACAGCCGCGTCAAGCGGGTGGTGTTCGGCGCCCGGGATCTCAAGACGGGGGCGGCGGGCTCGGTGTTCGAGATCCTGCAGGATCCCCGCCACAACCACAGGGTCGAGCTCTGTGGGGATGTGCTGGCGGATGCCTGCTCGGCCCAGCTGTCGGCTTTTTTCAAACGGCGCCGGGCCGAGAAGAAGGCGCAGAAACTGGCATCACAACCCGCGAGCGACACGCCCGCCTGACTCCCGCAGGGGGGCGTCCGCCATCCTGTCCTACTCCCTTTTAAATACCTTATATAAACAAGCGGTTGGCGCTCTCTCACCGAGATGGGTCCAGCCTTGTTTGTCCTTGAAAGAACCTGCGTTTCATCGCGTCCGATGTAACAAAACTGTCATGCAACCGCCATATAATGCCGCCAAGCCTAGCTCACATTGAGGTTTTGCATGTCATCGGAATCGATCAACCTGGTCATGGCGGGCAGTAGAAAACGCCGGATCAAGGACAAACTGGCCAAGTACGGAGTCACCACTGGGGGTGGTCTGGTACTGGTGGCCTTGCTGCTTATATTCTTCTACCTGCTCTATGTGGTGAAGCCCATCTTCAATGGCGCCAGCATGGACGCGACCTCTTCCTTCACGCTGCCGGTGCAGGGCAAGACCGCCTGGCTCGGCGTCGAGGAGCAAAACGAGATAGGTTACCGCTTCAGCGACAAGGGAGAGGTCAGCTTCTTCGTGGTGCAAGCCGATGGCAACCTCAAGGTAGGTCAGGTACTGGGTCAGACCCAGATCCCCGGCAACATCAGCGCGGTCGCGACGCCGGCCCCCGGCCAGAAGCTGATCGCCTACGGCTTTGCCGATGGCAAGGCGCTGGTCGTTCAGCCCTATTTCAAGGTCTCCTATCCCAACGACGTGCGCGTCATCGAGCCAAGCCTGCAATATCCCTTCGGTGAAGAGCCCATGGTGCTCGATCCACAGGGCAAGGCGCTGCAACGCATGGTGTTCGAGGCGACCAAGGACAAGATGGCCGCCGCCGCCGTGACCGAAGATGGCCGTGGTGTGATGGCGGTGCTGAGCGGTGAGGAGAACTTCCTCTCCGGGGAAGTAGAGTGGAGCAGCCAGAACTACGCCATACCCTCCCTGCCGCGCCAGGTGGATCAGATGTTGCTGACCCCCAATCTGCGCATCCTGTTCGTGCGCGAGGGCAACCGCCTGTCGGTCTATGACATCCACAACCTGGATGACATCTCCCTGCGCGACGTCATGGAGATCAATGCTCCGAACGCCAACGTGACCCAGGTCGCGCTGCTCTCCGGCGCCTCTTCCCTACTGGTGGGCAATGACAATGGCGTCATCTCCCAGTGGTTCGAGGTGGCCAAAGATGGCAAACGTGCATTCACCCAAATTCGTGACTTCAAGAATGATGGCCCGGTCGACTTGCTGACCCCTGAGCACTTCCGCAAGGGCTTCATCAGCAGCGCCAAGGACGGTACCGTCAACTTCTTCCACGCCACCGGCGAGACCAAGCTGCTGAGCGAGAAGGTCGAAGGCGGTGCCATGGCGGCCCTGGCCATCTCCCCGCGTCACAATCTGCTGCTGGCGCAGCAGGAGAACAACTTCAAGCTGTTCTCCGTCGAGAATGATCACCCCGAGGTGACCTGGTCGGCGCTGTGGCAGCAGGTGTGGTACGAAGGCTATCCCGAGCCGCAATACGTGTGGCAGTCCACCTCCGCAAGCAACGACTTCGAAGCCAAGCTGAGCCTGGTGCCCCTGGTGTTCGGGACCCTCAAGGCCTCCTTCTACGCCATGCTGTTCGCGGTGCCCCTCGGCGTGGCCGGTGCCATCTACACCGCCTACTTCATGTCGGCGGGCCTGCGCAAGTACGTCAAGCCGACGGTGGAAATCATGGCGGCGCTGCCGACCGTGATACTGGGCTTCCTGGCCGGTCTCTGGCTCGCTCCCATCATCGAAGGGGCGCTACCCGGGGTGATCCTGCTGCTGATCCTGCTGCCCATGGGCATGTTGCTGACGGCGCTGGTCTGGAACTACCTGCCGGAGCGTGGCCGCTTGTGGCTGCCAGAGGGCTGGCACGCCATCCTGCTCATTCCGGTGCTGCTGTTCATCGGCTGGGGGGCCTTCGCCCTGAGCCCGCTCATCGAAAACGCCTTCATGCACGGGGATTCCCGCATCTGGCTGACCCACGAGATGGGCATCAAGTTTGACCAGCGCAACTCCCTGGTGGTCGGCATCGCCATGGGCTTCGCGGTCATACCCACCATCTTCTCCATCGCCGAGGATGCGGTGTTCTCTGTGCCCAAGCACCTCACTCAAGGGTCCCTGGCACTCGGTGCCACTCCCTGGCAGACCCTGAGCCGGGTGGTGATCCTGACCGCGAGTCCGGGCATCTTCTCGGCGGTGATGATGGGCCTTGGCCGCGCCGTGGGCGAGACCATGATAGTGCTGATGGCGACCGGTAATACCCCCATCATGGACTTCTCCATGTTCCAGGGGCTGCGCACCCTGGCGGCGAACATCGCGGTGGAGATGCCGGAGTCGGAAGTGGGCAGTTCCCACTACCGGGTACTGTTCCTCGCGGCCTTCGTCCTGTTTGTATTCACCTTTATGTTCAACACCCTGGCCGAGTTCATTCGTCAGCGGTTGCGCGAAAAATACAGCTCTCTGTAATGAGCCGTTCTATTAAAAAGCGGCGTTCTGTATATGGACAAGGAATCAACAATGGGTAAGTGGTTTAAATCAGGGGCCCCCTGGATCTGGATGACAGGCGGCGCCGTCAGCCTGAGTCTGGTGGCCGTACTGGGTCTGTTGCTGCTGATCGGCTGGCGTGGTCTGGTCTACTTCTGGCCGCACCCCATCTATGAGTGGCAGCTGGAAGACGCGGCCGGCAACAAGAGCGTGCTGATCGGCGAGATCAACGATCGCGAAGAGGTGCCGGTTGAGCGGCTGCGTGCCGCCGGCCAGGCGCTGGCCGGGGAAGAGCGCGAGCTGTTGACCCGTTATCTGGTCAAGACCGGCAACCGTGAATTCGTCGACCTCGATTTCCGCTGGGTGCTGGAGACCGACATCAAGTCCCGCACCCTGCCGGCCGAGCTCGCCATGGTGGAACGCACCACCAACGGCAACTTCTACGGCTACATCACCTCGGTGAAGGAAGATGGCAAGGAGCTGACGTCGGATCTGCACCCTGCGCTGCAGCGGGTGCTGGCTCGGGCCAACGCGCTTTCCGAACAGGCCAACGACCTGCAAAAGGGTGACATCGGCAGCATCAACTATCAGCTCGAGAAGCTGCGCCTCAAGGAGCGCAAGGCCGAGCTGGATGGCAAGCTGACCGATCAGCTGAAATCCCAGCTGGCCGCCGAGCGCCAGGCGCTGGGCGAACGTTACCAGGGGCTGGAGAAGGAGCTGTTCTCCCTGCGCAGTCAGGCGGACAGGGACAGCATCGTCGTCAAGGATATGCGCGGCGAGCTGGTCACCATGCCCATGTCCAAGGTATTGGACGTGGTCTGGCCCAACGACATGAGCCTGCCGGCCAAGGTGGGACACTGGTTCCATCAGATTGGCAAGTTCGTCTCCGACGATCCCCGTGAGGCCAACACCGAGGGCGGCGTCTTCCCGGCCATCTTCGGCACCGTGTTCATGGTGCTGCTGATGGCGATCATCGTGACTCCGCTGGGGGTGGTGGCGGCCGTCTACCTGCACGAGTACGCGGGCAAGAACAGCCTGACCAAGATCATCCGCATCGCGGTGATCAACCTGGCGGGCGTGCCCTCCATCGTGTACGGCGTGTTCGGCCTGGGTTTCTTCGTCTACACGCTCGGTGGTTCGTTAGACCAGCTGTTCTACCCGGAAGCGCTGCCGAGCCCGACCTTTGGTTCCCCCGGCGTCATCTGGTCGGCGCTGACCCTGGCCATCCTGACCCTGCCGGTGGTGATCGTCTCCACCGAAGAGGGGCTGGCGCGGATCCCGAGCACCATTCGTCAAGGCTCCCTGGCACTGGGTGCCACCCAGGCCGAGACCCTGTGGCGCATCGTGCTGCCCATGGCGAGCCCGGCCATCATGACCGGCCTTATCCTGGCGATAGCGCGCGCGGCGGGTGAAGTGGCACCGCTGATGCTGGTGGGGGTGGTGAAGCTTGCTCCCACGTTGCCGATGGATGGCAACTTCCCGTACCTGCACGTGGAGCGCAAGTTCATGCATCTGGGCTTCCACATCTACGATGTGGGCTTCCAGAGCCCGAACGTCGAGGCGGCGCGGCCGCTGGTGTATGCCACCTCCTTCCTGCTGGTGACGGTGATCGTCGGCCTGAACCTGACGGCTATCGGTATTCGTAACCACCTGCGCGAGAAATTCCGGTCGCTGGAGCATTAATCCGGCCACCCCAGAGACAAGAGATGCGCGGCCAGCGGCCGCCATCAACAGCATGATGGTCGCCGGAGTGCATCCGGCCACCTTGAACCGATTGAGGTAACAGATGATCAACGTAACACCGACTTCGACCCAGCATACCGCCCTGGACTTGCTCAATCTGAGCCCGGAACAGACCGCGCTCGAGGTCAAGGATCTCAACCTGTATTACGGCAACAAGCAGGCGCTGTTCAACGTCAACATGAAGATCCCGAAAGGGCAGGTGACCGCCTTCATCGGCCCGTCCGGCTGTGGCAAGTCGACCCTGCTGCGCTGCATCAACCGGATGAACGATCTGGTGGAGATCTGCCGCATCGAGGGGGAGATCCAGCTGCACGGCCACAACATCTATGACAAGGGGGTGGATGTCTCCGCCCTGCGCCGTCAGGTGGGCATGGTGTTCCAGCGTCCTAACCCCTTCCCCAAGTCCATCTACGAGAACGTGGTCTATGGCCTGCGCCTGCAGGGCATCAACGACCGCCGTACCCTGGATGAGGCCGCCGAGCGTTCACTGCGCGGCGCCGCGCTGTGGGAAGAGGTGAAGGATCGGCTGCATGACAATGCGTTTGGCCTGTCCGGTGGTCAGCAACAGCGGCTGGTGATCGCCCGGGCCATCGCCATCGAGCCGGAAGTGCTGCTGCTCGATGAACCGACCTCGGCGCTGGATCCCATCTCCACCCTCACCATCGAGGAGCTGATCAACGAGCTCAAGAGCCAGTTCACCGTGGTCATCGTCACCCACAACATGCAACAGGCGGCGCGGGTGTCGGATCAGACCGCCTTCATGTACATGGGCGAGCTCATCGAGTACTCGAACACCAACACCATCTTCACCACTCCGGCCAAGAAGAAGACCGAAGACTACATCACAGGTCGTTACGGCTAAGGGGTGAGGGAAAGAGTGGTATGAACAGCGTGAATTTCAGCGAACACATTAGCGGTCAGTTCAGTGGCTAAGGCATAATCGGAGCATAAGGATTATTTGTATGGACAATATGAACCTCAATAAACACATCTCCGGTCAGTTCAATGCCGAGCTGGAGAACGTACGCAATCAGGTGCTGGTGATGGGTGGCCTGGTGGAGCAGCAGCTGACCGACGCCATCTCGGCCATCCACATCCAGGATCTGGACGCGGCGCGCAAGATAGTGGCCAACGACCATAAGGTCAACGCCATGGAAGTGGCCATCGACGAGGAGTGCACCCGCATCATCGCCAAGCGTCAGCCGACCGCGTCCGACCTGCGACTGGTGATGGCCATCATCAAGACCATCACGGATCTGGAGCGCATCGGCGACGTGGCGGACAAGATCGCCCGCATGCTGACCGACAACGCCAACAAGCCGCAGCCGCCGTTGGTGTCGCTCGAGAACATGGGCCGCCGCACCATCAAGATGCTGCACGACGTGCTCGACGCCTTCGCCCGCATGGATCTGGAGGCGGCCATCGCCGTCTACAAGGAAGATGACAAGGTGGATCGGGAGTACGAGTCCATCATCCGCGAGCTGATGACCTACATGATGGAGGATCCGCGCACCATACCCCAGGTGCTGAACGTGCTGTGGGCGGCGCGGGCCATCGAGCGGGTCGGCGACCGTTGCCAGCACATCTGCGAATACATCGTCTACTACGTCAAGGGCAAGGACGTACGCCATACCAAGGCGGACGAACTGAGCGATCTGCTCGGCAAGCATTGAACCAGAAATGAATAAAAAGGCGCGTTGAGCGCCTTTTTTGTTGCATTGGGCGACAGGTTAAGATAACGCCACCCAATGGGCGCTTTTCTGCTAGAATACTGCCCCTGTGTGAGTCCCGGATGGACTCACGGTCTGGTATCCCGGGCCCAGTTTGCCGTCTTGTGCTAAGGCGGCTGTCGCAATAGGTTAATCATGAGTTTTGCCGATAGTTTATTCTTTTTGATGCTGCTGGTCGCCGGCAGCGTGTTCTTCTCCCTCTCCGAGATCTCTCTCGCCGCCTCCCGCAAGATTAAATTGCAGGTGATGGCCGACGAGGGAAACCGCCATGCCGAAAAAGTGCTGGCGCTGCAGGCCCAGCCGGGTAATTTCTTCACCGTGGTGCAGATTGGCCTCAACACCGTCGCCATCCTGGGCGGCGTCTTGGGCGAATCAGCCCTGAACCCGGCCATCAAGACCTTCATCGCCGGCTTCTATCAAGGTCCCTGGCTCTCCCAGCTGAGCTCGGTCGTCTCCTTCGTGGTCGTCACCAGCCTCTTTATCCTGATCGCAGACCTGATGCCCAAGCGTCTGGCCATGAGCATGCCGGAGCGGGTTGCCGTGGTGGTAGTGCGCCCCATGCTGCTGTGCGTGACCCTGCTGATGCCGCTGGTGTGGTTCTTCAACGGCATGGCGAACGCGCTGTTCCGCCTGCTGCGGGTCTCCATGATCCGCAACGACGAGATCACCTCCGACGACATCTATGCGGTGATGGATGCGGGTGCCGAGGCGGGGGTCATCCAGCGCGAGGAGCATCAGCTCATCGAGAACGTGTTCGAGTTGCAGTCCCTCGGCGTCACCTCCGCCATGACGGCCCGCGAGAGCCTCATCTACTTCACCCTGCAGGAAGGTGAAGAGAGTATCAAGGCCAAGATCGCCGAGCACCCCCACAACAAATTCCTGGTGTGCGATCACAATCTCGACAGCATCAAGGGCTTCGTCGATGCGAAAGAACTGTTGATCCGCGTCATCAGCGGCCAGAGCATCGATCTCAACAGCGGCTCCCTGGTGCAGAACGTCATCATCATCCCCGACACCCTGAACCTCTACGAGGCGATGGAGTACTTCAAGAATCATCGGGGCGACTTCGCCGTGGTGATGAACGAATACGCCCTGGTGGTGGGCATCGTCACCATGAACGACCTGATGAGCACCGTCATGGGGGAATGGGCCACTCATGCGATGGAAGAGCAGATAGTGCAGCGGGACGAGAACTCCTGGCTGGTGGATGGAGTGACCCCCATCTCCGACGTGATGCGGGCCTTCGACATCGAGGAGTTCCCGGGGAACCAGAACTACGAGACCATCGCCGGCTTCATCATGTTCATGTTGCGCAAGATCCCCAAGCGCACCGACTCGGTGAAATACGCGGGCTACAAGTTCGAAGTCGTCGACATCGACAGCTACAAGATCGATCAGCTGCTGGTCACCCGGGTCGAGCCCGTCAGCACCGACAAGTCGGGGCCGGAGTCACACCCCGCGGTCTGATCATCGGGCTGCCTCGAGATAAAAATGGCCCTGTATGGGCCATTTTTCGATAAGATGTGCAGCCGACAAGTGTGAAGGGGTGGCCAGGTCGGGATTTGCCGCTGACCACCGGAGTGGAACCCATGAATGGAAACCATAGTGACCGAGAAGGTCGTTCAGGAGTCATGAAGATGCCGTCTTATTCCCGTGCGCTCGGCTGTGTGGCGCTGGCCCTCGCCTTGGGGGCCTGTAGCCAGAGTGCCCCGCGCAAGCCTGCCGCCACGCCCAAGCCCGTTGCCCCCCAGGCCGCGGTGGTGGTCCCCCAGCCGGATCCCGATGCCGTGGTGCAAAGCGCCGTGGCAGAGCCGAGCCCGGTCTTCGATGAAGAGTATCAGGGGCCGGATCAGGGCTCTCTGGAGTCGGTGACCGCCCTGTTTGCCCGCGGCTACATCGAGTCCGCCATGCGTGAGACCATGCTGGCGGCGGTGCACAGCGACTACCCGCTGCTCGGCATGCGGGATGTGCGCCTCACCGATCCCGTCTCCAAGTTCCTCACCTCCGCCCAGGCCCGCACCACGGCCCACGACTACCTCTATGCCGGGGTGCAGCGCCGCTTGGGCCGGCCCCTGAGCCCGGCGCAGTGGGAGCAGGTCTGGCAAGGCTTCCCCCAGCAGGGGCGTGTCTCCGACTGGGTCAAACAGACCAAGCGGGTGCTGGCGGGGCGATAAGCCGTCATGACCGGACAAGCGATGAGGCCACCCTTGGGTGGCCTCATTCATTGGGTGCGCAGCGCTTGCTCAGGACGCGGCAGGGCCTGCCGGCTTGCCAAACAGCACCTTGAGCTTCTCTCGCCAGGGTAGGCCTCGTGCCTCGCGCAGCATGTCGCGCCACTCGTGGAAGGTGAGGATGAGCGGGTTGAAGCTGCGGATGGGCTTGGTGATGCCGAAACGGCAGGGCTCGGCGGGATCTTCTTCCACGAAGGTGCCAAACAGCCTGTCCCAGATGATCAGCACCCCGGCGAAGTTGCGGTCTATGTACTTGGCATTGCTGGCGTGATGCACCCTGTGGTGGGAGGGGGTATTGAGGATCCACTCCAGTCGGCCAAGCTTGCCCACTACCTGGGTGTGAACGAAGAACTGGAAACCCAGGCTCAGCAGCACTGTGGTCACCACGGCCTCTGGCGGGAAGCCGATGAGGATCATGGGGATCCAGAACAGCCACATGCCGGAGATGGGGTACATCAGGCTCTGGCGAAAGGCGGTAGAGAGATTGAGTCGCTCCGAGCTGTGATGCACCACGTGGGAGGCCCAGAGCCAGCGCACATGGTGGCTGGCGAAGTGGAACAGCCAGTAGCAGAGATCCTGCAGCAGAAACAGCAGCAGCAGGCTCCAGACATTGAGCTCTATGTCCAGCAGCCGCCAACCCCAGAGCCCGTCGTAGAGGTAGGCGATGGCGATGGCCGCCAGCGCATCCCCTCCCTGATGCATCAGCGCCAGGGAGGCATTGGCGAACAGGTCCCGCCATTGGTAGCCGGCGGTGGGGAAGGCTGCACCGTGCTTGCGCAAATAGAGCATCTCCCAGCCGATGAAGGCCAGAAAGACGGGGGAGAGGTAGAGCAGCAGCAGTTGCACATCCATGTGAGCTATCCGGTTGGACCAGTTGGCTCCCAGCATACCGAATGAATTTAAAAATTCATTAACATTTCATGACCTAGGTGGCGACGGGCCCACCGCCCTCTCCCGACGGGATCCTCACATACACTGGAAGAGAAGGCGCGCGAGTGGGTGGCGCCAAAAGCGGCATGATGTCAGCTGAGGAGGAGAGGATGAGAGCAAACCATGTTTGCGTCATGCTCAGCCTGTTGACCGCGAGTGCAGGGGCCAATGACAGTTTCAACAGCGAGTTGAGTCATTTTGCCGGCGGCGCGGCCATGGGGGCGGGCTTTACGGCCATCGCGGATCACTATGGCTATCGGGAGCACAGGGGCTGGATAGGGTTTGGCGTCTCCACCGGCATCGGCATCGCCGGAGAACTCATCGAGCGGGCAACGGGTCGCGGTGACTTCTCGGCCCTGGATGCGGGTGCCAATGCGCTGGGCGCGGCGGTGGGGGCCTACAGCACGGATCGCTGGCTATTGGCGCCGGTCGTGTTGCCAGAGGCCCACTATGTGGGGCTGATGAGCCGCTACCGCTTCTGATGGCAAGGTGGCCTGGAGCCGTCTGAATGAGAGGAGGGAGCCTGAGCTCCCTCTTTTGTTAGTTGATTCGCAGGATTACAGCACCTGACTCAGGAACTGGCGCAGCCGCGGGGAGGGGGGATTGTCGAAGAAGTCGCTGGGTTTCTCATCCACCAGCAGCTCGCCGCTCTCCATAAACAGCACTCTGTCCGCCACTTCCCGGGCGAAGCCCATCTCGTGGGTCACCACCACCATGGTCATGCCCTCGCGGGCCAGCCCCTTCATCACGTCCAGCACCTCGCCCACCATCTCGGGATCCAGCGCGCTGGTGGGCTCGTCAAACAGCATGATGCGCGGCTGCATGGCGAGCGCCCTGGCGATGGCCACCCGTTGCTGCTGGCCGCCGGAGAGCTGGGACGGGTAGCTCGCGGCCTTGTTTGACAGCCCGACCTTGAGCAGCAGCGCCTTGGATCTGTCCTCGGCCTCCTTGCGGGAGAGTCCCCGCACCTTCTGGGGGGCGAGGCTGATGTTCTCCAGCACGTTGAGGTGGGGGAAGAGGTTGAAGGACTGGAACACCATGCCCACCTCTTCACGCAGCTTGTTGACGTCGCCGGGCTCGGTCAGGCAGATGCCATCGACCCAGATGTCGCCGTCGTTGATGGTCTCGAGCTGATTGAGGGTGCGCAGGAAGGTGGACTTGCCAGAGCCGCTCGGCCCGACGATCACCACCACTTCCCCCTCCGCTACCTGGGTGCTGACGTTCTTGAGGGCGTGCACTTCGCTGCCGTAGAACTTCTCGACCGCCGTCGCCTTGATGATGGGATCAGTGGCTTTTCGCATGTTTCACCTCCAGCTGATGGACCAGGCAGGCGCGGGGCGTGCCGGTCACAGCAGAACTTCTCGACTCCTGTCGGGCTTTGATGATGGGGTTAGTTGCCTTTCGCATGTTTCACCTCCAGCTGATGGATCAGGAAGGCGCGGGGCGTGCCGGTCGCAGCAGGATGTCTCGACTCCTGCAGGGCGTGCCGGTCGTAGCAGAATGATTCGATTCTTGCCGAGCTCGGATAATGGGGGTTAGTTGCTTTTCGCATATTTCACCTCGAGACGGCGTACCAGGAAGGAGAGGGTGCCTGTGAGCACCAGGTAGAGCAGGGCCACGGTGAACCATACCTCGAACGGGCTGAAGGTGGAGCTGACCACCTCACGCCCGGCCTTGGTGAGATCCGTGATGGAGATGACCGAGACCAGTGAAGAGTCCTTGATCAGGTTGATGAACTGGCCCGCCAGGGGGGGCAAGACCCGCTTGAACGCCTGGGGCAGGATAACGTAGCGCATGGTCTGGGCCGAGGTCATGCCAAGGCTGCGGCCCGCCTCCATCTGCCCCTTGTGGATGGAGCTGATGCCGGCGCGCACGATTTCGGCCACATAGGCGCCGGTGAAGACGGCCAGCGCCGCTACCCCGGCGGTGAATCTGTCGAGGTTGAGCACAGTGCCGATAAAGAAATAGACGATGAAGATCTGCACCAGCAGCGGAGTGCCGCGAATGAGCTCCACATAGGTGACCGCCAGGTTGCGAAGGGCGGGATTGGGGGAGAGGCGGGCGAGGCCGGCCAGGGTGCCGAGCAGGATGGCGAAGACGCCCGCGACCAGGGAAAGCTTGACCGTGACCCAGACGCCCCAGGCGATGGGGCCGGCGGTCCAGCTCAGTTGGGTGTCCAGGGTGTCGCCCTGGAAGACGGTATCCCCTTCGGCAACCTGGGCGCCCTTGGCGGCGATGGCCTGACGGTGCTTGGCATCGAGATCGTCTTGCAGGAAGAGCTGGCCCTTCTCTGCGGCGGTGGTGCCAGCCACCACTGTGCCGTCAAATTCTGCGTACTGTTTCTGTTCGGCCTGGTAGGCGATGTACTGGGGAATGCGTTCCCAGCGCCAGGTGTAATCCACGGCCTGCACGGCCTTGTAGATGCCGAAGACGGCGACCAGCAGCATCAGCAGGAAGACGCCGTGCCAGAGCAGCCGGTTGGGTTGTTTTTCCATCTGTCTTGTTGGGTTGTGCACTGTCGCAACCTCTTTGTAGTTATTGTGTGGGGATCATCTGCGTGAAGGGGCGGCAAGCCGCCCCTTGAGAGGTTATTTCAGCTGGTTGAGCCAGGTGTTGGACTCAAACCATTTCTTGTAGAGACGGTCGTAGCTGCCGTCGCCCTTGATTTGGCGCAGGTAGTTGTTCAGCCAGTTGAGGGTGTCCTGATCACCCTTGCGGATGGCCCAGGCCAGGGGTTCGAAGGTGAACGGCTTGTCCAGGTGCACCACGGCGCCCTTGTTCTGGGACGCGAAGATGGCGTTGTAGGGCAGGTCGTAGATGAAGGCATCCACCTTGCCGTTGATCACTTCCAGCTTGGCGTCGTCCTGGGTTTCAAACTGCAGCAGGGTGGCTTTCGGGATCATGCGCTTGACCGCTTGCTCGCCGGTGGTGCCGAGTTTGACCGCGATCTTGTACTTGGGATCGTTCAGATCGCTGAAGGACTTGATCTCGCCCGCCTTGTCCTTGCGCAGCACTATGGTCTGACCAACGACGATGTAGGGGTCGGCGAAGTTGACGCGCAGGTTGCGTTGGGGGGTGACCGTCATGCCACCCATGATGACGTCGAACTTGTCGGTCAAGAGGGCCGGGATGATGCCATCCCAGGCGGTGTTGACGAATTCCACCTTGACCCCCATCTCCTTGGCGACCATTTTGGCAAGATCCACGTCAAAGCCGATGTATTGGCCCTGCTTGTTGGTCATCTCGAAGGGTTGATAGCCGGCATCGAAGCCGACCCGCAGCACACCGCGCTCCAGCACGGCATCCAGGGTAGAGCTGGGCGCGGCGTTGGCCAGCCCGCACAGCAGCAGGGTAGAGAGAATGAGTTTTTTGATCATAAGTGACGTCTCTGTCGAAAAGTGTGTTCGGCCTTGAACCTGCTCCCGTGCGACTCCATGGCACAAGAGACTGCTGCATCCGGCAACAGGCAAGACAGGATTATTGTCTTGGGTCGGGCAAAAGCCCCATATGAGATTCTATGAATGGTCGGCTGAGTGAAAAATGTACCAAAAGTTGATTGTGCCAGAAGACTCAATAAGTTAGTGGGACTTTTTCCTCGCGGCTTGGCTCATAAAACCACATGAAAACAACATATCTATCTAATGGCGTGGGTTCAAGTGCAAAAGTTTGCGCGGGGCACTTTGCGCCCTTTTCCCCGACAAACGGGAATCAAATGGACTCGCTTATCGCCACCCGTCGTTGAATTTCTCTCCCTCTTTCCCCTGGCGGTGGAGACCCGGAAAATTATTTCATCGGGAAGGATGGCTCCCTCTGTGTCTTGTCATGGGCTTCCAATATACTCAGCCATCCTCATCGGAAGGCCTGGGTATGGACGCCTCAATACTGCTCAAACTGGATGTGTTCACCCTGATGCTGATGGCCCTCGGGGGCTACGCCCTGGGTTTCATCACCCTCTCCATCATCTGGCTGACCCACAGGGAGATCCCGGGCCTCGGGCTCTGGTGGTGGTCCAGCCTGTGCGCCCTGGCGGCCCAGTCCCTGTTCTTCCTGCAAGCCTTCATGCCCAACATGACGGGGATCTGGCTCGCCAATCTGCTGATCACCCTCTGCATCGCCCTGATGCCGCTGGCCTTGCAGCGCTTCTTTGACAAGGCGCCGAGCTGGCGGGCATTCGCGGCGTTCATGGTGGTCTATGTGCTGTTGTTGAGCTGGAGCGTGCTGTTCAACGACGAGATGGCGCCCAGGGTGCTGCTGGCCTGTTTGAGCTACATGGTGCTGGGGGCGGTGATCGTCCTGCTCATCTGGCGCCACGGCTATCCGGCCTACCTGCCCGCGGTGCTGGTGTTTACCGTGGTCAACATACTGCTATATGGCTTCAACCTGGTGCGCATGGGGGCCCTGCTCAGCGGCGAGGTGCGGGTGCTGATGGATCAGCATGCGGTCAACGTGCTGCCCTTCCTCTCCATGCTGATGGGCAACTATCTCTCCACCTTCGGGGTGTTGTTGCTCTGTACCCAGTACCGGGCCCTGGCACTGCGCCAGCAGGCCAGCCAGGATCCCCTGACCGGCCTGCTCAATCGGCGGGGCTTCATGGCGCGCTGCGCCAAGGCATCCAGACGCGGCGCACTGGTGGTGCTGGATCTGGACGACTTCAAGCAGATCAACGATCGCCACGGCCATGAGGCGGGAGACAGAGTGCTGGCGGCGGTGGGGACTTATCTGGCGGGCCAGCGGGATCTGGTGGCGAGCCGCTTCGGTGGCGAGGAGTTTGTGTTGCTGCTGCCACAGGTCGAGGCGACTGCCCAACAGGCCCGTTGCGAGCAGATCCGGCAGGGGGTGGCGACACTGGCGCTGGATGGCATAGGCGTGACCGCCAGCCTGGGGCTGGCGCCTTGCACCCAGGGCTGGCACTTCGACACCCTGTTCAGTCAGGCCGATCGGGCGCTCTATCAGGCCAAGCGCAGCGGCAAGAACCGGGTCTGCCAGAACGCCTGACTCGGGTCGTTATTCACATTCGCTCGGTAGCCAGGGCACGCTGGGCCTTGAGTTTGAAGAAGTGCAGCCGCCACGGGGTCGGGCTCCCGGCCGCCCCGTCCAGCTCAGCTCAGTCCGGCGCGGCGACGAGGGTGCGTGGCGCTTGGGCTTTGAGGAAGGGCAGCAGCAACAGGGCTGAGACCCCGGCCGCCACCGAGATCACCACGAAGAAGCCGTTCCAGTGCCAGATCTCCATCACCTTGGCCAGGGGATAGCCCGCCAGCGCCGCCCCCATGTAGGCGAACAGGCCGACGAAGCCGGTGGCGGCCCCGGCGCAATCCTTGTGGGAGCACTCGGCGGCGGCCATGCCGATCAGCATCTGCGGGCCGAACACGAAGAAGCCGATGGTGAAGAAGCAGGCCGCCTGCATCACGTAGCTGAAGAAGGGCATCAGCCAGAGCGATCCCACCGCCAGCAGTATCCCCACCGCGAAGATGAGGTTCATCGGTCCCCGGTTGCCGTTGAACAGCTTGTCCGATCCCCAGCCCGCCACCAGGGCGCCGATAAAGCCCCCCACCTCGAACATGGAGATGGCGGAGTTGGCGCTCATCAGGTTGAAGCCGCGCTGCTCCGTCATGTAGAGGTTGCCCCAGTCGTTGATGGCGGTGCGCACCACGTAGACCAGCACGTAGCAGCAGGCCAGCAGCCAGATGTAGGGGTTGCCGAGCACGTATTTGCGCAGGATCTGGCGCGGCGTCAGATCGGCATCCTGGGTCTGCTGGGCTATCTCCAGCGCATCGCTTCGCCACTCGCCGACCGTGGGCAGCCCCAGGGTGCTCGGGGTATCCCGCAGTCGCCAGCACAGGATCAGCCCGACCAGTATGGCGATGAGCCCCGGCACTATCATGCCGTAGCGCCAGCCATGCTGCAGGGCTATGGTGCTGACGATGAGCGGGATCAGGGCGCCGCCCACGTTGTGGGCCGTGTTCCAGGCCGACCACCAGAAGCCGCGCTCGGTGCGCGAATACCAGCTGGTCAGCAGCTTGGAGCAGGGGGGCCAGCCCCAGCCCTGGAAGAAGGCGTTGGCGACCCAGAGTGCCGCGAACAGCCAGAGCGACGAGGAGAGGCCGAACAGTATGTTGATGACCCCGGTCGCCATCAGCCCCAGCCCCATAAAGTAACGGGGGTTGGCCCTGTCGCTGATGATGCCGGAGAAGAACTTGGAGCAGCCGTAGGTGAGGTAGAACAGGGTCCACAGCATGCCGATGTCGGCCTTGTCCAGGATGCCGCTCGCCAGCATGTCCGGCATGGCGAAGTTGAAGCTCTTGCGGGTGAAGTAGAACACCGCGTAGCCCAGATACATGGTCAGCAAGATGTGCAGGCGCCAGTGGCGATAACTGGCATCGATCTCGCGCTGATCCCGCACCAGGGGGGCGGCCGGGCGGCTCTTCATAAAGTTCAGCATGGTACTGGGCTCGTCCGGAGTGGGTCGTTACGCATGGGGCTCGTCTCGCTTGCGGCTGGGCAGGCTCAGGGTCAGCTGGGTGCCGTGGAGGCAGGAGAGCTGCAAGTTGCCCCCCAGCGCCTGCACCCGCTCGCGGATGCCGAGCAGGCCGTAGCCCTGGGCCGTCTGCTCGGGCAGGCCGCAGCCGTCGTCTTCCAGCAGCAGTTGCAACCGCTCCCCCTGCTGCTGGGCGCTAATGCGGACCGAGCTGGCGTTGGCGTGCTTCACCACGTTGTTGAGCCCCTCCTGGCAGACCCGGAACAGGGTGGCCCGCTGGGCATCGGAGAGATCCTCGTCCGCCAGCCGCCATTCGAGCCGGGTGACTATGCCGTGGCGTTCCAGCTCCAGCTCCCGCAGCAGGCTCTGCACCGCCTGCTCCAGGCTCATGTCGTCGAGCTGGCGGGGACGCAGCCGGCCGAGCAGGCCGCGCACGGCGTCATAGATGCCGAGCGACAACGTATCGATGAGGGCGCTGCTCTGGCCGACCCCAGGGTTGTCAGGCGCCAGCCGGCGCACTATCCCCGCCTGGGTGCGGATGGCGGTGATGGTCTGGCCTATGTCGTCGTGCAGCTCGCGGGCCACCTCCTTGCGGATGCTCTCCTCGGTCTCCAGCAGCCGCTCGGTGAGTTGGCGGTTGTGGGCGAGCTGGCGGGTCAGCGCCTGGTTCAGCTCGCGCTGGCGCTGGATGCCGGCGCCGAGCAGCAGGCCGGTCAGGCTCTGGGCCAGCAGGGAGAGCAGCAGGTCCAGCGGGTGATCGTGCCAGGCCTGGCCCGCCATCAGCGCCACCGTGTTCATCAGGGTGGCGAGCAGGGCGCCCTGCCAGCCGTAACGCCAGGCCATGGCCATGATGGGAATGGCGAGGCAGAAGGGGGTGAAGCGCATCAGCGAGTCCGGCAGACCGAGCTGCAGCCAGAGGCTGAGCACGAACAGCAGCAGGTACCAGATGAGGTGGCGAAAGCGCCAGTCCACCGGCTGATCGATCAGCGCCGGGCCGAGCGGCACCCAGGTGGCGCGGGTGAGGTAGTGCCAGATCAGCATGCAGGTGGAGGTGAGGGTCAGGCCGCCGGTCAGGGTCAGCAGCAGGGCGGTGAGCCCATCCTCCCCGGCCAGGTGCCAGAGCAGGGATTGCAGCAGCGCCGCCGCCGTGACTGTGGCCAGCAGCACCAGCAGCTGTTGCCAGTCGTTGCGCACCCGCTGGCGGCGGGCGATGAGCAGCGGCAGCAGGGTGAGCAGGGTGCCGGCCTGGATCAGCGGCCAGGCTGGCAGGCCTATCTCGCCGTCGAGCCAATAGAGCAGCAGGGTTTCACACAGCAGCAAGGGCGGCCAGTAGGCGAGGGGGCTTTGCAGCAGCAAGCCGAGCCGCAGCCCGAACGGGAACAGCAGCACCGCCAGCACCGGGCCGCCCGCCAGGTGCAGGCCGATGCTCCACAGGCAGAACCAGCCGGCGGCGAAGATGAAGCAGGCCGCCAGCGAGATGGTGACATAGCTGGCAAGGCGGGGGATCACCAGCTGTCCAGCATGCGGTGGGCCAGCTCCACGTTGTTGCTGACCTGGAGTTTGTCCATCAGGTTGGCGCGGTGGACGTGCACCGTCTTGGGGGAGAGCCCGAGCTGCTCGGCGATGGCCTTCACCTCCAGCCCGTGGGCCAGCAGCTGTGCCACCTCCCGCTCTCTGTTGGTGAGGGGATCCCGGCTGTGGCTGGCGAGCTTGTGGGCGATGTCCGGGGTCAGGTAGCAGCCGCCGTGGGCGGCGGTGCGCACCGCGGCGATCAGCTCCTCCGGGCTGCAGCGCTTGGAGAGAAAGCCCTTGGCCCCCGCCTGCAGCGCCTGCTCGATCAGCGCCGGGCTGTCGTGCACCGACAGCATCACCACGGCGAGGCCGGCGGGCAGGCGCTTGAGCAGCTCCAGCCCGGACTGATCCGGCATGGAGATGTCACACACGCACAGCTGGACGCCGCTGCCGGGCAGGCCCGCCAGCGCCTCGGCGGCGCTGCCGAATTCGGCAACGACCCGCAGATCGGGTTCGAGATTGAGCAGTTGGGCGAAGCCGGAGCGGACGATCTGGTGATCGTCGATGAGGGCAATTTTTATCATGATGTCAGCCTGAAATCTGCGGCCAGGGTGCTGGCGCGGCCAACAAGATACCCGTGGCCGAGGTCAGGCTCAAGGGGGAGGGCAAAGAGTGACCAAGATAAGTGGCGACGTGCACCCAAAGCTTGATCGGGATCAGGAGGACAGGCGCCTGGCCACTCAGCAAGGGACGCGCCGCCCGAGGCTGACGCGCGTCCGCGGCGACTAGCGGTGCAGCTCGCCCGCCCGCTCCGGCTGGTAGACCACTTCCAGGATCTCGACCTGGATGGTGCGACCGGCGGGACCTGGCCAGGCGATGCTGTCACCCACCTTCAGGCCCAGCAGGGCGCTGCCGACCGGTGCCAGCACCGAGATCTTGGATTCGTCCCCCTGGGCATCCTTCGGATAGACCAGGGTCAGGCAGAACTCGGAGCCGCTGTTTTGCATCTTGAAGCGCACCGTGCTGTTCATGGTCACCACGTCCGGCGGCATGTCGGCGGGCTCGCGGATCTCGGCGCGATCCAGCTCCTCTTGCAGGGCCAGGTGCTGGGGATGGTTGCCGAGCAACTGTTCGATGCGATCCAGATCCAGGCTGGAGATCACGAGATGAGGTTGTTTCATAGGGCATTCCTTATCAATGGCGGACAGGACCAGGATGGCGGGCAGGCTGGTCGGTCGAAAAAGTCAGAGGCTGTAAAGAGATCGCACAGGCGGTGCCCCCGAACGACTCGCGGTCAGGGGCGAGGGCGGGGGCTCAATGGGGTGTGAGCAGACTTGAAAAAATCATGAGCGCTTTCATGTGGATACCATAACCATTCTGGACGGCTTTGGCAATTGCCCCGGCCGAGGGCTCAGGGCGCCTGATAATCGTACTGCTTGATGATGTTGGCCAGGCTGCCGTCCCGGCGCATGGCCTGGATCGCCTTGCGCCAGCGAGCCGCCTCGCTGGGCGGGAAGTCGGGGTGGGCGGCGAGGTAGATGGCCGTGCGCTGCAGGGTCTCGCCGCGCACCAGGCTGGCCAGCGGCAAGCCGGCCTGCTGCTGGGTATAGCGGGCGGTGTTCCAGGCCACGGCCCAGCCCTGGATGCGGCCCAGCGCCAGCTTGTTGGCGTTGTTGGCTTCCGCTGCCACCGGCTCCACCCTGGTCTCGGCGATGGACTGGATCAGGCTCTGGCCATAGGAGCCGCGCATCACCCCTATGGTCTGCGCGGGCAGCTCCTCGATAGTGAGCGGGGCGGGATGATGCTGGCGGTGGCTGACCAGCACGAAGGCCTCGTCCAGCAGGGGGGTTATCCAGAGAAACTGAGACTCGCGCTGGGGGCTGCGCACCGGCGGCAGCAGCAGCACGTCCGGTCGGTGGCGGGTCTGGATGAGGGCGCGGGCCATCGGCATCAGCTCGAAGGTCAGGGGTTCATCCAGGCGGCGGGCCGCCTCCTCCAGCACCTCGATGGCCATGCCGCTCGGGGCGCCCTGGTAGGAGCGAATGACGAAGGGGGGCACCTCGGCCGCGATGATCACCACGGCGTGAGCTGACTCCGTGGTCAGCCAGAGGGTACAGAAGGCAAGCAGCAAGACGGGAATACGCATAACGGACCGGGACAAGGATGAGTACGCGAAGTGTACCATCTCTGCCCGTAAAGTGAGCGCCTCCCGTGGCGGGGGCGCCCTCAGTCGAAGAAGTCGCGCAGGTCCAGGGTCTGGTAGCCGTCCAACTGCTGCCAGGGCAGCTGCTTGGGCAGCGGCTTGAGGGTCAGCGTCATGCGGTAGCTACGATAGCCGTCCAGGCTCGCGGACTCCACCACCAGGGGGATCTGCCATTGGCTCGACCAGAGGATGCGGGTGCGCTGCTTGCCCTCTCGCTTCTCGTACCAGCGCGCCTGCTCGGGCGCCGTCTCGTCGAGGGCGGTCATGCCTTGCAGCAGGGCGGGATCCACGAGATGGCGAATGCGCGTCCAGTCGGGCTTGAAGGCGACCTGGCCATACTCCTCGGCGGGCACCTCCACCAGCTGATTGTGCCAGGCATCCGCGTAGCGCAGCTGCAGCTCGCCATCCTCGGCGCGGCTGACCCAGCGGGCCGCCATCTGGTGGGTGAAGTGCTTGTGGCCGGGGTTGGCGTCGTGGCTGGCGTGGTAGGCGCGGGCCAGGGGCAGCGGGATCAGCCGCTGGCTCCACACCTGGTTGCCGACCCGCATCCACTTCTCCTGCCACTGGTTCGCCCGGGCTATGCCGTCGCTGCCGGTGACGCTGTCCTGATAACTGATGCGGGCGGCGAGATCCGGCGCCTCGTCGGCCCGCGCCTGCGTAAAGAGGGTGCTGCCGAGTAGCAGCAAGGGGAGCAAGAGTCTTCTCATCATCTGTCGCTCGAAAGAGCAGGGGCCCGTGCGGACCCCTGCCACTTACAGGCCGAGCGCCTCCCGCAGTTTGCCGAACACTCGGGTATTGTCGAGCGTGCCCTTGAAGCGGTCACTGCCCGCGCCATCGGCAAACAGCATCACATCACCGCCGCCATGGGTCTCGGCGCCGAGCTTGACGCCGGTCTCCTGCAGGTAGTCGTCCCCCAGCACCTGATCGCTGGTGAGGGTGGGGCGCACGTCGGCGCGGTTGGGACCGTTGCCGAACACCAGGGTGGTGAAGGGCTTGCCATCCACGTCGTTCTGGGTAGTGCCATCGCCGTTCTTGACCAGATCCAGCACCTTGTTGCCCTTGGCGGAGTAGCCGTTGATGGTCATGGTGTGGTCATGATCGGCGGTGACCACGATCAGGGTATCGCTCAGGTCCACCTTGCCGAGGGCCGTCTTGACCGCCTCGTCCAGCGCCACCGCATCGGTGAGGGAGCGCTTGGCGTTGGTGGCGTGCAAGGCATGGTCGATGCGACCCCCCTCCACCATCAGGAAGTAGCCCTGGCTGTTCTGGCTCAGCAGATCAATCGCCTTGGCGGTCATCTCGGACAGGGACGGCTGGGTGTTGGCGGCCCCCTTGGCGACGCGGTCCAACTCGTAGTCGAGGTGGGACTTGGCGCTGAACAGGCCGAGCACCTTGCCGCTGCTGACCTTGGCCAGATCGCCCTGGGTGGTGACGTATTGATAGCCCTGGGCACTCAGCTCGGCGGTCAGATCCCGGCCATCGGCCCGGCCGCCCTTGTTGCTGGCGCTGTAGGGGGTCCAGTGATTGGCACCGCCCCCCATCAGCACGTCGACCCCGTCCCCGAGAGCGGTGTTGAAGCCGGCACCGCCCGGTACCGCCTGCTCGGCGATGGCGTAGGCCGCGTCCCGGTGGCAGATGTGGGAGTAGGTGGCGGCCGGGGTGGCATGGGTCAGCTCTGTGGTGGTGACGGCACCGACCGATTTACCCGCCGCCTTGGCCAGCTCCAGTATGGTCGGCACCGGGGTGCCGTTGTCGCCGGTGCAGTTGTTGATGCCCTTGTTGCCGTTGATGTCCTTAGCCGGGGCGACCGCCTGGGTATCGCTGCTCATGGCGATCACCTCGTTGTTCATCTTGACGCCCGTGGTGTAGGCCGCCATTGAGGGGGCCGAGTCCGTGGTCTGGGCGTCGTTGGAGAAGGTCTTGATGCGGGCGCTGCGGGGCAGCTTCATGATCTCCAGGTTGCCCTCTTCCCCCACCTTGAACAGCCGGGTGGCGGTGAGCACTGTGGGGCCCATGCCGTCACCGATAAACAGGATCACATTCTTGGCGTCGCTGGCCTGGGCCTGGGACAGGCCACCCAGGGCACCGAACAGGGCGGTGCACACCAGGGTCTTTTTCATGGTTGTTGTCATGCTTGTTCTCATGGAATGCTCCTTACAGCTTGGCCGCAGCTTTGACCTTGCCGAACACGGCGGTGTTGTCGAGAGAGCCGTGGAAGCTGTCCGCTCCCTGGCCGATGGCGCCGAGGAAGACGTCGGTGCCGCCATGGGTTTCGTTGCCTATGTCGCCCACCTTGACCACCACCTCCTGGTGATAGTCGTCGGCCGAGACGGTGGCATCGTCCAGCGCGGCCACGCTGCTGCGCGAGCCATCCACCCGGTTGTAGCCGTTGCCGAAGCCGATGATGGTGTAGGGCATGCCGTCGGCATCCTTGCTCGGTTCGCCGGTTTCGTAGTTCTTCACCAGCCCGAGCACGCCCGGGTTGTCGGCGGTGGTCTTGCCGGTACGCTTGGCATAACCGTTGAGCACCAGCGTGTGGTCATGGTCGGCGGTGACCACGATCAGGGTGTTCTTCAGCTCGGGGTCGGTCTTCTTCACCTCGTCGATGGCGGCCTTGATGGCGTCGTCGAAGGCGAGGGTGTCCTGCAGGGCGCGCTTGGCGTTGGTGTCATGCAGGGCGTGATCGATGCGGCCCCCTTCCACCATCAGGAAGTAGCCCTTCTCCTTGTCCTTGAGCTGCTTGATGGCGGCCAGGGTCATCTGGGCCAGTGATGGCTCACTGGCCGGCCTGTCCAGGTCATATTTCATGTGGCTGGAGCCAAACAGTCCCAGCAGCGGCTTGCCCGCCTCGGCCTGGTTCAGCTGATCCAGGTTGCTGGCGAACTGGTAGCCCTTGGCCTGCATCTCGTTGATGAGGTTGCGGCCATCCTCCCGCTTGCCCTGGTCGGCCGCCGGCAGGAAGAAGCTGCTGCCACCCCCCAGCACCACGTCCAGCCCCTCTTTCAAGGCGCCGTTGTAGCCGGCACCGCCCGGCACCAGCTGGGCGGCGATGTCCGCCTCCAGATCCCGGTTGCAGATGTGGGCGTAGGTGGCGGCCGGGGTGGCGTGAGTGACCCGGGTGCTGGTGACCACGCCGGTGCCGCGGCCGTCGGCCTTGGCCAGCTCCAGCAGGGTGGTGACCGGCTTGCCGGCGCTCTGGCTGCAGTCGCTCTCCTGGGTGGCATCACTGTCCATGCTGATGACGCCGTTGTTGCTCTTGACCCCGGTCATGTAGGCGGCCATGGAGGGGGCCGAGTCGGTGACCTGGGAGTCGTGGGAGAAGGTCTTGATGAAGGCCGTCTCCGGCAGGGTGTCTATGGTGAGACTGCCCTCTTCCCCGACGCCGTAGATGCGGGCCGCGGTCAGGGTGTTGAGGCCCATGCCATCGCCGAGGAAGAAGATCACATTCTTGGCGCTGGGTTCAGGGGTGTCGCTGTCGTTTGTGGAGTTGCAGCCGGCGGCCAGGGCGGCGCCGATCATCAATGCAAGTCCTGCCATTTTTCTCATTGGGGTTCGCTCCTTGTAAAACCTGAGCGAAGCCTAGAGGGATCAGATGACACTTTTAGTGAATGTGGATGACAATCCGATGAAGGCAGGATTTAAATGTGATGTTGTATCAATCACTTATTTATGTAGGCAACATGGCGGTCGACACCCCGGACCCGACCCGACCGCCGGCTTGGTGGTTCCCGTGCCACGGGCTAGAATGGCCTGTCAAATTGGGGCTCCAGCAGGTAAAATGCGCCCCCTTGCGACGCCCGACGTCCGCTCCAGCCGCCACAGCGCGCCCGCAGCCCCTTTTAGAGAGTAACGGATATGTCCATCAACTGGTTCCCCGGCCACATGCACAAGGCCCGCAAAGAGATTGCCGAGGTCATGCCCCAGGTCGATGTCATCATCGAGATGCTCGATGCCCGCATCCCTTTCTCCAGCGAAAACCCACTGGTGCCCGAGCTGCGTGGCGATACCCCGGTGATCAAGGTGCTGAACAAGGCGGATCTCGCCGATCCGGCGATCACCGAGCTGTGGGTGGCGCACATGGAGAAAGAGAAGGGGATCAAGGCGTTGCCCCTGACCCAGCAGGAGCCGGAGAAGATCAAGAACCTGTTGGCCCTGTGTCATGAGATGCTGCCGGAGCGTAACTTCGACCTGCGTGGCGTGCGGGCCATGATCATGGGCATCCCCAACGTGGGCAAGTCCACCCTGATCAACACCCTGGCGGGGCGCACCATAGCCCGCACCGGCAACGAGGCGGGGGTGACCAAGTCCCAGCAGCGGATCAAGCTCGACAACAACGTCATCCTGACCGATACCCCGGGCTTCCTCTGGCCCAAGCTGAACCCGCCCTCCTGCGGTTATCGGCTGGCGGTCACCGCGGCCATCAAGGACACGGTATTCGACTATGCCGACATCGCCATGTTCGCCGCCGATTACTTCATCAAGGCCTATCCGGAGCGCATCAAGGCGCGCTACCAGATTGCGGATCTGCCGGAGACCGAGATCGAGCTGCTGGAGATGATCGCCCGTCAGCGCGCCTTCGTGCGCAAAGGGGGCCTGGCCGATCTGCACAAGGCGTCCGAGATCCTGGTCAACGAGTTCCGCTCCGGCCTGCTCGGTCGCATCTCGCTGGAGACCCCGGAGATGGTGAGCGCCGAGATAGTTGCGGCAGCAGAAGAGGCTGAGGAGAAGGCCAAGGAGAAGGCCGAGCGGGAAGAGGAGCGCCAGGCGCGCGCCCGTCGCAAGTACGCCAAGAAGCGTCAGAAATAGCCGATATTGTGCCAGATATAGAGAAGAGGCGGCCCCAGGGTCGCCTCTTCTGTTATGGCGTCCATGGTCAGGGCAGGGGCGAGGCAAGGCGAAAGAGCGGAACGCCTTGGCTGAGACGATGGTGTGCCTCATCGAACAGGGAGAGGGGCCGCGGGGAGGGCTACTGCCAGTCGCGCCGGTCGCCGTCCCCCCGTGCTTTTTGCTGCCTCACCTCCTCGCGCAGCGCCAGCAGCACGTCTTCATCTTCATACCGTCGCTAAAAGATGGATGAGGATCCTCAATCGACCATATCCCTTCCTTGCTAGCCCAAGGTCCAGTTAATCAATGGGATAATCCTGCTGCTGAGCAGGCGTTGCAGGGGCAGATCAATGAGGCAACGCCTGTGCGAAGCCAAACCTGGCTGCCGCTCGTTCAGTGCCGATTGACAATGGATTTGGCAGTGGCATGATGCGCTCGCATTTTGACTCTCCTCACGGTTTTATCCATGACCACATACTCCCGGCCAGTGCTGTTATTGCTCTGTGGCCTGCTGCTGTTGACCCTGGCCATCGCGGTGTTGAATACCCTGGTACCGCTCTGGCTCGCCCATGACAATCTGCCGACCTGGCAGGTGGGCATGGTCGGCTCCTCCTATTTCAGCGGCAACCTGCTGGGGACCCTGCTGGCGGGAGCGCTGATCAAGCGCGTCGGGTTCAACCGCAGCTACTACTTGGCCTCCGCCCTTTTTGCCGCAGGCTGTGTCGGGTTAGGGCTCACCCTTGGCTTCTGGAGCTGGCTTATCTGGCGATTCATCGCAGGCGTCGGCTGCGCCATGATCTGGGTGGTGGTTGAGAGTGCGCTGATGTGTAGCGGTAACGCGCGCAATCGGGGGCGCCTGCTCGCCGCCTACATGATGGTCTATTACATGGGGACAGTGCTCGGGCAACTGCTGGTCAGCACGCTGCCGACCGGTCTGATGGATGTATTGCCCTGGGTGACTGGCCTGGTATTGGCCGCGATCCTGCCGCTGCTGTTCACCCGCATTGTCAACGAGCACAGCGAACAGCAGGGGACAACCCGGGTGTGGCCGATGCTGCGCCTGCGTCAGGCGCGCCTTGGGGTCAATGGCTGCATCATATCCGGCATAGTACTGGGGTCGCTCTATGGCCTGATGCCACTCTACCTGAACCACCAGGGGGTGAGTGATGCCGGTATTGGCTACTGGATGGCGGTGATGGTGAGTGCTGGCATCCTGGGGCAGTGGCCGATAGGCCGTCTGGCAGATCGCTTCGGGCGATTGCAGGTGCTGCGGGTACAGGTATCTGTCGTGATCCTGGGCTCTCTGGCGATGCTCGGCAACGCGGCCATGGGCCCGGCGCTCTTCATCCTTGGGGCCGCGGGTTTTACGCTCTATCCGGTTGCCATGGCCTGGGCCTGCGAGAAGGTCGAGCAGCATCAACTGGTGGCGATGAATCAGGCGCTGCTCCTGAGCTACACCATTGGCAGCTTGCTTGGCCCGACCTTTACTGCACTGCTGATGCAGCATTACTCGGATAATCTGCTGTTTGTCATGATCGCCTGTGTGTCGTTTATCTATCTGCTGATGCTGCTGCGTAAAATGGGCGAGCATCCGACGCCGGTGGCCCATGCCTGACGGCCACCAATGAACAACGAATAAAGCCACTCACTGGTCACCCTTGTCCATGTTGATAGGCTCAGGACATCACTACTGTGTTTTATATAAAGAAGAGGCGACCCTGGGTCGCCTCTTCTTTTTGGAAATTGAAAATTGGGAAATCATATTCTCTCAACGGCGCGGCGTAAGGGGCTAGCAAAAGCGGCGCCGGGCTTCCTCAAACAGTGACAGGTGCAGCGGGATCAGCTGCGGCCAGTCGCGCCGGTAACCGCCCCCCGGCACGGCGGCGATGGGTAGGCCCTGCTGCCACGCGCAGTCGAATACCATGGCGTCCCGCTGGCGCACCCCGGCATCGCTCAGGGCGAGATAGCCGAGATCATCGGCCTGATGCACATCGACCCCGGCCTGATAGAGGATGAGATCCGGGCCGTACAGGCGCAGCGCCAGTGACAGCGCCTGGGCCAGGGTGTCGAGGTAGGCGTCATCCTGCATGCCGCTTGGCAGGGCGAAGTCCAGGTGGGAGGCCGGTTTGTCGCGGGGGAAATTGTGCTCGCCGTGCAGGGAGAGGGTGATGATGTCACGGCTGCCGGCGCACAGCGCGGCGCTGCCATCCCCCTGATGGACGTCGAGATCCACGATCAGCACCCGCTCGCAGCGTCCCTCGTCCAGGCAGGCCCGGGCCGCGATCACCAGATCGTTGAACAGGCAGAAGCCGCTGCCAAAGTCCCGGTGGGCATGGTGATAGCCGCCGGAGATCTGCAGGCCGCAGCCTTGCTCGAGGGCGTGACGACTGGCGGCGATAGTGGCTCCGACCGAGTGCAGGGTGCGTTCAATCAGCAGGGGCGACCAGGGAAAACCGAGCCGGCGGATGGCCTGCTCATCGAGCCGGCCGGCGAGGGCCGCGTCCACATAGTCGGCATCGTGGACCCGCACCAGCTGTTCATGGCTGGCGGGGCGGGCCTCCTCCAGCGGATACCCTAGCGCCAGGAGTCTCTGGTAGAGCGCCTGATACTTGGCCAGCGGAAAGCGGTGGCGCTCGGGCAGCGTCAGGGCGGAGTAAGTGGCGTGGTGAAAGATGCGAAGGGACATAGGGTCAGGCGGGGGCGGATATGAAGAAGGGGAGCCTGGCTCCCCTTGTTTGCTGGCATGAAGACGCCATTACTGCTGCTGGATCACCCAGATCTGGAAGGCTTTGCGGGTTTCCGCATCGGCCTTGTTGTACCAGTTTTGCAGCTGGGTCAGGGCTTCCGGATTGCTCTGGGCCTTGCTTGGGGCTGCTGCGACCGGGGCGCTGGTGGCGGCCATCACGGCGGCGCTGGAGACGGCAACGGCGGCAGGCTGATTGAAGGCCTTGCCTATTTTCAGCAGCTCCTGCTGGTAGTCGCGGGTCAGCTGGAAGCCTTCCACTTTCGGCAGCACGAATTGCTCGCTCTCCAGCACCTTGCCGCTGGCCTTGTCTTTGAGGACCACTTTCTGATCCTGGACGAACAGCTTGGCTTCGCTCTCGTTGCGTGGCTTCTTGTAGTCCAGCACCAGGGTCTGGTTGTCGGCGGCGGTGAAGTTGATCACCAGCGGCTCGGCGGTCACCAGCTTGATGTCGTTGCGGTTGGAGTAGTTACCTTCGAAGGCCACCACCAGCTGGTGCTTGCCGGCACTGATGGGGAAGCTGCTGGTCTTGTCGAGCAGCTTGGGATTGATGGACTCACCATCGATCAGCTGAGTGACGTAGGGATTGCTTATTTCCAGTTGGCTAACAGCCAGGGCGCTACCTGCCCACAACAGACCAGCCAGGGCCGGCACCAGAACAGTCAGTTTCATTTCATCTCCTTGAACAGTCAGGCAAGTGCCCACTGAAAAATAGGGGCTCATTTTTACAGGTTTGCCACAGGGCGGCAATAGCCGTTTATGGCGTTCCCGCCGGGGATTTTCGCGTTTTTTCTCTTCACGTTGCTTGCCGCCAGTCGATTGTCCGGCTTATTCGATCCGTCGGGTGAAGGGAGGCAGGGCGTCGAGCAGCCCCTTGCCATAGCGTTTGGTGAGCAGGCGCCGGTCGAGTATGGTGACCCTGCCCCGATCGGCCTCCTTGCGGATGAGACGACCGCAGGCCTGGATGAGCTTGCGGGATGCTTCCGGCACCGTCAGCTGCAGGAAGGGGTTGCCGCCGCGCTGCTCGATCCACTCGGCGGTGGCCTCCTCCACCGGGGAGTTCGGCACCGCGAACGGCAGCTTGGTGATCACCAGGTTGGTGAGGTAGTGGCCGGGCAGGTCCAGCCCCTCGGAGAAGCTGCCGGTGCCAAAGAGGATGCTGGCCTGGCCGCCGTCGCACTTCTGCTTGTGCAGTGTCAGCAGGGCGCTGCGGGATGCTTCCCCCTGTACCAGCAGGGACAGCCCCTTGGCCCGCAGCCCTTGCGCCACCTCGTTCATCTGCCGGTAGGAGGAGAACAGCACCAGGCTTGCCTCCTTGCCCGCCAGCAGACGGGGCAGGGTATCGACCAGTTCCTGGGTAAAGGCGGGGGCGCTCGGCTCGTGGGTCATCTTGGGCAGATAGAGCTCCGCCTTGTGGTACTCGAAGGGGGAGCGCAGCCGCAGATAGCGGGTACCGTCGTGTTCTT
Organism: Aeromonas sp. MR16; assembly: GCF_022549315.1. Lineage (NCBI taxonomy): Bacteria > Pseudomonadati > Pseudomonadota > Gammaproteobacteria > Aeromonadales > Aeromonadaceae > Aeromonas > Aeromonas sp. MR16. The sequence continues at coordinate 57,977 of NZ_JAKZFK010000007.1, read as the reverse complement.
TCAGCCCCACCTGATGGCGGAAATAGCTGAAGGAGGAGAGGGCGGTGAGGGTGGCCGACACCAGCACGGCACCGAGGCATCTCGACCAGAGCCACTCCTCCAGCAGATAGCCCACTTCGATGGGGGAGGCGTGCAGCCAGATGTCCCCATCCTCCCCCTTGACCATCCAGCGCGCCATCGGCGTCTTGCCGGTCGGCACGTGGCGGCTCAGCATCTCCCACAGGGCACAGAAGCTCTCCAGCCGCTGCAGGTGAAAACCGCTCTCCGCCAGCAGGGGTTCGGCCTCCTTGCGACGGATTTCGCCGTCTTTGAGGGCCTCGCCGATGGCGCCCTGCATCCTGTCCAGTGCGCGCAGCGCCTTCTTGCTCGCCTCTTTCAGATTTTCCGCCAGCATGGGCAGCGGGTCGGGCAGCACGCCGTCGGCAAATCTGTGGTGCTGCTCGCGGCCAAACAGCTGCTCATTGCCAGCGAGCCACTGCTCCAGCGCCTTGAGGTCCGGTTGCAGAGAGGCCAGGGCATCCTGCAGTTTGAGCTGGGGATCGAGCAGGCTCTCCTTGTTGAGGGCCCGGGCCAGCTTGCCGGCACTCTGCACCAGCTTCTCCAGCCAGCGACGGGAACCCTTCACACTGGCCGAGGCCGCGCCGTGATCCCGCGCTATGGTGGGCAGGTGATGGGCTTCATCCAGCACGTAAATGCACTCGTCCGGGGGCGGCAGTATGATGCCACCCCCCATGGTGAGATCCGACAGCAGCAGGGCGTGGTTGACCACCAGCACATCGGCGGCGTCCATGTCGTTGCGGGCGCGGTGGAAGGGGCAGTGCTGGTGGTGGCTCAGCGCCTTGTTGCAGCTGTGGCGATCGGCGGCAATCCGCTCCCAGCACAGGTCCGGGATGGGCTTGGGCCAGTTGTCCCGATCCCCGTCCCACTTCCCGTCCGTGTAGGCCTGCCACAGCGCCTGATAGCGCTCCTTGTCGGCATCCGAGGGCTTGTGCTTGCTCAAAGAGCCGAAATCCAGCTCGAAGTTGGCCATCTCAACGCCGCTCGCGGCCTGCTCCAGCAGATGCTCGCAACAGTAGCGCTGGCGCCCCTTGACCAGCATAAAACGAAACGGCAGCTCGCTGTGGCGGTGGTAGAACGGCAGGTCCTTGTGGATCAACTGCTCCTGCAGGGCGACGGTGGCGGTGGAGATCACCAGTTTTTTCTGGGTGAGGCGCGCCACCGGGATGGCGCCCTGGGCATAGGAGAGGGATTTACCGATGCCGGTGCCCGCCTCGGCCACCAGAATGCGGCGGGCCCGGTCGTATTCACCGGTCAGGGTCTTGGCGATTTCGGCCACCAGAAAATTCTGCTCCTTGCGCGGCACAAAACCGGGTAAGCCATCGGCAATCTGGCGATAGGTATTGCGAATGGTGGTTTTGAGGCGAGTAGATAGCATGAATGAGGTGTGACCCTATCGGAGGTGAATGAACACAGGATACCCGCAACCGACGGGTGGGGTCGAGGCAAGCGGAGGCAGGCTCCGATGCCCGGACATTGCACTTATAGTATGCGGACTCATTGCGGTGCAATAAACCACCATAAAGTAGCGATTAAAGCAGAGACTATCGCTGTAAACGTTTTCCCTGAGGGGGCAAATATTGTGAGAGTCAGCTCACAAAATTTTCGCTATGACTATGCTTTTCGCAAAAAGTTCAAAGTTTTTTCATTGCGGATTGGAAAACCCGATGATAGTCTCGGCGCCATAGTGATGCAAAGAACATCGCTAACACAGGGAATAACAAGGACTTAGTGTTTAATTACAGTAGGCATTGGAAACAACTATGAAAAAGACAATTCTGGCAATCGCAATCCCGGCTCTGTTCGCTTCTGCTGCTAACGCTGCGGTCGTTTATGACAAAGACGGCACCTCTTTTGATATCTACGGCCGTGTTCAGGCTAACTACTACACCGACCACAACGATGCTGATGCAGAGCTGATCGGTACCTCCCGTCTGGGTTGGTCCGGTAAAGTTGCCCTGAACAACACCTGGTCTGGTATCGCCAAGACCGAGTGGCAAGTTGCCTCCGAGAACTCCAACAACAACGATTCTGACAGCGACACCTTCAAGGCTCGTCACATCTATGTTGGTTTCGACGGTACCCAGTACGGCAAGATCATCTTCGGCCAGACCGACACCGCGTTCTACGACGTGCTGGAGCCGACCGATATCTTCAACGAATGGGGTGACGCCGGTAACTACTACGACGGTCGTCAAGAAGGCCAGATCATCTACTCCAACAGCTACCAGGGCTTCAAGGGCAAGCTGTCCTATCAGACCAACGACGACACCGCTGTCATCGTTTCTGACGTCGGTGGCGACAGCGTCAGCACCGTGTTCCCCAACCTGAAGCGTAACTACGGCTATGCAGTTGCTGCCGGTTATGACTTCGACTTCGGTCTGGGCCTGAACGCCGGTTATGCTTACTCCGACTTGGAGAACAAGCTGAACGGTGATTCCGGTGATAAGAACGAGTGGGCTCTGGGCGCACACTACGCCATCAACGGCTTCTACTTCGCCGGTGTGTACACCGAAGGCGAGATCAGCAATGACGCCAACGGTAACGGCGGCAAGGGCCACGGTTACGAGCTGGCTGCCTCCTACAACGTAGACGCCTGGACCTTCCTGGCTGGCTACAACTTCAAGGAAGGCAAGGACAAGCTGGCCGGTTCTTCCTACGAAGACCAAGTTGACGAAACTCTGCTGGGTGTTCAGTACAACTTCACTTCCAAGCTGAAGGCGTACACCGAGTACAAAATCCAGGGTATCGACGACCTGGACGACGAGTTCACTGTTGCTCTGCAATACAACTTCTAATCCAGTCCTGGCACTGAGTTAGTGGATAAACGGCCAAGCTTGCTTGGCCGTTTTGTTTTATCTGTTGTCCGCGGTCCTGTGGCCTCGTTTATCCCGCTATTCCCCCTGCGCCAGTTCACGTTGTCTCTTTTTTATCCTTGGCTCGCTTCCCAAAAATCGCTAGATTATTCAATTCGTTGAAAGATGGTCGACCCACAGGGAAGGATGCGTTTGATCGATTTCAGTCACCCCGAATGGCAGGCTCTGGCCCGGCAACTGCTGACCGAGGCCCCGCTGGCTCTTCGTGGCCGCCAGTGGCAGCCGCTGATCGGCATGCTCAGGGACAACCAGCTGCTGATCACCCTTGGTAATCATCGCTATGAACTGACCCCGGCCGGCCGTCGCTACCTCACCCGCGAGCTGATGCTGGCGGAGATGAGCTGCACGCCCCCTGAGCCGGAGGAGTGGTTGCAGGCTCAGGGTTGGCAGCTGGGAGAGCGGGTCAACGAGCGGGTGTTGGCGGCGCTCTATCGCAAAGGCGAGGGGGCGTTCAGCCCCGTTGAGCAGATCAACTTTGAAGACAAGGGCATCAGGTTGTGCGGCGATCAGTCGCTCAGGCTGCGTGCAGCTCGCCCTTTCAGCCTGTTCTTCAGCGGCGGCACCCTGCTCGATGCGACGCCCTGGCTGCAGACCCTGGGGGAGGTGGCGTTGCCTGCGCGCACCCTGGCGGGGCTTGGCAAGATCCTGTGGGGAGAGGGGGGCATCCAGCGGGTGATCAGCACAGATTCCGTCGGTACCTTCACCGAGCTGGCACTGCCTGAAGATGCCCTGCTGGTCTGGGCCCCGGCGCTGGAGCCCGGTGCCCTGCAATCCCTGGTCGCCGCGCTGCCGCCCCACACCCTCTGGAGCCATCTCACCACCCTGGATCCTGCCGGCGTGGACAGGGTACTAGTGCTGGCCCAGCGGCTGGGCCGTCCGGCCAGCTGGTGGCTGCCCCGGGCGCTTGCTTCCATCAAGGCGGCCTATGCCACTCCCTTGCTCGGCTCTCGCCCCTGGGAGCCTAGCCGGATCCCGCGGCCATTGTTGGCACTTTGCAGCGATCTGGTTGAATCAAACCGTGGTTTGTCGGCCGAGGCGTGCGCCCTGGCACCCGACTGGCACGCCGTTGGCTGACATGGCCACAGACCCTCTCGAAAAAGCGGTTTTCCCCTATTGAAGGCGATGGTATAAAGAGTTGACGGAGCGCTTGCCAATCTGGCGTTTTTGTCCGCCGCTTTTCGTTTGCTGCTTTTGTTTCAAAAAAGCGCCTGACACCCACACATTCAATGGAATACAGGGACTACCATGTTTGAAAAGGTTGTTGCCGCCCCAGCGGATCCTATCCTGGGCCTGACCGAAGCTTTCCGTGCCGATACTCGCAGCCACAAGATCAATCTGGGGGTCGGGATCTACAAGGATGAGACCGGCGCCACCCCCATCCTTCATTGCGTCAAGAAGGCCGAGCAGAAGCTGCTCAACGACGAGAAGACCAAGAACTACCTCGGCATCGAGGGCAACATCGAATACGGTCGTATCGTGCAGCAACTCTTGTTCGGGCAAGACTCTGCGCTGGTCGCCAGCGGCCGCGCCAAGACGGCGCAAGCGCCGGGTGGCACTGGTGCCCTGCGCATCGCTGCCGAGTTCGTGGTGCGCAATGGCCTGGCCAAGACCATCTGGATCTCCGATCCCACCTGGGCCAACCACGTCAGCGTGTTCCAGTCCGCCGGCCTCACCGTGAAGTGGTACAAGTATTACGATGCCGCCACCAAGGGGCTGGACTTTGCCGCCATGCAGGCGTCCCTCTCCGAGGTGCAACCCGGGGAACTGGTGCTGCTGCACGGCTGCTGCCACAACCCGACCGGTATCGATCCCACCACCGAGCAGTGGTGCGCTCTGGCCAAACAGAGTGCGGCCGCCGGCTGGTTGCCACTGTTTGACTTCGCCTATCAGGGCTTTGCCCGGGGCATCGAGGAAGACGCCGAGGGTCTGCGCATCTTCGCCGCCTGCCACGACGAGCTGCTGGTGGCGAGCTCCTTCTCCAAGAACTTCGGCCTCTACAATGAGCGGGTCGGTGCCTTCACCCTGGTCAGCGCGAGCAAGGCCGTGGCCGACATCGCCTTCACCCAGGTGAAGACTGTCATTCGCGCCAACTACTCCAACCCGCCGTCACACGGCGCCGCCGTGGTAACCGCCATCGTCAGCGATCCGGCCCTCTATGCCGAGTGGGTGGAAGAAGTGACCGCCATGCGGGTACGGATCCGCGAGATGCGCGAGCTGCTGGTGGAGAAGCTGGCGGCCCTCGGGGTGAACCAGGACTTCGGCTTCATCCGCGAGCAGAACGGTATGTTCTCCTTCTCCGGTCTCTCCAAGGATCAGGTGGAACGCCTCAAGAGCGAGTTCGCCATCTACATCGTCGGCTCCGGCCGGATCAGCGTGGCCGGGATCACCCGCGCCAACATAGATCCGCTGTGTGACGCCATCGCCAAGGTGCTGTAAGCACCGTAGGAAGGGCATCCCCGTTCGATATGGCTCCCCTCGGCGAGGTCACCGCAAGGTGCCGTGAGATCGGCTTGAGGTGATCCCCACTTGGATGATCACAGACTCGACAGCGTAAAAAGCCCGCCAGATTTGGCGGGCTTTTTTATGTTCGTCTGTCTGCGCGGCTCAGCGCCGACTCTTGCCTCCCAGCAGGGAGCCAAGCACCCCGCGGATCAGCTGGCGCCCCACCTCGTTGCCCAGGGTGCGGGCCACGCTCTTGGCGGCGGTCTGCACCACGCCGTCATGCTGGCCACCACGGGGACCGGTGCGGCCAAACAGCATGTCGTTGAGGGCATCGAGCAGTCCCCCCTCGGCGGGGGCGTCGGCCTGGGCGGGGGCCATGGTCGGCTTCTCCTGCGCCACGCCCTGGTCTTTGGTTTCTGCCTGACCGTTGAGGCGCTCGAAGGCGGAGTCGCGATCCTCCCTGACCTCATAGCTGCCGTAGAGCAGGGAGCCCCGGATCAGGGCCTGACGCTCAATGTCATTCAGCGGCCCGATCCGGCTGGCTGGCGGCGCGATAAAGGCGCGCTCCACCACGCTGGGGCGACCCTTCTCATCAAGCAGGGAGACGAGGGCCTCGCCTACTCCGAGTTCGGTGATGACGCCGGCCGCGTCGAATGCCGGGTTGGCCCTCAGGGTGTTGGCGGCGATCCGCACCGCCTTCTGATCGCTCGGGGTGAAGGCGCGCAGGGCATGCTGCACCCGGTTGCCGAGCTGCCCCAGCACGCTGTCCGGGATATCGGCCGGGCTCTGGGTCACGAAGTAGATGCCGACCCCCTTGGAGCGGATGAGGCGCACCACCAGCTCGATCTTCTCCAGCAGCGCCTTGGGGGCGTCGTTGAACAGCAGGTGGGCCTCGTCGAAGAAGAACACCAGTACGGGCTTCTCCGGATCGCCCACCTCGGGCAACTGCTCGAACAACTCGGACAACAGCCAGAGCAGGAAGCAGGCATAGAGCCGGCTGGATTGGGTCAGCCTGGCCGCCGCCAGCACATTGACATGGCCGTGGCCGACCTGATCGGTCTGCAGCAGGTCCTGGATATCCAGCATGGGCTCGCCGAAGAAGTGATCGCCCCCCGCGCTCTCCAGGGTGAGCAGATTGCGCAGTATGGCGCCGACGGAGGCGGTGGACACGTTGCCGTAGCGGGTGGTGAGGAACTTGGCGTTCTCTCCCACGAATTGCACCATGGCGCGCAAGTCTTTCAGATCGAGCAGCAGCAGACCCTCGTCGTCCGCCACCTTGAACACCAGCTCCAGCACCCCGCTCTGGGTATCGTTCAGGCCGAGCAGCCGGGCCAGCAGCAGGGGGCCCATGTCGGAGACGGTGGCCCGCACCGGGTGGCCCTGTTCGGCAAACAGATCCCAGCACAGGGTGGGGCAGGGGGCAAAGGCGGGCGCCGCAATGCCGAGCTGGGCGAGGCGGGCATCCAGCTTGGAGGAAGGGGTGCCTGCGGCCCCCAGACCCGCGAGATCCCCTTTCACATCGGCCAGAAAGACCGGTACCCCCAGGCGGGAGAAGCCCTCCGCCATCACCTGCAGCGTGACTGTCTTGCCCGTGCCCGTGGCGCCCGTGATGAGACCGTGGCGATTGGCGAGGGCGGGTAGCAGGGAGATGGGACGGCCATTGGCATAGGCGAGGATCAGCGGTTCGGCCATGGTGGGCTCCTTGTCTCGAATGGATGATGCTGATGGTGCTAAGGGCACAGAGGGCTACAAGGAGTGTGGTGGTTGAGTCAAACGATGGCAAGCCGGGCACGCAGCCAGCGCAGGCTCAGAGCTTACCATCCCCGTGATGAGTCAATGACTTAGGGAGTGTGGGAGCGACGCTTGACCAGCCTGGCCAGTTGCAACAGCAGCAGGGTGAGCAGGGCGCCGGTGGCGGCGGTCAGCATCGCCAGCAGCAGGCTGCCGAGCAGGAAGGGAGGGACCAGGGTGGCCGCTTCGTGCTCCAGCCAATGCAGAGACCAGGTGAGGTGGAAGGGCTCCGGGGTCTGGTGCAGCACCAGGCAGCCGGTGCGATAGGCCCACAGATACATGAAGGGCAGGGTCAGCGGGTTGTTGAACCAGACCGCCAGCAGGGCCAGCGGCAGGTTGAACCCGAAGGCGAGTGCCAGCACGACCGCGACGAGGGAGTGCATGGGCATCGGAACCCAGCTGGCGAACAGCCCGGCCGCGACGGCGCCGCAGAGCGCCCGGCGGCCGCCCTGCCACAGCGCCGGGGCAAACAGCCGCTCGCCGAACAGGGCGAACCATTTTTGCTTGCGCAGGGAGTCAGGATCCAGCTTGAAGCGGGAGAGGTTCATGCCAGGGCTCTCCAGCGCTGACGCCACCGGCGCACCACGCTCAGCCGCCACAGCAGACGGGTCGCGAGGTAGCCGCACAGCGCACTGACGCACGCCAGCACAAGAGCGCCAAGCAGCAGCGGCGGCGCCACCGTCTCGAAGACGGAGCTCAGCCAGTGCCAGCTGAATTCGATGTCGATATCCTGGGAGGGGCTCCCCAGCAGCAGGCAACCGAGCTTGTAGGCGCCATAGAACATGGGGGGCATGGTGACGGGATTGGCGACCCAGCACAGCGCCACCGCCAGCGGCAGATTGGCCCGGCAGGCGATGGCGCCACCTGTGGCCAGCAACATCTGAAAAGGCACCGGGATCCAGGCCATGAACAGGCCGACCCCGACCGCCGCCGAGGCACTGCGGCGGTTGAGATGCCAGAGATTGTTATCCAGCAGCAGGCTGCCGAACATCTTCAGGTGTTTGTGAGTCTTGAGCGCCTCTTGATCGGGTAGCCAGCGCTGGATGAGATGTTTGGGCATGATTGAAACCTTGCTAAATACTTGCTCCATGGATCTGCGTCTGTTGTCGTTTGCCCTGGGGGCAAGCTCCTCGCTACTCTGGCCATGGTTACCTTCAGTCGCATGGGGGGGCGTCTTGCTGTCCCTCGCCATCCCCCTCGCATATTACCGCCATTGGCGGCTCTTGTTTCTGGTGTTCGGCATGCTCTGGATGCAGGCCAGCTTGCCGTATCGGCTTGGCTGGCTGGAGCGGCTGGCGGAGCAGACGAACCACATCATAACCGCACGGGTACAAAGTACGGAGCCATCAGGTGATAAACCGGGTGATAAATTTGTCCGCCTGCTGTTGCGAGTCTCGACCCTGGACGACAGGCCCCTCAGCCCGGAACCCCTCGTTCGCCTCAACGCCTATCAGGCGCTGCCGCCGATCCCCGCCGGCAGTCGCATCACCCTGGTGAGCAGCCTCAAGCCCGCCCACGGCCTCGCCAACGAGGCCGGAATGGACGGGCGACGGCTGCTGCTTGGCAAGGGCATCACCGCCACCGGCAACCTGCGCCGGATCGTCGAGACAGAGGCGGCGGCCCCGGGCTGGCGCGATCGCTGGCTGGCGCAGGCGAATGCCGGTTGGCAGGGGCTGACCCATGCCCCCTTGCTTGCGGCACTCAGCTTCGGCGAGCAGAGCGGCATCACGGATGCGCAGTGGGAGTTGTTTCGCGGCAGCGGCCTGACCCACATCATCGCCATCTCCGGCCAGCACATCGCCCTGGTGGCGGTGCTCGGCTGGTGGCTCGGGCGGCTGTTCGGGTTGCGTGGCGCCATCCTGGTCTCCTTGCTGTTCGCCGCGACCTACAGCGCCCTGGCAGGCTTTGCGGTGGCGACCGAGCGGGCGCTCATCATGGTCGCGGTCTGGAGCCTGCTGCGCTGGTTGAAACGAGACTGGCCCAGCCATCGGATCTGGCTGTGGGCCTTCGTGGTGCTTTGCCTCTGGGATCCCTTTGCCCTCTATTCGGCCGGTTTCTGGCTCTCTTTCATGGCGGTGGCGCTGTTGCTGCTGGCGGGCTATCTGGAGGCCAAGCCCGGTCTGGTGCGGCTGCAGATCCTGCTGCTACTGGGGCTGCTCCCGCTGCAACTGCTGCTGTTCGAGGGCATGGCGCCGCTGGCCCTGTTGCTCAATCTGCTGGCGCTGCCGCTGTTTTGTCTCGGGATCATCCCCCTCGCCCTCATCGGCGTGCTGCTGGCGCCGCTCTCCACCCCGCTCGCCCACGGCCTGTTCTGGTTGGCGGATCTCGGGTTGGAGTGGGTGCTGTGGGGACTGAGCCTGCTGGCGGCGCATCTGCAGCTCTGGTGGCCGGTGCCCGGCTGGCTGATGCCCGCCAGCGCCCTGCTCATCCTGCTGTGGGCCGGCTGGCAACTGCCGGTGGCGCGCAGCCTGCTGATCCCGGTGGTTGCCGCGCTGGGGCTGGCCTGCTGGCCGGCACCTGTTGTAACCGACCACTGAGAATGAAAAAACCGGGAGCAGCCGAAAGTAAGTGGGATCTTGTGGGACAAACTCAAGGTTGACAAGGCTCAGAGGTGGATCGGGGGGTACCAGGGGCGCGCGGCGTCAAAATGAAAGATTGCGCCGGGCCCACTGAGGTAATGCACCAAAAATGAAAGAACCAAGCTAACTACCTAGTTTTAATATGGGTGTGTTTAATCACATCTTAGGTAGTCCAGAAATTCCAAACACCCAGACTTGTTAGGATGTTTTCAGCTTAAAAAAAATCATGTCCCAGCCAGACCACCTTGCCGATGATGCTAAGCGAATCCAACTCATTGGGTAGTACGGCAAGCGTCTCATACCCTGCTCTGTTATCGCTGATTATGTTGACCCCGCCATCGACCCGCTTCTGTAAACGCTTGGCATAGAGCTCATCGCCCAGGCGCAGGACGAACAGGCCGCCGTCTTTTATCTGATTCTTACTGGTATCGATAAGAATAGAGTCACCGGTGTGAATGGTTGGCTCCATGCTGTCGCCCTGAGCGAAAACCACCGCGAGGTTCTCAGGCTGGAGCTGGCGGAATTTGAGCCACTTGCGGCGAAAGGCTAGCTTGCGTTTAACCTCGTGCTGGTCATTAAACGCACCATGGCCGGCACTGACGGCTATGTGAAAGCCATCGATCAGCGCGTACTCCTCATCAAATGCATCACGTTGCACCATCAGCTCGGCATTCCCATCGGGATGCCTGGGTCCCTGGCCGGTAGTCAGCCACTCCAGATTGACATTGAAAACCCGAGCAATCCTCAGCGCTTTGTCGATGGTGGGCAGTGAATTGAAAGGGGGGAAGTATTTACGCATCCCCGACTCACTCATTCCGACCATTTCGGCGAACACCTTGTAACTGAGATTCCCTCGCAGCTCATCCAGCCTATTGCTGAGTGCATCTATTCCATCAGTCAAAAAAGAATCCCCAGCATCTTTTTGGGTTGTAAGGATTTTTTCTTCGTAAGACTTTGACATATAAGAAATTCTCGGTAGATGCCCATTCCTAGAAGTTGTGTCTGAAAAAATTCCAGCACAAAAAGACTTGCCAGTCATATGGAGTTGATCAATCATTCATATGTGACGCATGACGACACAAAATCATTCATTTAAGAATGATAAGTTTCGTATAGCGACACTTAGAAGATATCTAAATGATATCTAAATGAGGTGAGTATGTCAGGAAAAAACCCGCAGTGGATTAGGGCTGAGCTCATCAAACGCGGCTTCTCGCAAGCCTCGTGGGCCCGATCTAAGGGGCTACACCCAAGGGCGGTCCAGCGGTGCATAAGTCGCTATGCCCCGTCCAAAAGTGTTAGTCCAAAGAGAAAAGAAAGCAGGAGCATCATGATCCTGCTGTCAAAAACACTTGGCGTTGATTTGTTGGGAGGTGAGCTATGAGCTCCTGGTGGACAGCACAGGCGCTTGCTGGCCTCAATGGAATGCCTGCCTACCCGGCTAGTGTGCGTAAAAAAGCTGAACGCGAAGAGTGGCAAAGTCGCGACCGCGAGCAGGGCAAAGGTCTTGAATACCATATCAGCTCATTGCCTGCAGAAACCCGCCGCTATCTGGCGGAGCAAGCGGTGGCCGAACAGGGTCAATTAGTGACTGCTCATGTGGCCGGTGCCCAGGCAATGACCAAGCTGCTGGACCGCGAGGTGCCGGTCAAGCCGGATGCGGGCCGCAAGCTGCTAGCTCTGAGTGCAACCGCTCGCAAGAAGGTGGATGCCAGACTGCTTATCTTGCAGGCTGCCGATCACTTTTTGGCTCCTTATCAAGCCTGCCAACAGGGGGAAGTGGGGCGCCGCGCCTTTATCGATGCGTACCGCGCCCGAGCCCTGCGGCTACCCGCCAGCATTTATGAGCGGCAGCGGCCATTTAGCCTGATCACCCTGCGCCGCTGGCAAGCCAACCTGGATCGGGGGGGGCCCGCAGCCCTGGCTGGTAATTACGACCGAGAGCGCCCGTTCAGCTTGGACAAGAGCCCCGAGCTGGCCCAGTTCCTCACCGCCCTGGTGGTGGAAAAACCGCATCTTGCTAACAAATGGGCGGCGTTGCATGAGCTCGCTACCCATTACAACCAGATGAACGCCTGCGGCTGGCTCATCCCCAGTGCCAGCAGCCTGCGGCGCTGGCTGGTCAAGTGGCTGGCGGCTAACAAGGTGGCCTTTACCTATGCCACTAACCCGGATGCCTACAACAACCAGTACCGCACCGCCGTCGAGGAGATGTACCCCTGGATGAGCCGCCCGAACGACGTATGGGAGTTCGACTCAACCCCGGTGGACGCCATGCTGATCGAAGGCCGTCACAGCATTATCGCGGTGATCGACGTCTACACCCGCCGGGTAAGGTTGCTGGTTGCCAAGTCCTCTAGCAGCGAGGGGATCTGCCTGCTGCTGCGCAAGACGCTACTCAGCTGGGGCACCCTCAATGAGAACGGGGTGATGCGTACCGACAACGGCTCGGACTATGTGAGCCAGCGGGTTATGTCGATCTGCTCACTGCTCGGCCTCAATGTCAGCCGCTCCAACGCTTACTCCGGCTGGGAGAAACCTCATATCGAGCGATTCTTTCGCACCCTAAGCCACGGGATGGTTGAACTACTGCCCTCCTATATCGGTCATTGCGTGGAAGATCGCAGCGTGATCGAGGCGCGCAAATCGTTCGCCCAACGGTTGGAGGAGAAACGCAAGCCAGATGCCGACAAGGAGATCTTTGCACTTGCGATGACGGCCGCCCAGTTACAGACCCTGCTCGATAGCTGGCTGGAGGCCTATTACCACAACCGTAAGCACGGCGGCCTCGGGATGAGCCCCAACGAAATGTACTTGCAGTCGCGTTACCAGCGGCAGGCTGTAGCCGATGAGTCGGCGCTGGATCTGCTGCTCAACCATATCGGCGAAGCCACGGTCGGCAAGGGCTTTATCAAGGCCGGCGGCATTCGTTACACAGCGCCGGAGCTAGCTGAACATAGCTGGAAGGCGCAGAGGGTCTCGGTGTTTCTCGACCCTTGCGATGTGGGTCGCGCTTACCTGTATCGCACCGGTGACTGGGGTGAGCGGATCGAGGCCATCAATGCCGATCTGCTTGGCAACGGGGTGAGCCCAGAGGCCTGGCGTGCCGCCAAGAAGGCCGATGCCAAGGCGCTGGCAGGGTTCCGGCGCGAGATGCGAAGTCTCGCCAAGAGCTTTGGCATAGATGAGTTGCACCAGGATGTGGTCAACCACTTCGTCGAGCAGGCCAAAGAGACTCTGCAGTTTCAACAAGCTGATCGTCCGCTCGATAACGCAGCCCTGGCAGCCCTGGCCGGCGTGGTAGGTCAGCAGGCCGAGACAGGCTATAGCGCCGCTGAGCTCGTCGCCATTGAGCAGCAGCGCGAAGCCCGCGCCGCCCGGCAGGAAGCCGAGGCCAAGGCCGCTTACCCGCAAATCAAAACCGAATACCAGATCGCGCTGGATCTGGCCGAGCGGCAGTTGCAGGCCCCCCTCGATGAGCGTGATGCGCAGTGGCTCAAGCGCTACCTGCACAGCCATCAGTTAATGGCTAAACGGCTCGAAAAAGATCTGCTCATCCAGCAGCAAAAGCGAGTCCGTACAGCAGAGTGACGATATGACGTAACGATATAAAACCCATGTTTAAACAAGGAGCAACACGATGAAAAACAAAGTAGTTGAAGTGAAAAACATGATCAAGACCGAGCAGTTGCTCGACAACCTGCTGAACCGCAGTTCTATCGTGCCAGGGATTGGTCTTATCCATGGAGAAAGCGGCTTTGGCAAGACCACCGCGACAACCTGGTTGTTTAACCAGGACTCGGTCAACGGCATCTTTGTGCGTTGCTACAAGTCAGACACCTTGACCAGCCTACTCGAAAGCATTGCAAGGCAACTCGCGGTACCGGTGCGCCACAACCTGCGGGGCACAGTGGACGGCATTGTCGAGGCTATCCGTAAGGAGGAGCTAACCCTGTTTATCGATGAGGCGGACCATGTGGTCAGTAATGCCCGGATCATGGAGACCCTGCGCGATATCTACGACGCCACCGAACAGCCGCTGATCCTGGTGGGGATGGAGGAGATTGCCCGCCGGATCAGCCAGCGCAAGCAGATGTTTAACCGTATTTCCCAGTGGGTCGAATTCAAGGCGGCCGATCTGGAGGACGTCAGCTTGTTCGCTCGGGAGCTGATGGAGGTGGAGGTGGAGATCGATGAGGCCTTGCTGGATCTCATCCGTAAACGCTCCAACGGGGTGGTGCGCAGCATCACCTCGGCGCTCGACAAGGTCGAGAAAATTGTTCTTGCCACTGGGGTGGACCGTATTGGCCTAGAAGATATCGACGCTAGTCAATTGACCCATGACGTTCGACGCGTGCGCTAACCGGCCCCCAGCAGAACAAGAACAAGGAGTTTACATTGAGCACGGAAACCAAAACTAGGGTGGCGTGGCACTGGTGTTGTCAGCAGCCGCATTTCACCAGCCAGCAGTTGCAAGATGCGGCTGCGATGAAAAAAGGTCATAGCAATAGAGTGATCACTAGATGGGTCAATGCAGGTGTTATCGAACGTCTCGCTGACACATACCGTCCAGCCAGCTATCGCGTGGTCAATCCACAACAGCCTCCTGTATTTGGGTCTGGTTCCAATCAAAAGGGGCGCAGTTATCGTCGCTTTCGCACTTGGCGCAAGACCCAGCAGCAGAAGATGTGGAACACCATGTTGATCAACCGCACCTTCGGCCAGGACGATCTGGTTATGACTTGCGGTGTCGATTCAAGGAACGCTCATGGCTTTATTGAAAAGCTAATTAGCACTGGTTACGTCAAGGTTCTCCATCGCAAGGAAAAAGACTTCCCCGTCAGTGAGCGCAAACCATCGCGTTTTCAACTGGTGCGCGATACCGGGCGTCATGCCCCTATCTGCCGCGAAAACGGCTGCTGGGATCAGAACGAGCAGCGGTTCTATCCGTTCCTGACCGAGGAGAATGAACATGGATACGTGGCTTGAGGTGCTGCGCCAAGCGGTGGCGTCGAGCAGCCTGGCGGTGATGGCCGAGAGGTTGGGGATAAGCCGCACCACCATCAGCCAAGTGTGCAACGAGAAGTATCCCGGCGACTTGGTGCGGATCCAAGGACTGGTCGAGTCTGTGTTGATGGGACACACGGTGGAGTGCCCGATCCTGGGGCGTATTCCCCAGCACCAGTGCCAGGCCCATCAGCGGCGCAAGGCTGGAGATGTTGGCAGTACTCCCAACGAGATCCGGCTTTACAAGGCATGTCGAAGCGGTTGCCCCCATAGCCAGCTTGGCGAGGAAGAGCTGCTGCGCCGCCCGATGCGGCTACCGGTCAAAACCATCGACTCGGAACCTGTGGCTGTCGCCCAGTATGACGCTGATGCAGTGCTCGGCCGGTTACGCCGCCAGGCCAGGACCGATGGTGGCGACAACCTCAGCCGCCAGAACCTAGCTCTGTTAGCGCTGCTGGAAGAGGAGATCAAGATCCTGGGTATCAGATTCAACCGGCTGCTCGTAAAAGCCGGTAAGAACAACCAATAAACCCGCGGGCTCGGTGTGTGCGGTGGGCCCAGTGACGAGATCATAAGGAGAACGGGATGAACAGAAATCTGCAGAACACGGCCGACCAGCTGCGCCTCTGGCTGACGGCAAACGGGTGCAAGGTACGCACCGGTCAGGTGCGCGATACCCCGCTGCTGATGGTAACGGGCCCCTTGCCCCCGGAGATGACCCGGCGGGCAGTGTGGGGGCGGGAATACTTGGCCGGGGTGGTCAGCGAGGTGGCCATGGTGCGCTTTGGCGGCTGTGTATTGCACTGGCGCCAATGAGGGGCAAGTAGCTCACCGGATAACAACGAGATCCATCAAGGAGTATTTCATGCAAGAAGCACAGACCAGCAACACCACCCCGATGCGGCAGAACGCCCAGGGGCACTGGGTACCGGAAGACCTGATCGCCCCGGCGGACAAGCTGCGTGACGAGGTGGTGATGGCCATCATCGCTGCTGCCCGTGAAGAACGTTCCCGCCTGGTCACGTTCAAGATCGGTGCCATGCAGCAGATCGCCGACTTTGTAGATCTGTCGGCAGAGCAGTATGGCGTGGCCTGGGGCGGCACCAAGGGCAACGTCACCCTGCTCAGTTTCGACGGTCGTTACAAGTTGATCCGGGCGGTGGGCGAGCACCGCAAATTTGATGAACGGATCCAGGCGGCCAAGACGCTAATCGACCAGTGTATCGCTCGCTGGAGTGATGGTGCCAGTCCTAAGCTGCGGGCCTTGGTGGACCACGCCTTTAGGGTTTCTAAGGCCGGTCACATCGACGTTAACCAGGTGCTCTCCCTGCGTCAGCTCAACATCGAGGACGCCGACTGGGAGCAGGCCATGCAAGCGATCGCCGACGCCATTCAGGTGACCGGCACCAGTCAATATCTGCGGTTGTATGAACGGGACGGCCAGGGCCGTTACGTTCAGATGAGCCTGGATCTGGCCAAGTTGTAAGGGGGCATGCGCGATGGAAATCAACGTAGAACAGGCCGAAGAGCAACTGCAGCTGTGCGAGCAGATCAGCGAGACCGAGGGCACCTGCTATCCCGATGACACCTATGAGGATGGCATCAAGGCTGCGCTGCTGTGGGCGCTAGGACTGGGCCCTATGCCGCTCAATGCAGAGGAGTATCAGGGGTTGATGCCGCTGCAGTTTGAGCAGTAACGATGCGAAACAGGGTGGCAGCGCCGCCCTGTCTTCCCGACGTGGTGGTCGGGTACTGATGAGCAGCCGGAGGAAGAATGGAAAATGTGAAAGCCCTTTTGAACACCAGCGTGGCCGATGCCAAGAGCTCCCTGGAATGTCAGCTGATGAGCAATCCACAGCGGTCTCTGGATGATGCGCAACTGGCTATCGACTTCATCAACCAGTACGGCCAGGCCGCCAGCCAAAAATCCCGGCTGACCATGTTATCCGCCATTGTCAACAAGGCGCGCAAGCGCCTGGCCAAGTAAGCGAAACGGGGCTTGCCCCGTCTACCCGGCGTGGTGGCTGGGTACTGATGAGCAGCCGACCTGGGCCCAGGTCTTCACCGCCTCGATAAAGGAGCACGGCGATGACCAAAACAGAGATGGATATTCGGCTTACCAAGATTTTCAGCGCGGCCGCTATTGCACTGGCGACCCCTGACAAACGGGCTGTGTGCAGACAGCTCAAGCAGTTTGATAAAGAGGCTCGCCTGCAGGGCTTCCATGCCCTGGCAGGGGAAGCATGCCAGATGCGTTGGCAGCTGGTGGGGGAATTGCAACAGGCCAGAGCGGCAGAGGTCAGCCATGGCCGCGTCTAACTGGCAGCTGTTGCTGGCTTATGTAATGAAGTTCGGCCCATTGAACCAGCAAGAGGCCGAACAGTGGCTGGATAACCATTGTCCGCAGTGGCGTAGCGGGGCCGAGGTGCCAGCCGGTCAAATCTGGGTAGCGAAAGCAGGGAGGGGAACATGACAGCGAGCAGTGAACGCACCCGCCTGATCCGGTTGGTGCAGGTGGGCCGCCGCTCTTTGGGTCTGGATGAGGAGACCTATCGAGAGCTGCTGGTCCAGCAGAGCGGTAAGCGCTCAGCAGCCGATCTGACGCTCCAGCAGTTGGACAAGGTACTGGTGGCCATGAAGGCTGCGGGTTTTAAACCAACCGTTAAACGCCCTGTTAAAGAGACCGTCAGCAAGCGTTTAAGCCCGGCTCGCGGGGCGCCGGTCAAGACGGCCGAGATAGGGGTGATCCGGGCTATCTGGATCACCATGCACCGCCACGGCCTGCTGCGTGATGGCAGTGAGACGGCGCTCAATCACTATGTGGAACGTCAGACGGTGCGGCTGAATAAAGGGGTTGGGGTGGCCGAGGTGGCCTGGCTCAGTGAGGTGCTGGCTTACCCAGTGCTCGAATCCCTCAAGAACTGGCACAAGCGGTGGATGGTCGAGGCGCTGCAAGCGGCCAAGCGAACTGTCCCCATCAATGAGAAGACCGGACGAGTGGCAGGCTATCAGGCCGTTGTGGCAGCCTTTGAGCAGATGCAGGCGGAGGTGCAACATGGATAGCAGCCAAGAGAATCTGGACCTGTTCGCCGATGACCATGAATCCTTGGGGCAGTTGGTGGACCGACTGGATCAGATCCCGGCGGCCGAGCTGACTGCCAAGTGGCCCAAGGCGCTGGCTGAGCTGGTCGATGTGCTCGCCTGTGAACTGGGACGCAGCGGGATGGCGGCGGATAAGGCCTTGGCCCAGGCCCGCAAGTTGGCGCTGGTGCAGGCTCATTATATGGGGGGCCGGGCCTACTACATTCCGACCGGGGAGCACCTCAAGGCGGCGTTGCGGGATCGGGCCATCTGGGACGAGTTCAACGGCCGCAATATCGATGCGCTTGCCCGCAAGCACGGGCTCTCGGTACCGCAAACCTATGCTGTCGTTGCCATACAAAGACAGCTTGTTCGCAAACGCATGAATCTAGATTTATTTGACGATAAATCTTAGAGACAAGATGTGATAAAAGTAGAGTTACTCGTTTGCTACAGGTGCTTTACCCTATCTATAGTGTTATATTTATGACCATTTTGATATTTTGGTTCTCATTTGAGGCTTGATGTAATGATGCAATCAGGGCGTAAAGAAGTCGAACAGCCTACTATTGAGCATGATCGGAGCTCGACCTACCAAGTTCATGTTGCTAGTGGCGGCGCTATGAACCAAATGGATGGCAGAATTGAATTGTCGTTTTTTGCTGATCGAGTCCGTTACATTAAAGAGGGTTTGGTCGCTCATCCAGAGGACCCTAACTTGATGCGCCCGAATGGCCAGATTGATGCAACTCTTCTTCGGGAGCATGTAGTCGGCATCAGTATGTCACTAGAAGGTCTGATTGGGCTCAGAGATTTGCTCAACACTGTTGCTGTTGATACTACATCCCCTCACAAAGGTTGAATCATTGACTGGAGCTAGTTTCGTATGTCTGTGATCAGGGTAGAAAGCAGCCAACAGAGAGTGTGGGATAATGGTGGGTCCACATTCGATGATCATGCGTTGAATTCTTTTTATGAAAAAGGGATTCGAGTGAGTCAAAATGATGGGCTTAAGATTTTGACTTCATGCGCAGCTGTGGTTGTTATCAGCTTGGTTGCCGGACAGCCAACGGCAGTATCTAATTCTCGGGTTGCACCCACTTCGATACCAGGTCCAAGTGAACAACTGAGGCCTCTGCGTTCTAGCCAACGTGACAGAGCTGATGTTGAGAGTTATTTTGATGTTACAAAGGTTTTAGCAAACAGCTTAGTGTTTGGTGATAAGGTTCTTGAAGAGGTAAGGGAGGAGACAACTATGTTGAATACTACCGAACTTAACCGTCGTGAACGGGTCTTGAAAACCACAATCAATGGTACGGCATTTTTTATGATTGCGGGGCTATCAGTCGCTTTGTTTGGTGGTTTTAGCCTTCTCGAACTTATTCCTGGATTATGCGCTGGTATAGGCGTGTTAGGATCTTGTGGTATTCAGTTGAACAAAGTCGATGCGCATCGTAATCGTTAATTATGGAATGCAGGTTCAGGTTAATGTTTGATTTTTCAAAATTATTTGATTTTATACCTAATACAATTCAAGCATTTGCTTCTTTTGTACCTACAAAAGATAATCATCGTTTCAATATAATTTGCGACATCATTGGGTTAATGATTGCGGTTTGCTATAGCGTGTTAGTGCTATATGGCTTGCAAGCAGCAAAGCTGGAGGGATATCAGCTTACTCTGGCATTATTCGAACGACTTGATGTGGCTTGGATCACACTATTGCTGTTTGCCGCCATATGCTGGGCAACAACATTGTTTAAAAAATAAACGCTACCTAAAGGTAGCGTTTTTCATTATGCGGTTCTTCAGCACTAACCCACCATAAACCCCTGCCCACAAGGCCCCTCGGTACGCTGCGATAACGCAGTTAATCGAGGGGCCTTTTATGTTGCCTGATACCTATCCCATTGCACTTGCCTGGTTGCTTCGTCCCGATGTGGAAGGGGGAGAGGTCAACCATCCCAATGACCGGGGTGGCCACACCAAGTTCGGCATGGCCGATGCCGCCGACGGCAAGAAAGACGGCATGCTCGATCTCGATCGCGATGGCCGGCCGGATATTGCCGTCGGCGATGCGACCCCTGCCCACGCCAAGCTGTTTTACCGCGCGAATTACTGGTTACTCGCCCGCTGTGATCGGGTCGATAGCGTCTGCCCATTGATTGCCATCGCCCTGTTCGACGGCGCCGTGCATCACGGCCCTGGGCGTTCGGTGCGCCAACTGCAGCAGGCGCTCGGCATCATGGCCGATGGGGTGCTGGGCTCCCAGACCCTGCGGGTGCTGGCCGCCAAGACGAGCCGGGACGGTGGCCGTGCCCTGCTGCTTGCCCTGCTTGAGGTTCGTGCCAGCTTCTTACTGAGCATCGTGCGCAAAGACCCGAGTCAGTGGGTCAACGCTTGGGGCTGGATCAACCGCCTGCTGCGCCTGCAGGGTTACCTGCTTTCGGCTCAGTTCGGGAAGGTAACGCCATGAGCCGCACCAGCCTCACCAATAAACACGGCCGAGCACAACAACGGATCCAGGCTGCCGGTTATTTCGGTATCCCCGAGCTGAAAAATCCCCGTTACCTCCTCTGCTTCAAGGATGGGCGCAAGGCCCATTTCAAGGCGGTGTTAGCCGGTGCCGACCTGCAGGCGATCCCGCTTTACAGCCATCACGCCACTCGCCAATCCCTGTTTGCCCAGGGCTGGCAGTCGGTGACCGAGCTGGATCGCCTGCGGGCCGTTGCCCGTCTCTCCCAACCCCAAGATAAGGAAACCCATCATGCCTGATTCCCTGCTACCTCAAGCAAAGCCGGCGCTCAAGAGTCGTGCCGTGATCGGCGGTGTGATTGCCGTGGGGGCCGGTATCGCCGGCCTGTTCGGCATTGATATCGACGCCCAGACCCAGAGCTCGCTCGCCATGACCGCCGTTGATGTGGCCAGTGCGGTGGGTGGCCTGTTGGCGATCTGGGGCCGCCTCAAAGCGACCCATGTCATCAAGTAACCGGTTCGCAAGGAGACGCCCTTGAGCGACCCCATAGACCGCGCCCAGCAGCTCGACGCCGAGCGAACCGGGCGCCTTATTCAGTCCCATCGAACAAGGGCAAGGCCCCAGGGGGATGGCATCTGCTGCGATTGTGATGACGCTATCCCACCCTCGCGCCTTGCTGCAGAACCGGGTGCCGAGCGCTGTATCGAGTGCCAGACCCTGTATGAGCGCAAGGAGGCTGTCCGTGTGGGAATTCATCGTTAAGAACTGGGGGCCGCTGTACGCCCTGGCCAGTCTGGTAGGGCTGGTGGTTATCATCCTGCTCTCCAAGACCTACGCCAAACGGGAGGATCTCACTGCCCTGGTACAACGGGTGCAGCGGGTAGAGCAGGTGTTGGCCGACCTGCCGAGTGAGAAGGAGCTGCACAAGCTGCAGTTGGAGATAAGCGAGCTACGCGGTGAGCTGCGGGAGGTCAAGCCGGAGCTGCGCCAGGCCCGCCGGCTCGCCGATCTGTTGCTGGAAAATGAACTCAAGGAGAGAACATGAGCATTCAAGCGATATTGGACGCCCAGCAACGCCTGGTGATCTTGCGTTCCCTGCTTGATATCGGCGGTGCCGCCAACGAGTCGATCCTCAATGATTGCCTCGATCAGCTGGGCACCGGTCGGGTGACCCGGGACCGAGTCAAGACTCTGCTGGCCTGGCTGGAAGAGCAGGGGCTAGTGCGCATCGAACGGCTCGCCCAGGTGCAGGTGGCTCATCTCACCGGTAGGGGTCAGGACGCGGCCGAAGGGCGCGCCTCTGTGCCTGGCATCAAGAAGCCCCGAGCGGAGGATTGACCATGGCCGAGAAACCGACCCGGGGCCGTGCCAGCAAGGTGTGGCTGCTGCCCGAGGGCATCCGCGATGCGCTCAATGCCATGCTGCGCGACAAAGCCAACAGTCAGGCCGCCATCCTGGATGAGATCAACGGCCTCATCGAGGAGGCGGGGTTGCCCGACGATCTCAAGCTCTCCCGCTCGGGGCTGAGCCGCCACGCCAGCCAGGTGGAGCAAGTGGGCCAGCACCTGCGTGACCTGCGCGAAACCACGGCGGCACTGACCAGCCAACTCGGCGACAAGCCGATGGGGGAGACCACCAAGCTCATCCTGGAGCTCGGCCGCTCTCAGTTGTTCAAGGCGATGCTGGCCCAGGTGCAGAACCCGGAGGAGGCGGTGGATATCGACATGCTGAAAAACGCCATGCTGGCGGCCCAGCGGTTGGAGTCCACGGCCATGCAGAGCCATAAGCGGGAGAAGGAGATCCGCCAGGCATTTGCCGAGGAGGTGGCCACCAAGACCGAGGCCATCGTCACCCAGGCAGGCCTGAGCGGTGAAGCCGCTGCCGCTATTCGCCGTGAAATCCTGGGGATTGTCTGATGACCGCCATTGCTCAGACCCCTATCGCCCAGCAGTTGGCCCAAACACTCGGTACCGAATACAACTCCGACGAGGTGCTGCTGCCCTACCAGCGCATCTGGATTGCCGACGAGAGCCCGCTCAAGATCGCTGAGAAGAGTCGCCGTACCGGCATCACCTGGGCGGAGGCCGCCGATGCCACCCTGACGGCTTCCAAAGCCAAGTCGGCCGGCGGTGGCCACCACTTTTACGTGGGCAGCAACAAGGAGATGGCGCGCGAGTTCATCGACGCTGTGGCCATGTGGGCTAAGGCGTACAACAAGGCGGCCGGCGAGATCCAGGAGGAGGTGTTCACCGACGATGAGGACAAGGCGATCCTCACCTTCGTGGTCTATTTCGCCTCGGGCTTCAAGGTGCAGGCGCTCTCCAGCAACCCCTCCAACCTGCGGGGGATGCAGGGCAATGTGACTATCGACGAGGCCGCCTTCCATGACCGGTTGGCCGAGGTGCTTAAGGCAGCCATGGCGCTGACCATGTGGGGGGCCAAGGTGCGCCTTATCAGCACTCACAACGGCGTCGATAACCTGTTTAACCAGCTGATAAACGACAGCCGGGCGGGTCGTAAAGACTATTCCATTCACACCATCAGTCTGGACGATGCCTGCCGTCAGGGGCTCTATCGCCGCATTTGCCAGGTCAAGGGCACACCCTGGACACAGGAGACGGAGGATGCCTGGAAGGCGGGCCTGCTCAAGGCCACCGCCACCGAAGAGGACGCGCTGGAGGAGTATTTCTGCGTGCCCAAGCAGAGCAGTGGTGTCTACATCAAGCGAACCCTGATCGAGCGGGCCATGCAGCCGGATATCCCCATCCTGCGCTTCACGGCGCCCAAGGATTTCGAGCTGCAAAGCGAGGAGACCCGCAAGGCGGTAGCGGAGCTCTGGTGCGAGGAACACCTCAAGCCCTGCCTGGAGGCGCTCGATCGCAGTTGCCGCCATGTGCTCGGCGAAGACTTCGCCCGCAAGGGGGATCTCTCGGTGTTTGTTCCGCTATCCATCGCGGCCAACCTGCGTAAACGGGTGCCCTTCGTGGTGGAGCTGGTCAACGCCCCCTATGAAACCCAACGCCAGATCCTGTTTTACCTGCTGCAGGGGCTGCACCGCTTCACGGCGGCGGCCTTCGATGCCACCGGCAACGGCGGCTATCTGGCGGAAGCCGCCCGGCTGCGCTGGGGGGCCAGCATGATCGAGTGCGTGATGCTGAGTGACCCCTGGTACCGGGAGTGGATGCCCAAGCTCAAGGCCGAGCTGGAGGACGACAACCTGATTATCCCGCGCCATGCGGACGTGCAGGATGACTTGGGCAAGATCCAGGTTATCAACGGCATCCCCAAGATCGACAAGGGCAAGAACACCGGCCAGGGCGGTCAACAGCGTCACGGTGACTTTGCGGTGGCCCTGGTCATGGCGGTGCGGGCCAGCTGGATGGAGGGGGGCGCCATCGAGTTCACCCCCTTGCCTGGCAAGCGTGATGAAGAGCGCAGGGATGACGACTATCACCGATATGAACGAGGTGCCTGGTAATGAGCGGGATCATAGATATTCACGGCAACCCCCTGCGCCTGCAGAGAGAGCCGCAGAGCGAGAACGACGCCAAGCTGGCCCAGCTGCGCCGCCACTACAGCGAACACCCGACCGTTGGGCTCACCCCCGGCAAGGCTGCGGCGGCACTGAAAGAGGCGGAGGAGGGCAGCCTCATCGCCCAGTGCGAGCTGGCCGAGGACATGGAGGAGAAGGATGCCCACCTGCAGAGCGAGCTCGGCAAGCGCCGCCGTGCCCTGCTCGGGGTGAGTTGGACCATAGAGCCGCCCCGCAACGCCACCCCGGCCGAGAAGCGCGACAGCGAGATGATCCGGGAGCTGCTGGAGGACTTCACCTGGCTGGATGATGCCATCTTTGACGCCACCGACGCGGTGCTCAAGGGGTTCAGTGCCCAGGAGTTCAGCGGCTGGGAAATGGTGGAGGGGCTGCAGCTCCCCAAGGGCATCGTCTGGCGCGACCCCGCCTGGTTCCAGACCCACCCGGATGACTGGAACCAGTTGCGGCTGCGCGATGGCAGCAAGGAGGGGGCTGGCCTCAATCCGTTTGGCTGGCTCACTCACAAGGCCAAGTCCAAGTCGGGCTATCTGGCGCGCACCGGCCTTATCCGCACCCTGGTCTGGCCCTTCCTGTTCAAGAACTACAGCGTGCGGGACCTGGCCGAGTTTCTGGAGATCTACGGCCTGCCGGTGCGCCTGGGCAAGTACCCGGAAGGGGCCACCGAGAAGGAGAAGGCGACCCTGCTGCAGGCGGTGCTCTCCATCGGCCACAACGCCGGCGGCATCATCCCGAGGGGGATGGAGATCGAGTTCGAGAACGCGGCCAGCGGCCAGGCCGAGCCCTTTGTGGTGATGATGGATTGGTGCGAGCGCTCCATCAGCAAGGCCGTCCTGGGCGGCACCCTGACCTCCCAGGCTGACGGCAAGAGCTCAACCAATGCGCTCGGCAACGTGCATAACGAGGTGCGCCAGGAGGTACGGGATGCCGACCTGCGTCAGCTGGCCGCGACCCTGACCCGGGATCTGGTGTACCCGCTGTTTGCCCTCAACGGCAAAAGCTTCCAGGGCCCGCGCCGGGCCCCCCGGCTGGAGTTCGACGTGACCGAGCCGGAGGACATGCGCGATCTGGCCTATCCGCTGCGCGCCCTGGTGGGGATGGGGATGCAGATCCCGGCACAGTGGGTGCGCGACAAGCTGCAGATCCCGGCCCCCAAGGCCGGGGAGGAGGTGCTGGTCATTGTCGATAAGCAGGCAGGAGCAGGGGAGGCAGCACTCAAGGCGCAAGGTCTGGCGGCGCTCTCTGCCGGTAAAGAGACTGCGGGCAAAGAGGCTGCGGGCAAAGAGGCTGCCGGTAAAGAGAAAGCGACCAAGACCCCGGTCCAGGGTGATAACCACGACACCCAGCTGGCCAGGCTGCAGGCCGAGGTGGCGCCCCTGCTGGCGAGCATGACCGATGCGGTCCAGGCGTTGGTGATGCAGGCCTCCACCCTGGAGGAGATCCGGGATGGCTTGCTGGCGCTGGAACCCAACCTGAGCCATGACGAGCTGGGGGCCCTGCTGGCCCAGGCCATCGCCGCCAGCGAACTGCTCGGCATGTTGGAGATGGAGGAGGGCAACTGATGCCGGTGCGCTATGGCTCGCTCCCTTTTACCGATGCGATCGCCTTCTTTCGCCAGAAGCTCGACATGCCGAGTGAGCGCTGGGCCGATGTGTGGCGGGATGCCCATAACCGCGCCTTCATGGTGGCGGGGGCGACCAAGACGGACTTGCTGGCCGACCTGCGCGGGGCGGTGGACAAGGCGATCAGCGAGGGGCAATCCCTCGGTGCGTTCCAGAAGGCGTTCAAGGAGATCGTGGCTCGCCACGGTTGGGAGCACACCGGCCCAGCCTCCTGGCGCTCTCGCGTCATCTTCGAGACCAACCTGCGCCAGAGCTATAACGCCGGGCGCGAGGTGCAGATAGAGCGCATCAAGCACCAGCGGCCCTATGCACTCTACCGGCACGGGGATTCGGAGCACCCCAGGGCGTTACACCTCAAGTGGAACAACCTGGTGCTGCCGGTAGACCATCCCTGGTGGGATACCCACAGCCCCAGCAACGGCTATGGCTGCAAGTGCAAGAAGTTCCTGCTCTCTGCTGCCGACGTCAAACGGCGCGGCCTGGAGGTAGGCAAGGCGCCGGAAGATGGCGACTATGAGTGGGTGGACAAGGCGACCGGGGAGATACACAAGATCCCCCGTGGCATCGACCCGGGATTTGACTATCGCCCGCAAACCCCAGCCGCACTGACCAAGGCCGTGGCCAAGCGGGAGGCGGCCAAGCCGGCGCTGGCGCAGCGACTGCCCGAACGGATGGTGGAGAGCGCCTATTCCAGCGCCAAGGGGGTGACCGCCCAGGGCCTGAGTGACTTGCTGACTCAGTTGCCAGCGCCCCAGCGTGACGGGTTATCGGCGTTCCTCAAGGCGCACCCGGTCAAGACGCTGTTTATCAAACAGACCGAGATGGGCAAGGGAGCTGCGAGTGTGAAGGTAGCCCCGGCGATAGGTGAATATCTCGGGATCGACCCTACCCGTGTGAGGTCTTGGTACACCACGACGGGCGCTGCGAGGACAAACGGGTTTACGTATGTTCAGGCCGACCACGTTGTGATCAAGGTGGCGGCGGGGGATAAACTCAATGGGGTGGATATGCAGGCGGTGCAGGCTGCAGTCTCCCAGGTCATCGTGGATGGCAAGGCAAACCGAGGCCCGCGAGCATGGCAACCGAGAGGTACCAGCGGCGATACCTTCCGCCTACACTGGAGTGTGTCGGCGAATGTAGGTGAAACCGTGGGGCCTGCCGCACAACGGGTCTCTACCTGGTTGCACGAGCTTGGCCATCAAGTGCATTTTTGGGCCGGCGAGCCCGATCTGAGTGGCAGGCTGTTGTTGACCGAGTATGGTAGTAAGAGCAAGCGAGAAGCGGCCGCCGAGGCGTTTTCCGCCTGGATGTTGGCCCCAGAGCAGCTGGCCGAGCACTACCCGGCATTGGCTAAACAGGTTGAAGAGATGCTGGCCAAGGCGGCACTGGCCACCACCAAATCGAGATGAAGGCGAAAAGGAACGAGGCATGAAACTACTGGCCAAAGCCAATACCCTGTTTGAAAAGGGTGACCTGCTCACCCTCGCCGACGTTCAGACGCTGGAGGCGCTCTGCGCGCAAGCGTCTGGCAAAGAGGCGGAGTACCTGGGGGACCTCTGGTCAGCTGCGTTGCTCAATAGTGATGAGCAGGCATTTGCCTATATGACCCGAGTCGAGGATGAAGCCTGATGGCGGGCAGCTTTATCGCCATCAGTCACCACGGGGTGGCCGATGCTCATGAGCTGCTGGCCAAGCTCTACCAACGGACCGGAGATCTGCGGGAGCCGCTGGCGGATATCGGCGAGGGGCTGCAACTCTCCCACCGGGATCGCTGGGATGCGCAAGAGACCCCAGAGGGGGAGCCCTGGGCCCCGCTCTCGGACAAGTACCGCGCCCGCAAGCCCCGCCATGCCGATGAAGTCCTGCGCCTCAACGATGATCTGCGTGACACCCTCAACTATCAGGCCGATCCCCAGTCCCTCTATTTCGGCACCCCGCTCGAATATGGCGCGGCTCATCAGTTCGGCCGTCCCGAGATCGACCTGCCCGAGCGCCCCTATCTGGGACTGTCGGACGCCGATCAGCAAAGTGTGCTGGAGACGCTAGAGGGCTATCTGACCATCGCGGCTCCCTGAGCCCCTGGGCGCGTTTGGCGGGCTTGGGCTGCTACGATGGCATGACCCACTCCCCACCTGAGCAGCAAAATGGCGTTTAAACAGCATTAAACGGCATCCACACCCTTAGCCCCTCCCCACATTCGATCCCATGATGCAGTAACCCACCATAAACCCCACCGCTTTCTCCACTCCCTGACACTGGCAACAGTGATTTTTTGCTGTGAACAGCCGGAGTGAGAGTGATGCCCCAATCTGCCATTGCCCTGGCCATCTTGAACACGCGACCCACCACCCTGGGGCTGGCCGTGCTCGATGCCGCGTTGACGACTGAGGCCGATGGTTGGCAGCAACTCCTGCCCATGGGCCCCTTCAAAGCCCGCGATGGTCGCCCCTTCGATGTGCCCGGTGGCCACTGGCAACTCGACAAGTCCATCGCCACCACCCTCATCAATCGTGTGAGGGAGATGGGGCAAGACATTCTGATCGACTACGACCACCAGACCCTCAAGACCGACCAGAACGGCCAGCCAGCGCCGGCGGCCGGTTGGTACAACAGTGACGAGATCGAGTGGCGCGAGGGGGCTGGCCTCTTTATCAAGCCGCGCTGGACCGATCGCGCCGCCGCCCTGGTGGCTGCCCAAGAGTACCGCTTCCTGTCGGCCGTCTTTCCCTATGACGCCCAGGGTCGCCCCCTGGAACTGCGCATGACCGCCATCACCAATGATCCCGGTGTGGTGGGGATGCAGGCGTTGGCGGCGCTCAGCGCGCTGCCTTTGAGTTCCCAACCCGGCCAGCTGGCCACCCCCATCAAGGAGACCTCCATGAATGAACTGCTGAAAAAGCTGTTGGCCAAGCTCGGCATCGAGCTGACTGGCGACCCGACCGACGAGCAACTGCAGAAGGCGCTCACCGAACTGGACAGCCTGCAGGCCAATGCCAAGAAAGCCCCGGAGCTGGAGGCGGCGCTCTCGGCCGAGAAGGCCTCGCTGGCTGCGCTCAAGGCGCAACCGGGTGGCCAGATTGACCTGGCGCAATACGTGCCGGTAGCGACCTATAACGCCCTGGTCACCCAGGTGGCGGCCCTCAGTGCCAAAGCGGATACCACCGATGCCGCGACCCTGATCAAAGAGGCCCGCACCCAGGGCAAGGTGGTGGCCGCCGAAGAGGAGTACCTGACCGCCTACGCCGCCCAGAAGGGGGTGGCCGCGCTCAAGGCACTGCTGGATCCGCGCCCGGCCATCGCGGCGTTGGCCGCCAGCCAGACCGCCGCCGTCACCCTGCCCGAGAAGAAGGGGGATGCGGTGCTCTCGGCCGAGGACCGTTACGCCGCCGATCAGCTCGGCATCACCCATGAGGCGTTCGCCAAGGCCAAGCAGGCTTAAGCGCGCGACTCAGCACCTCGTTTATCCAGAGAAGGAACACATCAATGGCCATCATTACACCCGCGTTGCTGCAGGCCCTGTTCACCGGCTTCAAGAAGAACTTTGAAGACGCCAAAGGGGAGGCGCCGACCCAGTACACCGAGATCGCGACGGTCATCAAATCGACCACCAAATCCAACACCTATGGCTGGCTTGGCAAGTTTCCCAGCCTGCGCAAGTGGGTCGGGGATCGGGTGATCGAGTCGATGAAGGCGCACGGTTACCAGATCGTCAACGAAGACTTCGAGGCTACCGTGGGGGTCGATCGCAACGATATCGAGGACGATGAGCTGGGTATATATGCCCCCTTGTTCCAGGAGATGGGCCTCGCGGCAGGGGTACATCCCGACGAGCTCTGTTTCGGCCTGCTCGGGGCTGGTTTCACGACGCCCTGCTACGACACCCAGTATTTCTTCGACACCGATCACCCGGTCTATCCCAAGGCCGATGGCACCGGTACCCCGGTACTGGCCGCCAACCTGGTGGTGGATGGCGCCTATACCGGCGAGCCCTGGTTCCTGCTCGATACCAGCCGCGCCCTCAAGCCCATCATCTTCCAGGAGCGCAAGGCGCCGCAGCTCATCGCCATGACCAAGATCGACGATGAGGCGGTGTTCAGCCGCAAAGAGTTCCGCTACGGGGTGGATTGCCGCGATGCCGCCGGCTTTGGCTTCTGGCAGCTGGCGTTCGCCAACAAGCGCGCCCTGACCCCCGACTCCCTGTGGGATGCCTTCTCTAGGATGCGGGCCTTCGAGGCGGATGGCGGCCGCAAGCTCGGCGTGAAGCCCACCTTGCTGGTGGTACCGGCTTCGCTGGAGAAGCTGGCGACCCGGATGCTGGAGCGGGAGCTGTCTGATAGCAGCAGCAACGAGCTGAAAGGCAAGTTGAAGCTGGTGGTGGCGGACTACCTGTAAATCCCACCGTTACGCGCTGTTTAAGAACGGGGTTAAACGGCCAGGGGGTCGGCGTTTAACCCCCGTTTAAACAGGCCTCGACCAGATATGAAAGAGGGAAACATGAGATGGAACACGAGATGGAACAGGCTATTCGAGTTGGCATTACATCAACGCTTCGTCAGGTCTATTTCCGCGCGGGCCTGCCGATTGATCCAGGCAAGTCTGAG
Source organism: Aeromonas sp. MR16 (assembly GCF_022549315.1). NCBI lineage: Bacteria > Pseudomonadati > Pseudomonadota > Gammaproteobacteria > Aeromonadales > Aeromonadaceae > Aeromonas > Aeromonas sp. MR16. The sequence continues at coordinate 27,895 of NZ_JAKZFK010000007.1, read as the reverse complement.
ATGGCTGTGTCGCCTCTGCAGTGCGAGACCCTGGAGGCCGATCCGCGTCTGGTGGTCATGCGGCTGGCTGAGGACGCCCTCCTTCCGGCAGGTGATGCACCGTCGCCGGATGGGGATCTGGATCCAGCGTTGGGCGACCTGAGCCAGGGGATGGCCACGGGGTCCTTGGCTGGCATGGCCACCGCCGATGGCAAGGTCACCCTGCTGGCCGAGATGAAGGTCGATGAACTGCGCGCCCTGGCCGTGGAGATGGCGATCCCTGATGCGGCCGGCATGAAGAAAGCCGAGCTGCAGGCCGCCATCGTCGCCACCCAGGTGCAGCAGCCGGTGGCAGCACCCGGCGCTGAGTCCAACCAGCAGGGCGGGGAATAAGCCATGTACGCCAGCGTCAATGACATGGTGACCCGGTTTGGCGAGGCGGAGTTGTTGCGCCTCGCCATGACCCCGGCCGGTGAGCTGGATCAGGCTGCCATCACCATCGCCCTGCAGGATGCCGGCGCCTTGATCGATGGCTACCTGGCGGGGCGCTATCCCTTGCCGCTGGCCCATATCCCGAGTGCTCTGGTCCCCCTCTGCGCCGATATCGCCCGCCACCGCCTCTACGGCGAGCAGGCGCCGGAGCAGATTGCCAAACGTAACGAGGCGGCCCTGGCCTTCCTCAAGTTGGTGGGCAAGGGGGAGCTGGCGCTGGGACTGGCGGCCGATGGCGAGCAGGTGGAGAGCCAGAACCTGGCCCAACTGCAATCCGATGGCCGGGTCTTTGGCCGGGGCAGTGGGGGCTTCTTATGAGTGGGCCCACGCTGACCACGCCTGAGCTCGACTACCTGGCGGCGGGGGAGCGGTTGCGGGAGTTACTGCTGCCTTTGAAGGAGCGGGGGCTCAGGGAGGTGTTTGTGGCCACCGACCTGGATGCGGTGGCCAACCTGGGTCAGCACAACCCGGCCATCCATGTGATTTACCAGGGAGAGCGGGAGAGTGAGACCACCCAATCCGGGCGGCAAAGCTCGTTCGATCAGGTCTGGTTGTTGGTGCTGGTGCATAGGGCTGCCCCGAAGGAAACCAGCGCCGGGGTATGGATGGGGCGGATCCTGCAGGCCATCGCTGGCCGCCCCTGTGGTGACAGTACCTTTCGGCGTGAAACCGCACCGGTGAAGCCGAGTTACAAGGGTGGGGTGGTGTATCTGCCCCTTGCCTTCAAGACGACAGTGAAATTCAAGGGAGAACGGTCATGAGCGAAACACTACACCTGGAAGGGGATCTCTATATCGAGACCTTCACTAACAACGTGTCGAACGGGGTGATAGGCCCGGTGGACGTCAACAGCCTGGAGGTCAAACCGGACAGCGATAAGATCAGCATTCCGAGCAAGCGCAAGGGCAAGCTGGGCCAGGCGCGGGAGACCTACTTCGTGCCCAAGCCGGCCACGGTCACCATCAAGACCAGCGAGATCCCGCCGGTGCTGCTGGCCGCCGCCTTTATGGGGCTGGAGAGCCCCATAAACCAGGGGGCGGGGACGCTGACCGAGGTGGCGCTGACCCTGCCGGCGCACCCCAAGTGGGTGAGCCTGGGCAAGACCAATCTCTCGGCCACCGGCCTGGTGGTGAAGGAGGGCGCCACTGCTCTGGTGCTCGGTACTGACTTCGAGATCAATTATGCCCTGGGGCTGTTGCGGGCTACCAAGGTCGGGGCGGTGGCCGATGGCGGCCCCGTGACCGTCAGCGCCAGCTATAACGCCGTTACCGGCACCCGTATCGCCGGCAACGTGCAGCCGGAGGTGAAGGCGAAGCTGACCCTGGATGGGCGCAGCGTGATCGGTGGGGAGTCCATCATCCTGACGGTGCCCCGTGCCAGCCTGGCCCCCAAGAAAGCGGTGGATTTCCTGAGCGACAAGCCCATCGAGATCGAGCTGGAGGGGGAACTGCTGGCCCTGGATGGCGAGACCGCGCCTTTCTATGTGGATCGGCCGGAGATGGTGTGATGAGGGGGAAGTAGAAACGGCGGGGAGACCCGCCGTTTTCACCAACCCCAACCGTTTGTCTGCATGGAGTCAATTGATGTCTTTAGCTAGATTTTTTAACTCAATTTATAACTCTTTCCTTCAATCAGCCCCCCATATGAGAGTGTGATATCTAACCGTTTAAATAGCGCAAGGAAGTCAGCAATATTCATATCAAGGCAAATTTCTTTGACCTTGATTGGTTCTCCGGAAGATTGAAGCATTTCTGGAATGCTTGTATACCCGTTTAATCCAGTGACTAGGAATGTAACACTCACAGGGTCTCTATGTGTGCCACGGTTTTCCCCCGCCCACATAGAAATACCAACAACAACATGGTCATCATTGATATGACCATTATCTTTTAGCCATTTTTCCGCGTCAGTCATATCAGCACGATCAGCCGCAGCGCTACCTTTTAGGTGATTGTATTTAACCGATGCTTTGAAAATTTTCATTTGTTATTCTCATCATTAATGGCCCGTGGAGTCAATCATGTACACTGTAGTCGAAAGTTTATGCAGCCGGAGGTGAGGGCGAAGCTGACCCTAGATGGGCGCAGTGTGATCGGCGGGGAGTCCATTGTACTGACGGTACCCCGCGCCAGCCTGGCCCCCAAGAAAGCTGTGGACTTCCTGAGCGACAATCCCATCGAGATCGAGCTGGAAGGGGAGCTGTTGGCCCTGGATGGCGATAGTGCGCATTTCTATGTGGATCGGCCGGAGACGGTGTGATGTTCGATAGCAGAACGGCGGGGAGACCCGCCGTTTGTTTGTTGTTAACGTCCGATTATGCTGCGCTAATCGAACCTACGACTTTAGGAAACAACATTGGATCTATTCCATATGTCTGTGTAAATAGCCTTTTTGGCTGCTGCAATAGGTGATGAAAGGGGAATCAAATAGGTTGCTTTTTTACTACCGGCATCTTTGATCGAACCACCCATTATCCAGGCTGAGTCGTCATCGACTAGGATGAGGCGGTCATGCAGCTCCTTACTGGACCTGAGTTCGAATGAACTGTTGTACTGTAGACGATGTTTGCTAATGTAGGTCGCTACATCCCCCGCGTAGCGGTCTGCAAGGACACGAACAGCAATACTAGAAGGAACCGATGATAGATAGGCATTAAAGGCGGTGCCGTCGAAATAGGGGTCAATTATTATGAGGCCCTTCTTAGCACTATTGACGATGTTCTTCAGGTCGGTGAAGAAGCGGTAAACATCTCCTGGCGCATAAGCGCTTCCTATTTCACTTCGACCATCAAGTTCTAATTCCAACTTCAATTCTTCAATGGCGTCGAGAACCTGACCTTGAATCATGTTTATCGCTGGTTTCCAATATTGGGCCAAAGTGACATAGCTTGCTTTGAAGCTTGTTTGATGGCTGAGACCAAGGCGAGACAAGATAGCTCCGACAGTTGCTAACCATTGGCGCTGCGGTGTGCTGACCTCGAAGATCGGTACGTCACCAAAGGTAGGTGCTTGATCAAGGGCCTCACGCAGCTTAAGGAGCAAGATGTGTTTTTCAACCGGTCCGTCACCCTCAAGCTTTTTCATCATTCTCTGAAGTTCTGCTGACATCTTGCCTCCGATGCTATGAAATTTATTATGTGATCGTTATGCTTCTGGGCATGATTTAAGTTGGGTTTTTAAAGATGATATGCTCCCAAGTGCCCATACAATATGCTGAGAACTATCGTGACCGTTTGTAATATCGTACCCAACGGCGGCACAGATATGAGTACAGGCATATAAGACTTTCTCTAGGGTGTAGCTATCGAAATCTTCTTCGGCAGCATCAAACTCTGCCTGGATTGATCGCGTAGCGGCATACACAGCAGCTTTTTCGAACGCTGTGTTTGCCTGTTCGGCCAGTTTAGCTAGTTCCTTTAAACGGTTGGCCAATAACATTGGGTCATTCATGTAGGGTTCCTTTTGGGGTCTAAGTTTTACTAGTACAGCGTACTCGAACGTTCGAAGCCTTCATGTGACATATCTCTGTAAGATGCAATAAATTCCCCCGTTTCGTCATCTCTTCAAAATAGGGCATATCCTAGTTTTTCAGGAATGCCCCATGTCCACCTCTTCCACCCTCAAACTTGCCCTGGAGCTGGCGGCCAAGGTCACCGGCCGCGAGGACCTGGCCGCGCTGGCGGGGCAGGTGCAGGAGTTGGGCCCCCTTTCTGACGAGACAGCCGCCGAGACCGAGCGCCTGGCGCAAACCCTGGAAGGTCTGACCCAACAGCGCGACCTGATCGCCCAGTTCGAGGCCAGCGGCCGCGCCCTGACCCAGCTCGAACTGGCCACCATACTCTCCCGGGATAAGTTGGCCGAACTGCGCCGCGAGCAGCAGGGGGCTGCAGGTAGCGCCCGCCAGCTCACCGACCAGGAGCGGCTGCTGGCCTCCGAGCTCAAACAGCTGGAGCGCCAGCTGGTCGCCCAGGCTGCCGCCCATACCCGCCTTCATGCCGGTCTCACCCAGGCCGGGCTTGACACCCGCAACCTCGTCCAGGAGCAAAACCGGCTGCAGCGTGAGCTGCGCGAGAGTGCGGTCCAGACCGAACGGCTGGGCCGTTCTCTGCAGCAGGGTGGCCAGCAGGCGGGCGGGTTCCATGGTGCCATCGGTAGCCTGACCGGCCGCCTGGTGGCCATGGCCGGCACCTGGTTCGGTATCCAGACACTCACCTCCCAGCTCGTGGCTATGTTCCAAACCGGCGATCAGGCCGAGCGCCTCGATGTGCAGCTCAAGGCGGTGATGGGGTCGATTGCGGGTGGCGCCGAGGCGAGCGCCTGGATCCAGGACTTTGCCAAGAACACCCCGCTGCAGCTCGATGAGGTGACTCAGGTGTTCGTGCGCCTTAAGGCGTTCGGCATCGACCCCATGAATGGCGCCATGCAGGGCATCGTCGATCAGGCCTATAAGCTGGGCGGCGGCTTTGAAGAGGTGCAAGGCATCTCGCTGGCGCTCGGTCAGGCGTGGGCCAAGCAGAAGCTGCAGGGGGAGGAGATCCTGCAGCTGATTGAGCGCGGGGTGCCGGTCTGGCAACTGCTGGAGCAGGTCACCGGCAAGAACACCGCCGAGCTGCAGAAGCTCTCCGAGGCGGGCAAGCTCGGCCGAGACACCATCGCCGCGCTGATGAACGAGATAGCGGCCCAGTCGAGCGGGGCGGCGGCCAACAACATGAGCCTGCTCTCCGGGCTCATCTCCAATGCCCAGGACAACTTGGCCAAGTTCTACCGCTTGGTGGCCGAGAACGGGGCGCTGGCCTGGCTCAAGAACCAGCTGGCCAACCTCAACGCCGAGTTTGCGGCGATGGCCAACGATGGCCGCCTGCAGGCCTGGGCCAAGCGCATCTCTGACGGCATCGTTTCACTCGGTGAAACCCTCAAGTCCTTTATCCAGACCGTCTATGAGTGGCGCGATGCCCTGCAGGTGATGGCCCAGGCCTGGCTTGGCCTGAAAATCGCGGGCTGGATTGCCGACCTGCGCGGACTCTATGGCCAGTTTATCGCGCTGCCTGCCGCCACGGCGACCGCCGCCGGCGGCATGACCACCGCAGGTACGGCAGCGGCGGCGGCCTCGATAGGTGTCAGGGCGTTGGGGGCGGCGGTTCAGGCGCTGCTGGCCGCCATGACGGTGGAGGCGGTGAGCCAGATCATCCGCATGGCCGGTGCCCTCAAGGAGTGGATGCAGGCCGAGCTGGCCCTGCGAGAGTCGCAGCGCCTGCGCTCCGAAGCCCAGGCCCAGCTCAATGGCCAGTTGGCTGCGCTCTCGGCAGAGCTCGGGATAGCCATCACCAGTGTTGCTGATATGGATCGCGCCATTGCTGAGGGCAAGGTGCATTACGACGAGGCGACCGGCAGCTATCGGAGCGGGGCCGCCGCCGTCAAAGAACTGGGCACGGAGGCCAAGCAGGCTCGCGATTACTTAAGCGAAATCAACGCCGTGGCCAAGCAGACCGCCGCAGATGGCCCGGCCGCCCTGGCCAAGGCTTTCGACGAGCTGGGGCTGGACTTCGAGCGGGCCAATGGCCGTATCGGGGCAGGTTTTCAGAAGACCCTGGGGGCCCTGGATGTGTTGGTGCAACACACCGGTGCCAGTGCCGCCGCCATCGAGGAGGCGTTGGCCAGCGCCTACAACAGCGCAAAAACCAAGGCCGAGATCGATGCGGTGATCGAACGCCAGAAGCAGCTGGCCGCCCAGGGCAAACTCACTGGGGATGCACTGGCCAGATCCATGTCTGTCGCCGCCGACGCCATGAACAAGGTGAAGGGGGGCAGCGGGGAGGCCAAACAGGCGGTGGCCGCCCTCGGCGATGGCTTCGATGAAGCCGCCGCGCGGGCCAAGGGGGCCACCGATGCCATGCGCCAGGGCTTGCGCGGCGTGCAGGATGAGGCCGAGCAGACCGGCAACGCCGTAGCCTCAGCCGGGGGCAGCGCGGGCAGTGGCCGGGGAGCGGTTACCCGCACGGCCGATGCCGGCTCCTTCTTCTACAAGACGGTGGATATCAACGGCCTGCGCGGCAACGCCGATGCCCTGGCCAACACCCTCGCCGGGGTGGAGGAGGAACTGGCCCGCTACAGCCAGAAGGTCAAAGACATTCCCGCTTATAGCGAGTGGAGCAAGTATTACGGCGAGAAGTTCCAGAAAGAGATGGAGGCGATGCGCACCAAGCTCCAGCAGGAGCTGAGCAAGGCCCAGGCCAAGGAGGCAGACAAAGCCGCCCCTGAGCCGAGCCAGTCGATCGCCAATGCCAACCAGCCAAGCCAAGGCCAGCCCCAGCTGATCATCATCGAGCTGCGGGCCCCGAACGGGGACAGGGCGCGAGTGCAGGCCGATGAAGCCAATGCCCAGGCCTTTATCAGCCTTCTTACACAGCAGGGATTGCGCCAATGAACGTGACCTTAAACAGCGTGCTGTTACCCGATGATCTGGTCTGGCGCGACGAATTCGACTGGGCGCCGGTCGAGCAGGTGGTGACCCCCACCCTGAGCGGGGCGCTGCTGGTAGAAGAGACGGCCAAGCCGTCAGGCCGTCCCATCACCCTGGTGGGTCATTGCCCCCGCGCCACCGTGCAGATCCTCAAGGCGCTGGAGGCCGTGCCGAGCCAGCTGCTGACCTTGACCCTGCTCGACGGCGTGGCGCGCACCGTGTTCTGGCGCCGTCCCGGCGTGGTGGTGACGGCCCTGATCGAGATGGCCGACCCCGAGGCGGGCGAGCCCTATGCCCTGACCCTTAACCTGACCGAGGTAACTGCATGACAACCGGCATTTTATCAGGCGACATTCGGCTGATGGCCAGCCAGCGGCTGACTGACACGCCCGATGGTGGTGGCCGGGTTACCGGTCACGAGATCGTGAGCGGGGAGCATAACAGCGTCTTTCCCGACATTTCAGACCTGGATCGCGCCTATGGTGTGGTGAACCTGCGCAAGCTGTTTCTGGCGGTACAGACCGACGACACGGCCACCTACTATGGCGCCAATGCCACCGTGCTGTTGCCGCCGGCCGATCCCAACGTCGGCCTGTGCCTGATGAGCAGCAAGGATCACCACGATACTCGCACCGAGGCCCGCGACCTGCTGGAGCGCTATCTGGCGCGGGGGCCAAAGTGGCGCGGCTTCCTCTACGACACCCAGTTGCAGGGCCAGCGGGCGATCCGCTTCTTCCAGCGGGTCGAGGTGCGTCTGCCGGAGATCGGCGAGACCCTGGTGCTGGTCGGCAACGAGGGCAAGGCCGGGGAGTTCGAGCAGTACGTCAGGGTGCTGGACGTAGGCCAGCAGTTGGCCAAGTTCCAGATCCCAGGGGTGCCGGAGTTCACCCGCAACGTGGTGACCTGCACCCTGGCCGATCCCCTGCGCTACACCTTCGAGGGGGAGCAGCCCACCCCCTATGACGTGGTGACCAACCCCAAGACCGCCCTGCGCGAGACGGTGGTGGCCGATGCGGCCAACTACTTCGCCACCACCAAGCTGGCCGAGGATGCCCACTTTGGCGCGCTCCAGGTGAAGGCGAAAACCATCTTTACCCAGCTGGTGCCGGCGGCCCGCTCTGAAACCCCAGCCGTGGATCTGACCGCTGCCGGCGAGCTGGCCAGCCTGGTGGATTCGGGCAAGGGGCAGGTGTCTTTCAGTACCGTGGCCAGCATCGCCCCCAGCCGGGGCCTGTTCCTCGGCACGGGCGCGCTGCCCGGCACGGTGAGCATCACCATAGGCGCGGCGCTGATCACCGACCGGGGCGGCTCCCTGGTGGTGGGTGGGTCCGTGATAGGCGCCATCGACTACGGCCGGGGGCAGTGTGAGTTCAATGCCCAGTGCCCGAACTACGGCACCCAGAGCAAAACCGTCAGCTTCTGGCCGGCGGCCCGCCCGGCCCGCATCGCCGATACCGTCAGCATCGAGATCAAGGCCAACAACCGGGGCTATGCGTTCACCAACACCCTGCACCCGACCCCCGCGCCAGGCAGCTTGACCATCAGCTTTATGGCGCAAGGCAAATGGTACGACTTGAAGGACAACGGCCGGGGCGAACTGCTGGGGCAAGACAGCTCTTATGGATCTGGTCTGCTGAACTTCGCCACCGGCTCGGTGCTGTTGACCCTGGGCGCCCTGCCGGACGTGGACACCAGCATCATGTTCAGCTGGGCCACACCGGTGAACTACACCAACCGGTCAGGCCAGCCGATCAGCATCGGCAAGAGTGCCTGGCAGCTGCCCCACACCGGCATCACGCCCAAGAGCCTGGTCCTGACCTGGGGGGTGGACAAGACCGCCAACGACGCGGTGGGGGATGGCAAGATCCGGGGCGACATTACCGGCATCATCAACTATGCCGAGGGCATCATCGATCTGGAGCACATCACCCTGCCCGCCCTGGGCCAGGAGTACGTGGCCCAGTACCAGTATGGTGAGCCGGTGACCGAGCATCACGTCGAGCCTGGCCGCCTGAGTACGCCCGGCATGGTGGGGCACCTCTCCATCACGCTGGACGGCTTGGACGGCGGCGGCGCCCACAACCTCACCCCCGGCAGTCTGCGGGTGAAGTTCAACGCGCTCTATCACGCCTTTGATGTGGACGATCAGGAGCTGGTGATCCAGACCCGCGATCCCATCATCACCTTGCAGGATGACGGGCTTGGCAAGTTGCGCGATGCCAGCGGCAATGAGCTGGGGGCCATCGACTACGCCGCCGGCACCCTGCATTTCATGCCGGACGGCAGCGCCCCCTTGCCCAAGCCAACCTATGCCTGGGTGACCGTGGGCACCCGCTGGGAGGGCAACCAACAGCTCGCGGTGCAGCGCTGGACCATGACCGGGATCCAGTACCACAACACGGCCTACACCTTCCCCGATGGTCAGCAGGGGTGGGTGGATGTGACCTACCGCAACAACAACTCGGCCCAGGCGCAAAACGCCACCCTGACCGCCCAGGCGCTGCGCATCGACGTGACCCCCGGCTTTGCCGAGGCGATCCTGGAGGGCTCGCTGCGCTTCACCCTGGGGGGCAGCACCTACGTGGATCGCCAAGGCCTGATCTACCGCAACCCCGACCCGGAGACCGGCGCCGGCATTCAGGCGGGCACCATCGACTACTCCAACGGGGTGGCGGTGCTGGCCGACTGGTCGGCGGGGCAGACCGCTCAGCCGCAGCTGCACTCCCTGGCCACCTCGTTCAGCGCCCAGTCGGTGGATGCGGTGACGTTCAGGACGCCGGGCGCCCCGTTGGCCCCCGGTAGCCTCTACATCAGCGCCAACACCGCCAGCGGACGCCGCATCGAAGCGACGGCCGACGGCGACGGCTACTTTACCACCCTCGACATGGACGGGCGGGTGGACTACCAGACCGGCATCGTCTCGGTGCGCTTTGGCCGCAAGGTCACGGCCGCCGGCAACGAGGCCCAACCCTGGTACGACGCCGAGCAGGTGGGGGAGGATGGCAAGATCTGGCGCCCTGTCAGCGTGGTGGCCGACACCATCCGCTTTAACTGCGTGGTGTTCAGCTACCTGCCGCTGGATGCGGATCTCATCGGGCTGGATCCGGTGCGGCTGCCGTCTGACGGTCGGGTGCCGTTCATCCGCAAGGGCAACATCGTGGTGGTGCATAGCACCCAGCGCAGCGCCTTCCCCATGGGAGTAACGGCGGGGCAGCAGCTCAACACCACCCGCCAGCGGCTGGCGTATGCCCATGTGGAGGACAAGAACGGCAAGCAGCTGGCCCCGGCGCTCTACAGCGTCAACCTGGACAGCGGGATCGTCACCTTGGCCAGCCCGCTGAACCTGACCGGTTACGTGGAGCCCCTGGTGGCGGTGCATCGCATCGAGGACATGAGCCTGGTCTCCGACGTGGAGATCTCGGGCCGCCTGGTGCTGGCGCGGCCGCTGTCTCACGACTACGACGCCGCCGACACCCTGGTATCGAGCGCGCTGATCATGGGGGACCTGTGGGCGCGCTATACCGGGTTGTTCGATCAGAGGGTCTGGACCAACACCTGGTCTGATTTCCTGATCGGCGACCCCTGCACGGCGCAGTACAACGACACCGCTTACCCGCTGCTGGTGACCAACCGGGCCACCCTGCAAGAGCGCTGGGCCATCATCTTCCAGTCCAGCACCAGCTTTGTGCTGGTCGGGGAGCATGTGGGCCAGATCGCGGTGGGGGACGTTAACAGCGACTTTGCGCCGCTCAACCCCAACAGCAACCAGCCCTATTTCTTCATCGACAAACGAGGCTGGGGAGCGGGCTGGGCCTCGGGCAACGTGCTGCGCTTCACCACCCAGGCGGCCAGTTACCCGGTGTGGGCGATCAGGACCATCTTGCAGTCGGTGGCAGCGATGGAGTCGGACAAGTTCGAGCTGCAACTGCGCGGCAACGTCAACCGCTGATGTGGCAATGACCGGGTGGGGCACCGTGCCTCACCCCCTTATTCAAGTGGGGCATGACGCCCCGCCCATGGAGAGAATGCTATGGCTTTTCCGGTGAAGTGGTTTGCGAGCAACATGCAGGGGGCGCCGAGCCTGGGGGATACCACTGCCGGCGCGCTGACGGCGCTGCTCAAGGCGGTGCTGGTGACCGGCTTTGGCAACCTGACCATCAACGCCCTGGTGTGGGATGCGACTGAGGGCGCCGCCAAGGCCACCTTCTCGGGTGGCCATGCCTATCTGCAAGACTCGGTGATCGAGGTGACCGGCGTCAGCCCAGGCGGCTACAACGGCGAGCACCGCATCAAGAAGGTGAGCAGTACCGAGGTCTGGTTCGAGTTGGACGCCGGCAACCCCGGCATGGCTGGCAGCGGCGCGGCCATGACCATGAAGGTGGCCCCGCTCGGCTGGACCCTGACCTTTGAGAGTGGGGACGGCATGGTGGCCATCTACCGGCCGACCAACGTCAGCGAGTCGGGCAACGTGAGCCTTCGCATCGACAACACGGCGTTTTCTGGCTGGACGGGGGCGACCTACAGGGCTTATTTAGCCAAGGCTCAGCTTGTGGAGGATGTCGTTGATATCAACACCTACACCCTGATCTATGACCACCGCTGGCCCTGCACGGGGCGCTACTCCGATAAGCGCTGGGATTTGATTGGCGACAGCCAGCTGATCTACTTCCTGCCCGCTTATGCTCAGCACAGTTGCCAGCCGGTGTTGATGTTCGGCTATATCAAGTCGGTTCGCCCCGGTGACCGCTATCATGCGGTGCTGAGCACCTACTCGACGACTACGGCGGATGATTCTAGTCGCCGCTGGGATCAGACCGGTCTTTCGCAGAATTACGCTTACGTCTATAACAGCCTGCTGGCCTTCGATGACAGCAATCATAGGGCGATGGCACGTCCCTATCATCAATTGTTCGGGGTGACAGGGTGGTGGTTAAAGGGGTTGTTCGGCCGCTTCGGCAATGGGATGAATATTCCCAACGGGCCGGATAATGCGTTCTATATGAGCACCGATCCCATCATGGTGATGGAGACCAACAACCATTTGCGCGGCTATCTGCCGGGTTTGGTGGTCCCCTATGCCAATGTCGCTGCCTTCACCCGTAAAAACTTTGCCAACATGCCGGCCTTGCCAGGCAAGATCGTGCGGTTTATTCAATCCACCTACAACGAAAACAGCGTGGCCGCCCCCGCTTCCCTGATGGGGTTCGATCTGACCGGGCCCTGGAGGTAATCATGGCAAGCGATCAAGCGCTACGAGACCTGATCCTGGCCAGCAACCCGGTGGGTTACTATCCGTTGGACACCGCCGCCGCTCTGGGGCGGGATATCTCCTCCTATGCCAATCATGGCAGCCAGAGCGGCACTTTCCAGCAGAGCATATCGACGCTGGCGGGCATGGACATTCTGATGACCAAGGGCATCAGCTCGCCGCTGGTGGCCATCCCGGATCGGACCGAGTACAAGGGCCGCACCTTCACCCTGGAGTGCATCATCAGCCATAGCGAGGATGCCAACCTGGTGATCGCCGAGCGGGGCGGCGACAACAAGAACTGGTCGTTGCAGAGCATAGGGTTGGCGTTTGGTGCCACACCCCCCTCATACCAGTTCATTCTTGGCGACCAAGCAATTGGCCCAGGCAATGGCCGAGCGGGTCCGAGCATGATAGGGCATATGATTTTCACCAGTGCCTTGGGCTTCACCAAGATCTATTTGAACGGTGTACCGCTCAAGGAGTGGACCGTCGCCACCGGCAACGGCACACAAGCCAACCAGGGCACTCTGCCCATCCATCTGTTTTCCCGTGGAGGCAGCTTTAACACTTCGGCATATATGGCTCATGTGGCGTTCTATGACCGCGAGCTGACGCTGGCCGAACGGCAGGCCAGGGCGGCCATGTTCGATAAGCCTTTTGAAATGAAGCCGCATCGACTTACCGCCACCCTCGCCAACCAGGAGCCCCGTAGCCAATTCCAGCCGCAGGACGTGGCCTGGCGCGGCAGCCCGCCATTGTTTGCCGGTCCGGTGCTGGCTCAGGAGTTGATCCAGTTCCCGATGATCAAGGGGCGGGACTATTTCTGGCTACGGGATGGGGTGCGCAATGTGGAGCAGGGCTACATCGAGAGCACGGTGACCATCGACGGCGAGGGGGTGGCCCGGCGGGTGCTCTGCTTCACCCAGTCCGGCGAGCTGGTAGCCGAGACCATGAGCCGGGCCAGCGATGGCAAGTACCGCTTCGATCTGCTGTGGCTGAACCGCCGTTACATGCTGGTCGCCCAGGATGATCCGGCGTTCGGCCCCGCCGATTACAACGCCGTGGCCGCCGACTTCCTGCTGCCCAAACCCTACGCCCCCGGTGAGGGGATCGGCCTGACAGGAGCATGACATGCTGACATTTTCGGACCCCTTGCGCACCAGTCGCGTCCAGCTGTTGGCCACGGCCATTGACGCCGGCAGCACCGGCCCGGCGACCCTCAAGATCTACGCCGGCATCCGGCCTGCCCCAGGTGCTGCCATCACCGGCTCGGCTCTGCTGGCGACCCTCCAGTTTGCCCACCCCTGCGCCCAGACCGTCACCGGGGGCATGCTGACGCTCAAGCCCCTGGCCGAGCAGTTGGTCACCGGCAACGGGATCCCGAGCTGGGGGCGCATCAGCGACCGGGACGGCAGCTTTGTGGCGGATCTCGACGTGGGGCCGCCCGGCAGCGGCGCCGACATAGAGATCCCCGCCGATGAGTTGTTTACCGGTGCCATGCTGCGCATCAACAGCGCCACCATCACCGAGCCCTAATCCACCCCTGACCCACCGAGGCAAGCATGGCCAGAACCGATCCCGCCCTGGAGCTGCGCAAGGCCCGCCAGAACACCGGCGTGATGGAGCTGAACCCCAGCGCCATCCAGCGTTATGCGGCGGTGCTGCGCGGCACCAGCCTGCCGCCGGTGCTCGCCTGCTCGCCGGGGTTGGTGCTGCCTGCGGCGCTGCACCCGGTGCTGGCCAACCCGCAGGCCGAGGTGGTGGCGGGGCTCATCCACCAGGGCAGCCTTGCCAGCACCCCGGCGGTGCCGGTTGCCGACCTGGTGGCGACCGTCATTATCGAATGCGCCTGGTCCAGTACAACCCAGCCGGTGAGCCATCACCTGCAAGCGGGTTATGACATCAACGTATTTCGGGGGCCGAGCCACACCAGCCAAGACGACTGGCAGCGCGCCGCCCTGCTCACCGAGGCCGTGGCCAGTGACTGGCAGACGCCCGCCGTGATGGCGGTGGCGAGGGGGAACGACTGGCAGGAGGGGGCAGCGCTGACCGATGGGGTCACCGAGCACAGCGGCATCATGCCCAAGCGCTACCAGGTGCATCAGGGTCGCTTTGACGAGGGGCAGCCCCTCGGTGCCCAGGCGGGCCACTCGTTCGACAGCCTGCCCCCTGGCCATGCCGTGGTGGGCGCCCTCTGGGTGGAGGCGGCCAAGGCCGACAGCTGGCACCTGTCTGGCTACCGCTACCCGCCCAGACTGGACCGGGCATGGCAGGCCGACACCTGGCAGCAAGGCGCCCCGCTGGGCCAAGCACTGGAAAGCGACTGGCAGCTCGGCGACCAATTGCACAAGGGCTGGCGGGATGGCTGGGATGAGGCAATCCAGCCACCGCCCGGCACCAGCCCCTACCCCGAGAAGCCGGTGGAGCCCGCCAAGCCGGAGCGGCGCAAGCTCCAGCTGGCCTTTAACCGCCTGCGCGGTGATGCCAGCCTTGAGTTCGTTTGGTACGGGCAAAACGCCCGCATCGTGATACCGACCCGGAGGGTTTACCTGGTGAGCAACACAGCAAGCATTGTACGGGTGCGCGATGGCCTCGACATTCCGGCCACCTCGTTAAGCATCGAGCTCGACACCGACTCCTGGGCCTGGCAGTTCAGTGCCCAGATCCCGCGCATCGCGGCGGCCGAAATGACGGACGAGGAGGAGGTGAGCATCCACATCAATGGCCAGCAGTGGGAGTGCGTCTGCGATGGCTGGCAGTCGAGCCAGAGCTTTGCCCGCGAATCCGCCACCCTGACCGGTCGTTCTCGCACCGCCTACCTGTCGCCGACCCATGTCTTGCCGCACGCGGTGAGCGAGAGTGCGGCGGCCACCATGGCCCAGCTGGCGGCGGCTCTACTGCCGTTTGGCTGGACACTGGACTGGCAGGCGCCGGATTGGCTGGTACCGGCCGGGTTTTTCAGCCTCGACAGCCAGACCCCAATCGAGGCGATCAAGTACCTGGCCGAGGCAGCCGGGGGCTTTGTGCTGCCGCACCAGCGCAGCCAGCACCTGGTCATCAAGCCGCGCTATCCGACCGTGCCCTGGCAGCTCGATAGCGCCCTGGCCGATGTGGCCATCCCCCGGGCCATCATCACGACGCTGGGCAGCGACTTCCAACCGGGGCAGGCGGCCAACGGCATCTGGGTCAGCGGTGGCCATCAGGGCATCAGTGCGCGGGTGCTGCGCCAGGGGTCGGCGGGCGAGCGGCAGGCACCGACCATCACCCACCCGCTGGTGTGCGATGTGCTGGCGGCCCGTGCCCAGGGCGTGGTGGCCCTGGCCAAGACCCTGCCGAGGCGCACCCAGACCATCGAGCTGCCACTGTCGGCAGATACGGGTCTCATCCTGCCGGGGGCACTGCTCGCGGTGGATGGCTGGAAGGGCTATAACCGGGGCGTCAGGGTCTCTGCTGCACTGCAGAACAGGGCCATGACGGTGCGCCAGCAACTGAGCGTGGAGCGTTTTGTATGAACCTGTTTAAGCGATTCATGGAGCTGGTGCCCGGCGCCGATCCATTGCTGGTCGGTACCGTCACGGCGACGACCGGCACTAGCACCACGTTGGAGGCGTTGGGCGGTGGCGTGGTTGTGGTGCGAGGGGGAGGGGTGGCCATCGGCCAGAAGGCATTTTACCGGGCCGGTGCTATCATAGGGACCGCCCCTGATTTACCAACCTATGAAATCGAGGTTTAACCCTCTGTTAAACGTCTATCAAACTCGGTGATTCTGAATCCGCCAAGTTTGATAAATGTGACCTGAGCTCTGTTTGTCGTTTTACCCGGAATGGTTTTTCATTTTTCGCGGCGGGCTACACCTGTGCCCTGGCAACTGCGAGTGCTGGACGTGGGGCAGGGACTCTCTGTGCTCATCACCCGTGGGGAGCGGGGCGTCTTGTATGATACCGGTGATCGCTATCCCGGCGGCTACAACATGGCCGATGCCGCCATCTTGCCCCAGCTCAACCGGCTCGGGGTGCGGGTGCTGGACGTGCTCATCATCAGCCACAAGGACAGGGATCATGCCGGCAATCGGCAAGCCATCTTGCAGGCGGTACCGGTGCGGCGCGAGCTCTCCTCGTTCAAATTCGCTCAAGGCACCGAGTTGTGTCGGCGCGGCCAACAGTGGCGCTGGCAGGGGCTCGAGTTCGCCGTGCTCTGGCCCGAGCGGCCCGGGGGCGGCCACAACAACGACATCGTATGGTGATAAAATAGTAACAAATCAGGCTATATGACCGATTTCTCAATACATAAATGCTAATGAAAACAAGCACATTTCACTTTAATTTAGTTACATGTTGCTGACTAGATGTTATTTAATAGGTTGTTTTCGCCCAATAACAGCTATTTTCTTACATTTTCGGGTTGTGCCTTAGCTCGGTTGCGCAGCTAGGCTGTGTTCTCAAAATGCTGGTTTTCTGTCCACCAATAGTTCCCGTAAGTAACGAAGGCAGAAAGTCAGCTTGATGAAGGCTGCAAAACTTCCCGCCAGCTTTTCATATCTCGTTGAGAATCGGCGAAACTTCTTCAGCCATCCGAAGCACCGCTCTACCACATTTCGCCTGCGATAACGTGTATATCTAACACCAGTGGGCGTCCCTTATGGTACCGCTGCTGGTCGCTGCGCTGCGGGATGACCGCTTTTATCCTTCTGCGTCGGAGTTCGGCTTGCAGAGCCCTGCTGCTATAGGCCTTATCGGCGGCAAGATGTGCTGGACGCGTGCGATAACGGCCTGATGAGGTCGGTTGTAGTGGTCTAATCATCCCGGACACCGTTTTAGGTGGTACAGTAGCCACCATGACTTGAGGTGTTCAATGACAAGATTACGTCGCTCATTCACTGCCGAGTTCAAGCTGGAAGCCGCATCCCTGGTGCTCGACCAAGGCTATTCAGTCCCCGAAGCCAGCCGTTCACTGGATGTCGGTGAAACCGTGCTTCGCCGATGGGTTCAGCAACTTCAATCAGAACGAAGTGGCGCCACGCCTGCTAACCGGGCACTGACCCCAGAGCAACAGAAAATCCAGGAACTGGAAGCCCGCATCAACCGGCTTGAACGCGAAAAGGTCATTCTAAAAAAGGCTACTGCTCTCTTGATGGCGGACGAGCTCGAACGTACGCGCTGATAGACCGATTAAGGGAGCAAGCCCCCACCACACTGGTCTGTTGCGCTTTCGGCATACCCACCGCCTGTTTTTACGACTATCTCGCTCGCAAGCGCACAATTAACCGTGAGCGGGTGCAGCAACGAAGCGAACTGCGACGCCTGTTCAAGGAGAGTCGGTGCTCCGCTGGTAGCCAGGCTTTGACGTCGATGATGCGGGCACTCGGGCATCTGGTTGGCCGATTCAAAGTGCGTCGCCTGATGAAGGAGACCAAGCTGGTCTCCAAACAACCGGGAACCCACCGCTATCAGGTCGCGCGGTCTGAACGACCGGATATTCCCAATCTCCTGGCGCGTGAATTTGATGTCCAGCAACCCAATCAGGTGTGGTGCGGCGACATCGCTTACGTATGGGCAGGTGGCCGCTGGCATTACCTGGCCGCGGTGCTCGACCTCCACACTCGACGGGTCGTGGGCTGGGCGATGCCTGACAGACCTGATGCTCACTTGGCCGTGAAAGCGCTCGACATGGCGTATCAGCAACGGGGTTGTCCGTCTGGCGTGCAGTTTCACTCCGACCAGGGCAGCCAATACGGCAGTCGGGCATTTCGGCAGCGGCTGTGGCGCTATCGTATGACCCAGAGCATGAGCCGACGTGGCAACTGTTGGGACAATGCGCCGATGGAGCGGTTGTTCAGGAGTTTGAAGACGGAATGGCTTCCGGCGACGGGTTACATGAGTCTGCGGGAAGCGAAACGGGAAATCAGCCACTACCTGATGGATTACTACAACTGGCGGCGACCACATCAACACAATGATGGGATACCGCCAGCAGAGGCCGAGAATCGGCTTAACTGTGTGTCCGGATTTAGTTGACCACTACAGTCAGCAATCGTGTATTTATCGGATAGAGTAGACAATGGCCAGGAGGGGGGAATTACTGGAGTAATTCGCCTATGGAGCGACTGCCTCACAGCCTGAAAAAGCGTGTGTGTGTTGGCGTCGGGGTATCGGTAAATGTTGTATGCTCAGCAATCAATAAGCGAGTAACTGATGAGATATTACAGCGACATCAGAGGCTTCATAAGTACAGCGGGGACTAACTTCCCATGAATCTATGCATCTCTACTGGTGTGTTCATAAAACCATAGCCAGTTTGTTTGACTACTTCATACTACAACCCTAGTTGTGAGGTTGTGAGCCTCAAAAACGTTCTGCCATTCCCCACAGTAATTAAGTTACCTTGATTAAATTGCATTAGCTCCAGCTACTTTAGTCTTTGCCGCCCACCCGAAAATCAGGTGAGCGAATTGGTCGAGTACTAAGTCTTTCTTTTTTGAGAAAAATTATAAGTAATTTCAATGACTTAGGGTGTGGGTAGTCTGCAATTTTAAACATATATGCCAGCGTGTTTAGGGCCGCTTGCTGTTATAAAGCCATCCCAAAGTATGAAGTTTATGGCTGAGGAACTTGCCGGATTGACATTACAGTATCTCTATCATAGATTACCATCATCGATGGATTCGCATGACGCTAGTTATTGATGTATTAATAATTGTAGTCACATTGTAATTTGATTAAATTAGCACCATAAATATTGGCTTATGGCTGTGATTGAAATTTTATGTCGGCCTGATTTTGTAATCATACTTACCTAGCAGGCTATTTGTTAATAAAGGTTTTAACGTATATGTGAAAGAGATAGAGAGCCATGAGTTTATATTGTTTATTTCGGTTTCTATAAAAATGTAAAAAGCTATAGAGCTATATTTTATGTGTGAAAATGATGATTTATCTATAATAAAAAGTGCTTCAAGATGTTCAGGAATAATTTTGGAATTATCAGGTGTGCACTATAATGTGCAGCAAGAGTGTTTTTTTGATACAATTGACTCAATGCTTATCAGTCTTTCAAAAGAAATTGATGGCCATTTAAGCTTAATAAAATTAAATGAAAAAAAAATATCTTCTTTTGACCTTCCACTTGCATATAGACAACGCAATGGTGGATTTGTTGTGCTTGCTAAAATTAGTGATGACCAAGTACTTATACAGAGGCCAGATGAGAGAGCGCCCAACATTATCTCAAGAGAAAAACTGAAAAGTGAGTGGTCTGGAGAGGTAATTATATATAAGAAAAATAAAAACAAATTTAGTATCTCATGGTTTATCCCAGAATTTGCTCGTTATCGAAAACTTCTGGGGGAAATACTTATCTTCTCACTATTTATACAATTACTTTCACTTGCACTTCCATTATTCTTTCAAGTTATTATGGATAAAGTGCTTGTTCATAATGCTACTTCTACTCTCGATGTGTTAGTTATTGTATTAGTTATTGTGGGGTTTTTAGAGGTTGTACTAAAGGGGTTACGTGAATATCTCCTGGTTCATACAACAACTCGTATTGATATAAGGCTTGGGACAAGGTTATATAAGCATTTACTGAGTGTGCCAATTTTATATTTCAAGGCCCATCACGTTGGAACGATTGTTACACGAGTGCGTGAGTTAGATAGTATTCGTAACCTACTATCTGGTGCATTTTTGACTTTACTTATCGATGTTTTATTTATCTTTATATCCCTAGGAGTCATGTATCACCTGTCTACGCCCTTGATGTTACTAGTGATTACAACCTTCCCTCTTTATGGCCTGATCGCTTGGGCAAGTTCTGAACCATTAAAATGTAGAATTGAGCATCAATTTAGTTGTGGGGCCAAAAATACAGCGTTTTTAACAGAGTCAATCAATGGTGTAGAGGCATTGAAGAGTCTAGCGCTTGAGCCTTGCTTTAAAAATAAATGGGAAAGGCAATCCCAAGAGTTAGTCAATGCTAACTTTAGCCGTCAAAACTTTCAGACAATGGTAAATCAATCTATCACATTATTACAAAAAGCCACTTCTGCGGTAGTATTGTGGATAGGGGCACAAATGGTAATGTCTTTAGAGCTTACAATAGGTCAACTTATTGCATTTCACATGATGGTAAATCATGTAAGTCAACCTATTGCTAAATTGGTAGAAATATGGCAGCAATTTATACAAACTCGTGTTGCAATTGAAAACCTCGGAGAAATACTGAACCTACCCACGGAACGAGACTTAACTAGCCACAGTTCTGAGATTCCTTTTCTGGGGCACATCCAGCTTAAAAACGTATGGTTTCGCTATCAAACACAGCTCGCACCAGTCTTAAAGAATTTTTCTATTTCTATTCTCCCTGGTGAATCAATAGGATTTGTTGGGCCATCAGGGTCAGGGAAAAGTACTGTTACTCGAGTCATTCAAAAACTGTACCTAGCTGAAAAGGGGCAAGTGATCATCGATGGCATTTCTATAAATGAGTGGTCAGCAACCGCTCTTAGAAAAAATATTGGTGTTGTTCTACAAGAAAACTATCTATTCCACCGTACCATACGCGAAAATATAGCGATCCGTGTTCCAAGTGTTTCACTTGAAGAAGTTGTCGATGCAGCAAAAATGGCAGGTGCTCATGAATTCATAGTTAAAATGCCAAAAGGTTATGACACGGTATTATCGGAAGGCGGTAGTTCACTTTCTGGCGGTCAGAGACAGCGTATAGCTATTGCTAGAGCCTTAATGACAAAACCACGCATACTTATATTTGATGAGGCGACCAGTGCGCTTGATGAAGAGTCACAGAGTATTGTTAACGAGAATATGAAACAAATAGCAAAAGGAAGAACGGTGATTACCGTTGCCCATAGGCTTTCAGCTGTTCAAGGCTGTAATCGTATCGTTGTTATTGAACAAGGCGAAGTAACAGAGATTGGCTCTCACGATGAACTACTAAAGCGTAAAGGATGCTATGAAAGACTCTGGAAAATTCAGCAATCTATGCAATCTGAGAATGATATAAGAGAGGTTGCTATATGATCCGAGGTATCTTAACTGCTCTAAATAAAAGAAATAAAAATGGTTCAGTTCAACTAGTGCGCAATACATATGACTATGAGTTCTTACCTGCATATCTTGAAATTATTGAAAAACCACCTTCTCCATGGACTCGCAGAACAGCTATTGCTATTACAACTTTCTTATTAATAGTTCTGATTTGGTCTGTATTAGGGAGGCTTGATATTCATGCCAGTGCTCAAGGAAAAGTCATAATCTCAAATTATAGTAAGATTATTCAAGCGTTAGATAAAGGGGAGATCATTTCGATAAATGTTCATGATGGAAAGTTTGTCCGTAAAGGGGAAGTTTTAATTCAGCTCAACCCTGTTGGTGCTGATGCAGAGTCAAGACGACTATCCGAACAATATACTCGCTATCAATTGGATCGTGCAAGGCTGCTTGCTTTGTTATCAAAAGATCCAATGAATAATTTTTTACCACCACATGATGCTAATAAAGAGCAAGTGGAAATAAATAGGCGCCATCTAGAAAGTGAATATAATGATACCCATCAGCTGCTAAAAAAACTCAAAGCAGAAGAGGATGTGACGCATGCAGAGCTCCAAGCAAACTTACATGAAACACTTGCACTATCTAGGTTAAAAAACAACATAGAAATAAGGTTGAACGCTCGAAAAGCGTTGATGGCATCAAACGCAATAGCCAAGGTTGAATTGCTTGAGCAAGAGAAAGAGTCTCTTGAAGTCGAGCGAAATATTAGTAACATACATGCACAAAGAACTATTTTAGAAGCTAAGGCTAAAAGTATTTTTGAACAAAAAAATACCCTATTATCTCAAAAGCAGCTTGAGTATTATGATGAGCTAAATCAGCTTGATGGACATTTAGCTGAAATTACTCAAGAGCTCATTAAAGCTAAAGAATTGCAACGAATACAAGCTCTGCGATCTCCTGTTGATGGTACTGTACAACAGCTAAGTACTCACACTATCGGTGGTGTAGTCACTCCAGCCGAGTCTTTAATGGTCATTGTTCCAAAAAATACACCACTGGAAGCTGAGGTAAATGTTCTCAATAAAGATATTGGCTTTGTCAGAGTTGGACAATCAGTAGAAATTAAAATTGATAGTTTTCCTTTTACTAAATACGGGACGATCTCTGGAATATTACTACATGTATCAAAAGATGCTGTTGAGGATGAAAAATTGGGTTATGTTTTCCCTGCTAGAATTCGCTTGGATAGTCCGCAAATTCAAATAGATGATAAACTGGTAACGCTAGGAGCAGGGATGAGCCTAAACGCAGAAATAAAAACTGGTTCTCGTCGAGTCATTGACTATTTACTTAGCCCACTACAACAATATCAGTCAGAAGCTATGAGGGAAAGGTGATGGTTTCTAAAACGTTGTCTATTCCTAGTGGATTACTATGCTTGGAATATATCGCAAAGAAATTTGATAAATCCGTTGAGGTTGGTTATTTACAGTACAGGTTAGGTGAGCCTGTGACTGAATTGAATGGTATTCACCTGTGTCGATGTGCCAACTGGATAGGATTAAAAGCAAAGGGGGTTTTCTCGACTGTTGAACAACTAGGAACAACGCCATTACCTGCAATTGTTGAGATGCCTGGCGGATACTACGTGTTGAATTCTATATCATCTAAGGGGCTAGTACTTTACTGTCCTAGAATGGGAAATACCAAGATATATACAACAAGCCAATTCTCTCAGCTATGGGGAGGGACGATCTATCTGCTCGCTGACGGTGGACTGAGATCATCAGATGTTTCGTTCGGCTTTAATTGGTTTTTACCATCAATAGTTAAACATTATAGCCAAGCAAAAAAAATTATATATTTATCATTTTTCATTCAGTTAATCGCTCTAGCCACTCCTATTATTTTTGAAAACGTGGTGGACCGAGTACTGGTAAGTCGTAGTGTATCTAGTTTGCATGTTCTTGGGATTGCATTATTTACAATGGCGTTCTTTGAGCCTCTATTTGGCTATATGCGTAGTTGGTTATATTCCAATCTGGCGAGTAAGTTTAATGCAGAGCTAAGTGCTAAATTATATTCTCACCTAGTGTCATTGCCATTAAGTTATTTTGATAGTAGGCAGACTGGTCAAATTACGGCTAGGGTTAGGGAAATAGAACAAATTAGGCAGTTCTTGTCTGGTTCTGCGCTAACAATGATATTGGATTTGGTGTTTATTGGCATATTCATAGCGGTTCTTTTTGCTTATGCACCTTTATTGACTTGGGTGGTGATAGGCTCATTAGTATTATATTTTATCTTTTGGGTGGTGATTGGACCTAGTCTGCGCTCAAAGGTTAATAACGAGTATGAGGAAACTGCCAATAATACAGCATTTTTAACAGAATCCATCACAGGAATAGAAACTGTTAAGACTAATACATTAGAAGTTGGATTTGAAAAACAATGGGAAAATCGTCTTGCTAGTCAATTAAAGGCTGCTTTTAAAGCAAGAATTATCTCTATATGGGCACAGCAAGGAATTACTGTCATCCAAAAGTTAACCTCAGCATTGACGCTGTGGTGGGGTGTACAGCTGGTTATGGTTGGTGACTTATCCTCAGGAGAGTTAGTCGCGTTCAATATGTTAGCAGGTCAAGTGACTCAGCCCATCTTGCGACTTGCGCAGGTTTGGCAAGATTATCAGCATACATTGATATCTCTACGCCGAGTGGGTGATATATTGGATGAGCCTCAGGAGGCGGGTTCTCAAGGGATGGCGTCGATCCCAGAGATACAAGGTGAGGTGGCATTTAACCGAGTTCGTTTTAGATATGATGTTGACTCTCCCGAGGTGCTTAAAAATCTAAGTCTGACGATCAAGGCCGGTGAGTTTGTTGGTATCACAGGCCGTTCCGGCTCAGGAAAAAGTACATTGACCAAGCTTTTACAGCGGTTATATACCCCAACCTCTGGCCAGATACTAATTGATGGGTTGGACTTGGCAATTGCAGATCCGGTTGAGCTCAGAAGAAATATGAGCGTTGTTCTTCAAGATAGTCGTTTATTTTCAGGCACAATAGCGGAAAATATCCGCCAATGTGTACCTTCTGCAACTGATGAAGAAGTTGTTAATGCATCAAAACTAGCTGGTGCGCATGATTTTGTCACAACCCTACCAGCTGGTTACGCTACTCCGGTGGGAGAAAATGGTAGCAGGCTTTCAGGTGGGCAAAAGCAAAGAATAGCTTTGGCAAGAGCATTAATCACTAATCCAAGAATTCTGATATTAGATGAAGCTACCAGTGCTTTAGATTATGAGTCTGAGGCTAAAATAATAGAGCGGTTGCCAGAGATAGTTAAAGGTAGAACCGTAATTAGCATTGCTCACAGATTAAACTCACTCACTGGGTGCGATAGAGTTATTAACCTTAATGACGGACATTTATCAGTATGATTCCATATTATATTAATATTCAGGGAATTGAGATGTATCTTACTCTAGGTATTGTCACATTGATTTTTATAATTTCCGTTAAAAAATCAAGGGTTAAATATAGGGCGAGGGCTCATAAACTACCTAAGATTTATCACGGTGCGCTATTGTTAATTGTTAATGCTCTTTTTGAATTTATTTATAGGCAGTTTTTTGTATCTCAGCATGATATTGATGAATCGGTTTTTGTAACCTATTGGCTGCCTCAAATAATATATTATTTATGCCTCATAACCGTACTTCTGGTACTTTCATTTCTATATGGTCTCTTCATATGGCCTGATGGTAAAAATGAAGTAAATAAAAACCATTCTTTCAATATACCTATCCTTTTTTTACTGTCTCTCTTTATTTTCTATCCCTCACTTGGGCGACAGGAGTTAGTAGAAATTTCACCATTTATGCTTGCCATGATTCTTGTTGCTGATGGATTTACCTCTCTATATCTAGTGCGGATGCTTGTCATTAAATTTAACAAATAAAAGGAGGCTGTTATGGAAAATGAAAAAAATATAGAAATTACTCAGGATGGTATGGAGCAATTCCTAGATTTCATGCATGAAAATGGCATTGAAAAAGTTCAGTCATTATATGACCAACAAGGTTTAGAATGGGGAGATTACCTGGGTGCTCCTGGCGCAAGCTTCGCAAAATTTTATGGCGAAGCAATAGCTCAGCTTGGTAATTCCAAAAAAATCTGGGACTCAACTTACGAGTTGTCAAAAACAAGAGATATCGCCAAGTACAGTCCTGTAGCAAGCGCAGTGTCTTCTAGCCTTTTTGGCTCAGTAGTTGCTGCTGCAAATTTGGCTCATGATTTATATGTTAGTGAAGATATCAAAACAGTGGACCAATTCTCCAAAGCATTGACAGACTCTTTTGTTGGTGTCGTTGGAGGCGCATTAATTGGTGAGGCAATTTTGGGGCTTGTTGGTGCACTCGGCCTGGCCTCTGTTGGTGCGGCTGCTATTCTGGGCGGAGCCGCCATATTAGCTGCATCAGCTATATTCTATGAAGTATACGATCTATTAAAAGAAAATGGTCTTATGGACCCATTTTATGACCTCACCGAAGATGCTCTAAATGCGTTATATAATTGGAAACCTACACCGCCTGTTCGTCGAGATCCATTGGTATTGGATCTAAACGGGGATGGGGTTCATCTTATTGATAAAGTCTATTTTGACCACGATGGAAATGGCATAGCAAATAATGGGCAATGGGTTTCGCCAGAAGACGGACTATTAGTCTTAGATCGGGATAAGAATGGGAAAATTGATAGCGGGATCGAACTCTTTGGTGATCACACACCTTCTGAGGAAGGCAGTACGTCATTAAACGGGTATATGGCTTTATCTCGTTATGACAAAAATAATGATGGTGTAATTAATGAGAAGGATGATGTTTTTAATGAGCTTAAGGTGTGGGTAGATAAAAATAGTGATGGAATAAGCCAGAGTAGTGAGCTTCATGGGTTAAATGAGCTAAATATAAGTTCTATTTCACTATCCCATACCAATCTACAGGGGAGCTATATTGACGGTAATGGTGAACAACATATTACAGAAAGCGTAATTTTAACCAGCAATAATTTTGACCGCGTATTTTTAGATCCTATTTCAGTTTCGGACTCAGTGGCGGCGATGCCAAATGTACGAGGAACAGGCACGGTTAGAGACTTACATGAGGCAATGGAAATCGATGCCAACCTGAAAATTCTGATTGAGAAATTTCAAGCGAGTGCTGATAGAAATACGCAGCTTCAACTAATTGAAAGTATCTTCTTTTCCTGGGCAAAGACCAGCGAATATTATAATGTTTCAGGCCCGATGCCCGAGAAACTGTTTGCACTTGAGGCTTATTATGGTCAAAGAATGCCCTGGAGTATCTCTGTAGGTACTAGTGGTGCAAGCCTCCAAATTCCGACCGGATTGATAGACAGGGGGTACGACCTAATCACCAAGATGATATATTTTGAACTGGTTGGTCAGACTAGGTTGAAGACGTATTTTGATGAAATACGCCTTTGTTTTGACGGTGGCCAATTTGGCCTTGATTTAACCGGGGTGGTCGAACATTTTAGGCAAATACCAATCACCCCGGAGCTTTTAGCTGACGCCCTCGACTTCTCATCTGCCATCCAGAATGCCACAAATGCACAAATATCTGGACTATATGCATTCATAGCGGACTCAATCTACTTGCTGCCTAGTGATGTTCTGAACACGTTACAATCGGCATTAATATTTAATAATGTCAAAGTTACCACAGTTGGGGAAACCAAAAAAATATCATTCAACGATGGTCAGTTGGTTTTTACACAAGGGTCATCAAGTATTGAAATATTTGGGACTACTAATAATGATAAATTGTCAGGTACCCATTCAAATGACGTGGTCTTTGCTGAGGGCGGCAATGACACCGTATATGGCGAAGAGGGCAATGACACCCTGCATGGTGGGGATGGCAATGATCAGCTGTTCGGTGGTGTTGGCAATGACGTTCTTACTGTCAACGGCAATGGCTCCAACACGCTGGATGGTGGTGAGGGGGATGACAAGCTGACGGTTAATCGCAGCGGGGACTACTACTACCAGCAGAACATCGCCCAGCACATGCGCAACACTCTGCGCGGCGGGGCTGGCAATGACCGCCTTGAGGGCAGTGCCAGCGCGGAAACCTACCTGTTTAACCGGGGTGATGGCCAGGACGTGATCAATGACTTCGACCACAATGCCTGGTCGAGTAACACGGGTTGGGGAAAGACCGATCGCATCGTACTGGGTGAAGGGATCACCGTGAGTGAGCTCAGTATTCTCCGGAATGGCAACCACATGGTGTTGTTGATAGGAGGGGATGCATCAGGAGATTCGATCACGATAGAGAATGCCTATACCGACGCACGATTCCGGATTGAGCAAGTGGTTCTGGCCGATGGAACGGTGATCGCTCCGGAGGCATTGCCGCTGTGGTCATCGGACGGCAATGATGTGCTGCAAGGCGGTGATTTTTCCGAGCAATTCAATCTGGGTGGGGGAGATGACACGCTGCATGCCCTGGGTGGTGATGATGTGATCCACGCAGGGACAGGTAATGACGTGGTCTTTGCTGAGGGCGGCAATGACACCGTATATGGCGAAGAGGGCAATGACACCCTGCATGGTGGGGATGGCAATGATCAGCTGTTCGGTGGTGTTGGCAATGACGTTCTTACTGTCA
>NZ_JAKZFK010000078.1:0-393 GCF_022549315.1 Aeromonas sp. MR16 | reverse complement strand
TGCGCCATGCACAGGGGCTGCAGGTGGTGCGCTTAGTGCGTCAGGTACGGTTACGCCAGCCACGGGTCGGCACCCGCAAGCTGCATTATCTGCTTCAGGGTCAGGATGATGGCGGGCTCAAGGTCGGGCGGGACAGGCTGTTTCAGATATTGGCCGAGCACCGCCTGCTGGTGCAGCCCAGGCGGGCGTATCACAAGACCACCCACAGTTTTCACCGCTTCTACCGTCATCCCAACTTGCTCAAGGCTGGGCCAGAGCAGGTCACACCGGTGGCACTGGAGCAAGTCTGGGTCGCCGACATCACCTATCTGCCAGCCAGGAGCGGGCCGCTGTACCTGAGCCTGGTGACGGATGCTTACTCACGCAAGATAGTGGGTCATCACGTGCACGAAG
>NZ_JAKZFK010000077.1:0-407 GCF_022549315.1 Aeromonas sp. MR16 | reverse complement strand
GATGGCCGCCAGTGGGGCTTGAATCTGCAATACAAGGTACAACCGAGCCCGGATGGGCTGGCACAGGCCTTTATCCTGGGCGAAGAGTTTATCGGTAGCGATGACTGCGCGCTGGTGCTGGGTGACAACATCTTTTACGGCCACGACCTGCAGAGACAGCTGGAAGGTGCGGCGGCCAAAGCCAGTGGTGCCACCGTGTTTGCCTATCACGTGCATGATCCCGAGCGCTACGGCGTGGTGGAGTTTGATAGCAAGGGAACGGCGATTTCACTGGAAGAGAAGCCGCTGGAGCCCAAAAGCAATTATGCGGTGACGGGGCTCTACTTCTATGACAACAGCGTGGTCGAAATTGCCAAGAGCCTGAAGCCGTCACCTCGTGGTGAGCTGGAGATCACCGACGTCAACCG
>NZ_JAKZFK010000076.1:0-409 GCF_022549315.1 Aeromonas sp. MR16 | reverse complement strand
CGGACGCGGGGTGGAGCAGCTCGGTAGCTCGTCGGGCTCATAACCCGAAGGTCGTCAGTTCAAATCTGGCCCCCGCAACCAACTATTTGTGTGCATGGCACGGCATCTGCCGCTGCGATGCTGCGAAGACACAAGCTGCTACTGCTCGGCAGGCTTGTGGTGAAAAGTCCTGGCAACAGGCAACAATTCGGACGCGGGGTGGAGCAGCTCGGTAGCTCGTCGGGCTCATAACCCGAAGGTCGTCAGTTCAAATCTGGCCCCCGCAACCAACTATTTGTGTGCATGGCACGGCATCTGCCGATGCGATGCTGCGAAGACACAAACTGCTACTGCTCGGCAGGCTTGTGGTGAAAAGTCCTGGCAACAGGCAACAATTCGGACGCGGGGTGGAGCAGCTCGGTAGCTCGTC
>NZ_JAKZFK010000075.1:0-412 GCF_022549315.1 Aeromonas sp. MR16 | reverse complement strand
TGACCCACTATCTTGCGTGAGTAAGCATCCGTCACCAGGCTCAGGTACAGCGGCCCGCTCCTGGCTGGCAGATAGGTGATGTCGGCGACCCAGACTTGCTCCGGTGCCACCGGCGTGACCTGCTCCGGTCCTCCCTTGAGCAAGTTGGGATGACGGTAGAAGCGGTGAAAACTGTGGGTGGTCTTGTGATACGCCCGCCTGGGTTGCACCAGCAGGCGGTGCTCGGCCAATATCTGAAACAGCCTGTCCCGCCCGACCTTGAGCCCGCCATCATCCTGATCCTGCAGCAGATAATGCAGCTTGCGGGTCCCCACCCGTGGCTGTCGCAGCCGAACTTTGCGCACGAAGCGCACTACCTGCAGCCCCTGTGCATGGCGCAGGTCTGCAACCCGATTGCGCTTGTAGTAAGCCT
>NZ_JAKZFK010000074.1:0-442 GCF_022549315.1 Aeromonas sp. MR16 | reverse complement strand
GCCCATAACGCTCCAACATCCTTCGCCAGCCCAGATAATTCCTCAAATAGCTCGTCGCCACCCCATGGAACCGCGCCATCCACTCCTTCAACCGCCTGTGATATCCGTTCACATGCTGGATGTGATACGCACCCACCACCCGCTCTCCCGCACGGTTATGGACCACTTGATGTGTCATGCCTTGCCGTTCGCTGAAACTGGCATACACCGCCGCCCCGTCGCTGCACAGCACCGCATCGGGGGCGATGAGCGGTTTTAGCACCACCCTGACAGTCAGAGCATCCAGTCTCTCCAGTTGGAAATCTGCCAGGTGGCCTGCCCGGTCCTGCACCACCATCACCGGGATGTAGTCCGGCCCTGTACCGCGGGTGCGGCCTTTCCCACCCCGGTGACGGGCCGGTCGGGACAATCCGGACTGTCCTTTAAATGACTCCAGGAAGAA
>NZ_JAKZFK010000073.1:0-455 GCF_022549315.1 Aeromonas sp. MR16 | reverse complement strand
GCCGGCAAAAGTAGCAAGCTACTTTCCCGCTGCCGCTCGACTTGCATGTGTTAGGCCTGCCGCCAGCGTTCAATCTGAGCCATGATCAAACTCTTCAATTTAAGTTTGTTTGCGTCGTGCCATTACCTAAGTAACGACATTCAGCGGCTCAATGAATTGCTGAAATAAACTGTTCGGCTTGTTATTGCTAACAAGTCGTTTTGGTCACTTCACCAGACATTGAAAATCAAAAATTAATTTTGATGGTCGATGCTGTGAGTGCCCACACAGATTGCTTGATTCAAATTGTTAAAGAGCGTCACGCTTATCGCGTTGAGGAGGCGCATATTACGCTCCTCACTTCGAAAGTCAAGCGGTTGTTTTCGCTTTTCTTTCGGCGCCTACTTCACGAGGAAGCTGGCTCATCAGTCCGGCGTGTTGTGCCGTGCTGGTAGGGGCGCATTATAGGGAGCCAG
>NZ_JAKZFK010000072.1:0-494 GCF_022549315.1 Aeromonas sp. MR16 | reverse complement strand
CCACCCCTATCAGCAAAGCACTGACTCCGGAACAGCAGAAAATCCAGGAGCTGGAAGCCCGCATCAACCGCCTCGAGCGCGAAAAGGACATTCTAAAAAAGGCTACGGCTCTCTTGATGGCGGACGAATTCACACGTACGCGCTGATAGACCGATTAAGGGAGCAAGCCCCCATTACCCTGGTCTGCTGCGCTTTTGATGTTCCCACTTCCTGTTTTTACGATTATCTGGCTCGCAGGCGAGCGATTAACCGTGAGCGCATGCAACAGCGCAGCGAGTTGCGCCGTTTGTTTAAAGAGAGCCGGGGCTCGGCAGGCAGCCGCGCCTTGATGTCGATGATGCGGGAGTTGGGGTATCAGATTGGTCGATTCAAAGTACGTAACCTGATGAAGGAAGGCGGGCTGGCATCCAAGCAGCCGGGCGCACACCGTTATAAGGCCGCCCAATCTGAACGACCGGATATTCCCAATCTGCTGGCCCGCGAATTTGATGCTC
>NZ_JAKZFK010000071.1:0-494 GCF_022549315.1 Aeromonas sp. MR16 | reverse complement strand
CAAAATGGCGACGGGAGCTGGACCTATGCGCTGGACAACAGCCGCCCGGCAACCCAGGCACTGACGGCGGCGTTCAACCAGAGCTACGACGTCTGGTACACCATGAAGGACGCGGACGGTGACGAGAGCATCGCCAAGCTGACCATCACCATCCAGGGGGCGAACGATACCTCCAGCGTGGTGACGGTGGCGGCGACCGGTCCGGACCACCTGGTGTACGAGTCGGGGCTCAACCCGAGCGGGTCGAATGCGGCGGCCAACACCGAGACGGTGGCGGGCAGCTTCACGGTATCGGCGTCGGACGGCATCCTGAACGTGGTGATAGGGGGCACGACCTATACCCTGGCGCAACTGCAAGGTTTCAACGGCAGCCAGACCATCAACACCGGGGAGGGGATCTTGACCCTGCTGAGCTACAGCGGGACCGCCAGTGGCGGGACGGTGAACTACAGCTACACCCTGAGCGCGACCATCGACAACGACAGCAAGGCGGG
>NZ_JAKZFK010000070.1:0-516 GCF_022549315.1 Aeromonas sp. MR16 | reverse complement strand
GTCTCCATCGTAAAAAAGCGACCCGGCAAGTCCTCTCGCAGCGGCAAGTCGAGAGGCTGACCATCGTCAGGGCTTGCCTGTTTCTGGGAATAAGCCGTCAGGCTTACTACAAGCGCAATCGGGTTGCAGACCTGCACCACGCACAGGGGCTGCAGGTGGTGCGCTTCGTGCGCAAAGTTCGGCTGCGACAGCCACGGGTCGGCACCCGCAAGCTGCATTATCTGCTGCAGGGACAGGATGATGGCTGGCTCAAGGTCGGGCGGGACAGGCTGTTTCGGATATTGGCCGAGCACCGCCTGCTGGTGCAACCCTGGCGGGCGTATCACAAGACCACCCACAGCTTTCACCGCTTCTACCGTCATCCCAACTTGCTCAAGGCCGGGCCTAATCAGGTCACGCCGGTGGCACCGGAGCAAGTCTGGGTCGCCGACATCACCTATCTGCCAGCCAGGAGCGGGCCGCTGTACCTGAGCCTGGTGACGGATGCTTACTCACGCAAGATAGTGGGTCATCACG
>NZ_JAKZFK010000069.1:0-570 GCF_022549315.1 Aeromonas sp. MR16 | reverse complement strand
CACGGCTTGTTGCTGTACAACAAGGACCAAAAATAAATTTTGGTTTTCGCCAAGAAGTTTCCAAAGCACTTGTAACAAATGTTTGAGAACTACTTTTTAAATCAGCTTTCCAGATTGTTAAAGAGCAAACTTCATAAAGAAGTCAAAGGCATAGATTGAACAATGCGTTCAATGCATGGCTTTTGCTTCTTGCAAATTCAGTACCCGATTATGGTGGAGCTATGCGGGATCGAACCGCAGACCTCCTGCGTGCAAAGCAGGCGCTCTCCCAGCTGAGCTATAGCCCCATAATCGCGAAGTGGTGGGTCTGAGTGGACTCGAACCACCGACCTCACCCTTATCAGGGGTGCGCTCTAACCACCTGAGCTACAGACCCACTTCGTGTACTGTCTCTAAACTTGAATCAAGGCAATCTGTGTGAACACTCAACAACATACGTCATCTTAAGGTAAGGAGGTGATCCAACCCCAGGTTCCCCTAGGGTTACCTTGTTACGACTTCACCCCAGTCATGAATCACACCGTGGTAAACGCCCTCCCGAAGGTTAAGCTATCTACTTCTGGTGCAACC
>NZ_JAKZFK010000006.1:0-160742 GCF_022549315.1 Aeromonas sp. MR16 | reverse complement strand
CTGGCGCAAGGTGAGCAGTGGGAAGAGAGACAGCAGGTGTTGAAAGGCTTGAGTATCCATGATGGTGGCCTTCAGGGGGATGACCTATTTCAAGGTTAGCCTTTCAACACGTAATTGGGACAGCGCCTTTTTTATCGCGTCCTGTCGCCCTGTGCCCATAAAAAGACCGCCAACGGGCGGTCTCGAATATGGGACATCACATGGACGGTATCAGGCGATGCCGGCCAGCAATCGGCTCCAGTTGCGTTTGCCGGCGAGGAAGCCATCGCGCAGATTGCGATACTCCAACTGCAGCTTGAATCTATCGTAGCGGGCCAGCGCCGTGCGTTTGCGCTGCTCCAGCAGCCGCTTGCGGCTGGCGTAGTAGTGCTGGAGCTGCAGGCTCAGCTTGTCGTACTCCTCTTGCAGCAGTGCCTGCCACAACTCCCGATCCTCTTTCTTGCGCAGCTTCGCCTTGGCGCGTTTAAGCTGCATCTCCAGCTTGGCCAGCTCTATGCGCTCCTCGGGGCAGGCGCGCAGATCCCTGGCCAGCCCGCACCAGGCGGCGCTGCGGATCAGCCACTTGGTGGGATCGTACTGCCACCAGCGGATGCCGTTGCGGTAGTCGTTCTCGAACAGGTGGTGGAAGTTGTGATACCCCTCGCCGAAGGTGAAGAAGGCCAGGATGCCGTTGTCCCGAGCGCTGTTGCGATCGGTGAAGGGCTGGCTGCCCCAGATGTGGGCGAGGGAGTTGATGAAGAAGGTGGTGTGGTGGGTCATCACCATGCGCAGCACCCCGGCCAGCAGCAGCATGCCGAGCAGATCGCCGTGGACCAGGCCAAGCAGCAGCGGGATGCCGATGTTGGTGGCCAGGGTCAAGGCCAGATAGTGCCTGTGCTGGAAGGCGACGATGGCGTTGTTCTGCAGATCCCGCACATTGCTGTAGTCGTGGTAGATCTCGCGCTGGTATTCCCGCAGCATCCAGCCGATGTGGGAGTACCAGAAGCCGCGGCCCGCGCTGTAGGGATCCTTCTGGTTGTCATCCACGTGACGGTGGTGACGGCGGTGATCGGACGACCAGTGCAGTGCCGAGTTTTGCAGGGCGAGGGCACCGCCGATGGCGAAGATCCATTGCAGGATCGGGTGTGCCTTGTAGGTCTTGTGGGACCAGAGTCGGTGGTAACCGGCGGTGATGGAGATGCCGCAGTAGCAGAACAACAGCAGGAAGCAGATCCACTGCCAGAGGTCGTAGCCGTGAGTCATGCCGTACCAGGGCACGGCGATCAGTGCCGCCAGCCCGGAGAGGGCAAACAGCAGGGTGTTGCTCATGATGATCGGGGGGCGGTCCATTTTACTCGGCTCCTTTCAGCGAACAGCTGTTCACTATTCTCCATTGAGCCGGAATGCGGGTCAATGGTAAAAAAGTCGGAGACAAACCTGATCCCGGCCCCCCCTTCGGGTTATCATTTGGCCTCGCTAACCTCAAGGTGACTGTATTTCGTGGGTATTCGCGCGCAACAAAAAGAAAAAACCCGGCGTACGCTGATCGACGCGGCGTTCAGTCAACTCTGTGCCAACCGCAGCTTCTCCAACCTCAGCCTGCGGGAAGTCGCGCGGGAGGCGGGCATAGCGCCGACCTCCTTCTACCGTCATTTCCGCGACATGGAAGAGCTGGGGCTGACCCTGGTGGACGAGGGGGGGCTGACCCTGCGTCAGCTGATGCGTCAGGCCCGCCAGCGCATCGCCGGCGGCGGCAGCGTCATCAGCACCTCGGTGCAGACCTTCATGGAATTCGTCGAAAACAACCCGAACATCTTCCGCTTGCTGCTGCGTGAGCGCTCCGGTACCTCGGCGGCCTTCCGTCAGGCGGTGGCGCGCGAGATCCAGCACTTCATCGCCGAGCTGACCGACTATCTGGAGGCGACCACGGAGGCGCCACGGGAGGAGGCCTACATCCAGGCCGAAGCCATGGTCACCATCGTCTTCAGCGCCGGTGCCGACGCCCTCGACATGACCAGCGAGGAGTGCAAGGCGCTCTCCGATCGCACCATCAGTCAGCTGCGCATCATCGCCATGGGTGCCGAGGTCCAGAACCGCAAGCGCCGCGAACCCCTTTCTTAAGCCAAGGATGAACAGTCCATGCATGAACCGAACGCTATCCCCAAGAAACCCTTGTTGCTGGCCCTGCTCATCGGGATCTGTGGGGATGCCTTCCTGTCGGTACTGACCGAATCGGCCGTGCCCTTCTCCTTCTTCCCCCTGATCGCCCTGCTGCTGGCGGCCTATCAGCTCTACCAGCACTATCGCCACGAGCCCATGGTGGGGAATACCCCTATCTGTATGATCCTTAGTTTTTTCATCGGCGTTTTTGGTCATTCGGCGCTGATCAAGGTGCAATATCCGGAACTGGGCAGCAACTTCTTCTCCCTGATCGCCATGTTGCTGTTGCTCGCCGCGCTCTCCATCAAACTCGGCATCAGCGTGGGGAAAAAAGTGAAGGAGTGACGAGTCACTCCTTCCGATGGGGTCTGGATTAAGGTGGGTCGACCCTAGTCGGCTTGAGGAGGCGTCCCGCCCTTCTGCTTGGCATCAATGATGGCCTGCAGCTTGGCGCGAATATCCATCATGCCGAACACCCCGAAGACCAGTACCTGGGTGAATTCGAGGCGAGTCACCGGGAAGTAGGGCTTGCAGGCGGCCTTGATCAGGCTGGCCTGTACCCAGTGCATCAGGGCCACGATCAGGCCGCAGACCGGCAGAAAACCGTTCAACTTGCCCGGCAAGGTACCAAACAGGGCGAGCACCACCCCCAGCCAGAAGAACAGCAAGACGCCCATCGCCAACAGATTAAACACGCGCTTCATCGTTTACCTCCCTTACATAGAGCTGATAGCAGACCTGATCTGATCGACCTGCTTGTCCTTGAGTAATTGCCCAAATCGACGGGGAGGGGCCCATGGCCCATTTCCCCTCCCGTACGGTGTTTAAACCGCAGCGTCATTCTTGGTGTCCCGCAGATAGAGTTGATAGCAGACCTGACCGGCTTGTTTGTCCTTGAGTAATTGCCAGCTGGCGGGCAGGGCTAGATCCCCCATCTCCTTCTCCCGCTCAAGATAGATGAGCGCGTCCGGCGCCAGCCAGCCACGTTGTTCCAGCAGTTCGCACACCTGGGGCAGCAACTCGCGGCGAAAGGGCGGATCGAGGAACACCAGATCGAACGGCGTCGCCGGGCCTCGCAGCCAGCTCACCGCATCGGTCTGGATCACACTCCCCTGCTGGCTGCCAAGGGCGACCAGATTCTTTTTGAGCTGATCGGCGGCGCCCTTGTCCATCTCGACCAGGGTCACCTGCTCGGCATAACGGGACAGCGCCTCCAGCCCCAGACCGCCGCTGCCGGCAAACAAGTCGAGGCAGCGGGTGCCGCGCACATGGGGAGCCAGCCAGTTGAAGATGGTCTCCTTGATGCGATCCGTGGTCGGCCTGAGACCATCCAGGTCCCTGACCGGCAATTTGCGACCCTTCCACTGACCGCTGATGATTCTTACAACACCCGCTTTTCCCTGCGGAATTGGGCTTTTATTGGGGCTGTTACGGCTGGATTTCACTCTGGGCATCGCGTTTCGTCGTCAGAAAATAAAGTGTTAGTATAAGGCGGTTCATTTTTATGCCGACCCACCGAGGGACGGCTATCTTAGCAGTCAGCCAACGAAGTGAGTATTTTTTAGATGGCAAAAGGTTTGTTTTCCTGGCTGGGTTTCGGCCGCAAGAAAGAAGAGGCTGAGGCCGTCCAACCACAGGCCCCGGAAGCCACCCCGGTTATCGCCGAGCCTGAGGCCCCCGTTGCCTCCGCTCCCGCTGCTGATATCCCCCTGACCGGGGCTCCTGCCGCACAGCCCGAGGCTTCGCTGGCGATGCCGGACGAAGGCCCGCTGGTGGTGGAAGAGCCTGAGGCCGAGCTCGAGCCCGTCATCGTCAATGAGGCGCTGCTCGTTGATGGGGCCGCCGAAGAAGCGGCTCGCGTGGCCGCCGAGGCGCAGGCTTTGGAAGCGACTCGTATTGCCGCCGAGACAGAGGCTTTGGAAGCCGCCCGCGTTGCTGCCGAGGCAGAGGCTGTGGAAGCTGCTCGCGTTGCTGCCGAGGCAGAGGCTGTGGAAGCTGCTCGCGCTGCCGCCGAAGCTCAGGCTTTGGAAGCGGCTCGCGTTGTCGCCGAGGCTGAGGCTTTGGAAGCGGCTCGTGTGGCCGCCGAGGCAGAGGCTGTGGAAGCCGCCCGCGTTGCTGCCGAGGCAGAGGCGCTGGAAGCCGCTCGCGCTGCCGCCGAGGCAGAGGCTGCGGAAGCCGCTCGCGTTGCCGCCGAGGCGCAGGCTCTGGAAGCCGCCCGTGTTGCCGCCGAAGCAGAGGCTGTGGAAGCCGCCCGTGTTGCCGCCGAAGCTCAGGCTGTGGAAGCTGCCCGTGTTGCCGCCGAGGCAGAGGCTGTGGAAGTGGCTCGTGTTGCCGCCGAAGCTCAGGCTGTGGAAGCGGCTCGTATTGCCGCCGAAGCCCAGGCTGCCGAAGAGGCTCGTATCGCCAAAGAGGCCCAGAGAGCGGAAGATCTTCGTCTGGTCGCCGAGATGGAGGCGGAGGCCGCCGCCCTGGCCGCCTTGCCGCTGGCCGCCCAGGTGGACGACGACACTCAGGACAAGCCGCAGCGAGAGGGCTTCTTCGCCCGCCTCAAGCGCAGCCTGGTGCGCACCAAAGAAAATATAGGTTCAGGTTTCTTCGGCCTGTTCCGTGGCAAGAAGATCGACGACGAGCTGTTCGAGGAGCTGGAGACCCAGCTGCTGACGGCGGATCTCGGGGTCGACACCACCAGTCGCATCATCGACGGTCTGATCAAGCATGCGGATCGCAAGCAGCTCAAGGATGCCGAGGCGCTCTACGGCCTGCTCAAGCAGGACATGGGCGAGATACTGGCTCAGGTCGAGAAGCCGCTGGTCATCGACACCAGCAAGAAGCCCTATGTGATCCTGATGGTCGGCGTTAACGGGGTGGGCAAGACCACCACCATCGGCAAGCTGGCCAAGCAGTTC
This sequence comes from Aeromonas sp. MR16, assembly GCF_022549315.1. Lineage (NCBI taxonomy): Bacteria > Pseudomonadati > Pseudomonadota > Gammaproteobacteria > Aeromonadales > Aeromonadaceae > Aeromonas > Aeromonas sp. MR16. Next base: position 155,697 of record NZ_JAKZFK010000006.1, on the reverse strand, counting down.
CAGGCCGAGGGCAAGAGCGTCATGCTGGCCGCCGGCGATACCTTCCGCGCCGCCGCCGTCGAGCAGCTGCAGGTGTGGGGTCAACGCAACAACATTCCGGTCATCGCCCAGCATACCGGCGCCGACTCCGCCTCCGTCATCTATGATGCCATCGAGGCCGCCCGCTCCCGCGGCGCCGACGTGCTGATCGCCGATACCGCCGGCCGCCTGCAGAACAAGAGCAACCTGATGGAAGAGCTCAAGAAGGTGGTGCGGGTGATGAAGAAGCTGGATCAAGAGGCGCCGCACGAGATCATGCTGACCCTGGATGCGGGCACCGGCCAGAATGCCCTGAGCCAGGCCAAGCTGTTCAGCGAAGCGGTGGGCCTGACCGGCATCACCCTCACCAAGCTGGACGGTACCGCCAAGGGCGGGATCATCTTCGCGATGGCGGACAAGTTCCAGATCCCGATCCGTTACATCGGGGTGGGCGAGGGGATAGACGATCTGCGTCCCTTCGTCGCCAACGACTTTATCGAGGCACTGTTCAGTCGCGATGAATAAGCGCCACTCGCCCCGACCCAGGTCGGGGCTTGTCAATGTCAGGGATCCGTTATGATTCGTTTCGATAAGGTCAGCAAGGTATACAGCGGTGGCCACCAGGCGCTGCAGAAGGTCAGCTTCCACCTGCGCAAGGGGGAGATGGCCTTCCTGACCGGCCACTCGGGGGCGGGCAAGAGTACCCTGCTCAAGCTCATCAGCGTGATGGAGCGGCCGACCGATGGCCGGGTCTTCTTCCACGGCGATGACGTCAGTCAGATCAAGCGGGGCCAGATCCCCTATGTGCGCCGCCAGATCGGCATGATCTTCCAGGATCACCGGCTGCTGATGGACAGAACCGTGTTCGACAACGTGGCGCTGCCGCTGGTGATCGACGGCTACAGCCATGCCGACATCAACAAGCGGGTGGCGGCGGCGCTGGACAAGGTGGGGTTGCTCGGCAAGGAGCGCTACCAGCCACGCATGCTGTCCGGTGGTGAACAGCAGCGGGTCGGCATCGCCCGCGCCATCGTCAACAAGCCGCCGCTGCTGCTGGCGGATGAGCCGACCGGCAACCTGGATCCCCAGCTCTCCATGGACATCATGCGGCTGTTCGAGGAGTTCAACCGCTTCGGGGTCTCGGTGCTGATCGCAACCCACGATCTCGGGCTCATCGCCCGCATGCGTTACCGCACCCTGACCCTCAAGGCGGGTCGCATGTATTCGCAAGAGCAGGAGGAGAGCTGATGGCCATCGTTCGTCATAAACAACCTTTGCTCCGGCGGCTGGGCATGTACTGGGTGGATCACGCCCGCCAGGCCTTCTCCAGCATGGGCGAGCTGTGGCGCAATCCGCTCGCCTCCCTGATGACGCTGGCGGTGCTCGGTGTCAGCCTGGCGCTGCCCTCCTGCTTCCACGTGTTGCTGAAGAATGCCGAGATAGTGGAGGGCAGCTGGCAGACCAGCTCCCAGATCTCCCTCTATCTGCGCAAGGATCTGCCGGAGCAGAGCATCCTCGACATGAAGCAGCGGATCCTGCTCTACCCCGAGGTGGAGTCCGTCACTTACATGAACCGGGACGAGGCACTGAAGGAGTTTCGCGAGATCTCCGGCTTCGGCGATGCCCTCGATTATCTCGACAGCAACCCGCTGCCGCCTGTGCTGAGCGTGATCCCGGATCCACGCTGGCAGAACCCTGACGGCGCCGCCGAACTGCTCGCCAAACTGGAAAACGAACCCGGCGTCGAGCAGGGCAAGCTGGATCTGCAGTGGCTGACCCGGCTGCAAGGCATCATGAACCTGCTGCGTCACACCATCACCGGCATCGCCGTGCTGCTGCTCTCCGCCGTGCTGCTGATCGTCGGCAACACCCTGCGCCTGAATATCCTCAACCAGCGTTCCGAGATCGAGGTGCTGAAGCTGGTGGGGGCGACCGATGCCTTCATTCACCGTCCCTTCCTCTATACCGGCATCTGGTTCGGGGTCATCGGTGGCATGCTGGCCTGGTGGCTGACCGAGGTGATGGTGATCTGGAGTGAGGGGGTGGTGAAGGAGCTGGCCGGGCTCTACAACAGCAACTTCCGGCTGGTGGGGATGGGGGCGTTCGATGGCTTCAATCTGATACTGCTCGGTGCTATTTTGGGGCTGATTGCGTCCTGGTTCTCGGTGCACAGGCACATTCGCGACATAGAACCCTCTTGATTGATTTTTCATCGCAGCAAAGCACTGGATTTTGAGAACTGGATCAAGTAAAAGAGTTGCCCGTTTCTGGCACAGCTCCAGTTCAGGGAGTAATCTGAACGATACTGCTCCGCAGGCGTCGCTGGATCCTAGGAAGGATCTTGGGAACCTTCTGATTTATAAGCAGTCTACCTAGTGCGACAGAATGTATACGGGTGTGGCCCTCTGCCTTGCTCGTCTGACTTGGCAAGCATGTGAAGGTTGCGAGCTCCGCAACAATGGACTTAGCATGCTACTTTTCGGGGGTCCTTCACTGTGACCCCCTTTTTTTGACTGTTCATTTATGATTCATCCCGTCGGCATAAGATAAGCCGGGTTCACGCTGGGGCTGATGTTTGACTTATGTTTGACGTGAGCCGCAGAATGGCTCCCGGTCGGTAGACAGACCCTCTCAGGGTGTTAGACTGGTTCGATTGAAAAGTAAGAGGTAGCACATGGGAACTTCATTGCAGCGCACTATGGCTCTGATTCCGCAAGGTAGTCTGGAAGGCTATATCCAGGCAGTTAACTCGATTCCTGTGCTGAGCGTAGAGGAAGAGCGTGAACTGGCGACGCGCTTGCAGCAGGGTGGCGATCTCGAGGCTGCCCGTCAGCTGGTCATGTCACATCTGCGTTTTGTCGTTCACGTGGCCAAAAGCTACGCCGGTTATGGCCTGCCTCAGGCCGATCTGGTGCAGGAAGGCAATATCGGTCTGATGAAGGCGGTCAAGCGCTTCGACCCGAGCGTCGGGGTACGGCTGGTCTCCTTCGCAGTGCACTGGATCAAGGCCGAGATCCACGAATATGTCCTGCGCAACTGGCGCATGGTCAAGGTGGCGACTACCAAGGCGCAGCGCAAGCTGTTCTTCAACCTGCGTAAATCCAAGAAGCGTCTGGGCTGGTTCAGCCACGACGAGGTGCAGGCCGTGGCCGCCGAGCTGGGGGTCTCCCCGACCGATGTGACCGAGATGGAAGCACGGATGAGCAACTACGATCAGGCCTTCGACCTGGTCGGTGATGATGAAGATGAAGGTGGCTTCGCCCCGGTTCATTATCTGGAAGACAAGTCCTCGGATCTCGCTGCCACCATAGAGAGCGACAACTGGGACAACCACGCCACCCGTCGTCTGAGTGCGGCCCTGGCCACCCTGGACGAGCGCAGCCAGCACATCATCCGCGCCCGCTGGCTGGATGAGGAGAGCAAGACCACCTTGCAGGAGCTGGCCGATACTTACGGTGTCTCCGCCGAACGCGTGCGTCAGCTCGAGAAAAATGCTCTCAAGAAGTTGAAGGATGCGATGGACGCCTGAGGGCATTCGCCGAACGCGTGCGTCAGCTTGAGAAGAACGCACTCAAGAAGCTGAAAGACGCCATGGATGCCTGAGGGCATTCTCCGATACAAAGCAGGGCCTGATGGCCCTGTTTTTGTATCCGCGCCATCAGATCGGATCTGTTGTTGCGCCTTGCCCCCAATCCCGTCGAATATGGTATGTTGCCGCCATTAACACTCTAGGGAGAGCAGAAGTGAAACTGTTGAACGACCTGTTTACCAATAACCGCGAGTGGGCTGAACGGATCAAGGCCGAGGATCCCGAGTTCTTCGCTACCCTCTCCGCCCAGCAGGCGCCCGAGTATCTCTGGATCGGTTGCTCCGACAGCCGGGTCCCCGCTAACCAGCTGATGGGCCTGCTGCCGGGGGATGTCTTCGTCCACCGCAACGTTGCCAATCTGGTGGTACACACCGACTTCAACTGCCTCTCGGTGCTGCAATACGCGGTCGAAGTGCTCAAGGTGAAACACATCATCATCTGCGGCCACTACGGCTGCGGCGGCGTGCGTGCGGCCATGCGCAACGAAGAGCTTGGGCTTATCGACAACTGGCTGCGCAACATCAAGGACGTCTACTTCAAGTATCGTGAGCAGCTCGATGCCATCGAAGATGAGCACGAGCGCCACGACTATCTGTGCGAGCTGAACGTGGCCGAGCAGGTGGCCAACGTCTGCCACACCACCATCATCCAGAACGCCTGGCGCAAGGGCCAGGAGCTGGCGGTGCATGGCTGGATCTACGGCATCAAGGACGGCCTGCTGCACGATCTGGATCTCTGCATCAGCGGCCCGGATCAGATTGCGGATGTCTATCGCGCCTGGCCGGACATGCGTCCGCCCCACCGTCGCGGCTGAGGAGCCTGCCGTTGGCCCCCGCCCTCTACCTGCAGATCAAGCAGCACATCCTCGACGGGATCCGTGAGCGTCACTATCAGGCGGGTGATCGGATCCCGACCGAGGCGGCCCTGTGCGAGCAGTTCGCGGTGAGCCGGATGACGGTCAACAAGGCCCTGCGCGAGCTGGTGAGCGAAGGCTGGCTGGTGCGCACCGCCGGCTCCGGCAGCTTCGTGGCGGACCGACGTGCCGAGTCCCCCTTGCTGGCGATCCGCAACATCGCCGACGAGATCGCCGAGCGGGGCAGCCAGTACAGCGCCAGGGTGATCCGCCTGCAACGGCAGGCCGCCGACGAGAAGGTGGCGGTGCGGCTCGGGCTGCGGGTGGGGGCGCCCACCTTCCACAGCCTCATCGTCCACGAGGCCGATGGGGAGCCGCTGCAGCTGGAGGAGCGCTTCGTCGATGCCGAGCGGCTGCCGGACTATGGCGAGCAGGACTTTACCCGCCAGACGCCGAATAGCTATCTGATGGACATTTGTCCGCTCTCCGAGATGGAGCATGTGGTGGAGGCCGTGTTGCCGAGCGCCGGTGAGGCCGGCCTGTTGCAGGTGCGGGTCGACACCCCTTGTCTGCTGCTGCACCGCCGCACCTGGTCGGACGGTTATCTGGTCTCCTATGCCCGCCTGCTCTCACCGGGTTCCCGCTACAAGCTGAGTTCCAAGACCAGATTGACCTGATTGTATATACATACTTACATTGCAAAGCCCACCTTAGGTGGGCTTTTTTTTATACTTAAATTCTAATGAAGGCACTGTTATCAAGATGTGAATCAGATCCTATCTTTCTCATCCGGGATCGGCTATAAATTATTGTATATACATTTGAGGTCGCTATGAACAAGGAACTGTTAAGCTGCGAGCGGGTCTGGCTCAACGTGATGCCCGCCACCCTGCGCCCCGATCTGGCCGACTACGGCCTGTTGGAACCCCACGCGCTCGGCGTCCATGACGGGAAGATCCAGGCTCTGGTGCCCATGCAGGATCTCAAGGGACCCTTCCCCGCGAACTGGCGTGACATGAGAGGCAAGCTGGTGACTCCCGGCCTCATCGATTGCCACACCCACCTCATCTTCGCCGGCAGTCGCGCCGAGGAGTTCGAGCTGCGCCAGCAGGGCGTGCCCTATGCCGAGATCGCTCGCAAGGGCGGCGGCATCCTCAGCACGGTGCGCGCCACCCGCGCCGCGAGTGAGGATCAGCTCTATGAGCTGGCGTTGCCGAGGATCCGCTCCCTGATCCGGGAGGGGGTGACCACGGTCGAGATCAAATCCGGCTACGGCCTCACTCTGGTGGACGAGCTCAAGATGCTGCGGGTTGCTCGCCGACTGGGGGAGGCGCTGCCGATCCGGGTCAAGACCACCCTGCTGGCCGCCCATGCGGTGCCGCCCGAATACCGCGACGATCCGGACTCCTGGGTCGAGACCATCTGCCAGGAGATCATCCCGGCCGCCGCCGAGGCGGGTCTGGCGGATGCGGTGGACGTCTTCTGCGAACACATCGGCTTCTCCCTGGCCCAGACCGAGCAGGTCTATCTGGCGGCGGATCAATACGGTCTGGCGGTAAAGGGCCACATGGATCAGCTCTCCAACCTCGGCGGTAGCACGCTCGCCGCCCACTTCGGCGCCCTCTCGGTGGACCATCTGGAATATCTGGACTCTGCCGGGATCCAGGCGTTGGCGCACCGTGGCGTGGTCGCCACCCTGCTGCCCACCGCCTTCTACTTCCTGAAAGAGACCAAGTTGCCGCCGGTCGAGGCGCTGCGCCGTGCCGGGGTACCCATGGCGGTCTCCTCCGACATCAATCCCGGTACAGCTCCAATAGTATCCCTGCGCATGGCCATGAACATGGCCTGCACCCTGTTCGGCCTGACGCCGGTCGAAGCCATGGCAGGGGTGACCCGCCATGCCGCCCAGGCGCTGGGGGAGCAGGAGCGACTGGGGCAGCTGAGAGTCGGGATGCAGGCCGACTTCCTGATCTGGAGCTGCGGCCATCCGGCCGAGCTTAGCTACCTGGTCGGCGTCGATCAGCTGGTGAGCCGGGTGTTCAACGGAGAGGAGACGCACCATGGTTGATATGTCCGTCTGGCAGGGGCGCCGGGATCCGGAAGATGGGGAGCTGGCCCTGCGTTGGCACGATCGGGTGCAACCCTGGCAGGAAGCGCTGTCCGGGCAAACGAATGCTGCCCCCGGCGTAGCCTTGGTGGGCTTCGCCTGCGACGAGGGGGTGCGCCGCAACAAGGGGCGGGTGGGAGCCGCCGGTGCACCGCGGGCCATTCGCAAGTTGCTGGCCAACACGGCCTGGCATCTGAGCAAGCCGGTTTACGACAGTGGCGATCTGGCTTGTGAGGATGGCGACCTCGATGCCGCCCACGGCCGGCTGGCCGAACGGGTCGCGAACCTGCTGGCCGAGGGGCACTTCCCGCTGGTGCTGGGCGGGGGTCACGAGGTGGCCTTCGGCAGCTGGAGCGGCCTCAACCGTCACCTGGCTGGCAAGGGCCGGGTCGGCATCATCAACCTGGATGCTCACTTCGATCTGCGCATGAAGCAGGATCAGGCCAGCTCCGGCACCCCCTTCTTTCAGATTGCCGAGCAGTGCGCCACCCAGGGCTCCTCCTTCCACTACGCCTGTCTCGGGGTGGCCGAGACCGCCAACACGGCGGCCCTGTTCGCTCGCGCCGAGTCGTTGGGGGTCTGGCACGTGCTGGACGAGGCCATGACCCAAGCCGATCTGCCCGAGCTGCTCAATGGGCTCGATGCCTTTATCGCCCGCTGCGATCACCTCTATCTCACCATCGATCTCGATGTGTTACCCGGCGCCGTCATGCCGGGGGTGAGCGCCCCCGCCGCCCGCGGCGTCGAGCTGGCCGTCATCGAACCCCTGATCGCCCATATCCGGGCCAGCGGCAAGCTCAGGCTCGCCGATCTGGCCGAGTACAACCCGACTCTGGATCAGGATCAGCGCAGCGCCCGCGTGGCCGCCCGCCTGATCCATCAACTCACCAAGTAGCCAGCCGACTCGCCGGGTGCCAGCAGCGCCCATGATGGCGGCGACATTGATAAAACAAGGAGTGTGTATGTCTGAGCAACACCAGGATCCCCGTCAGGACCCGAGCCGAGTCATCCGTGCCCCCCGTGGCACGACGCTGACCGCCAAGAGCTGGCTCACCGAGGCGCCGCTGCGGATGCTGATGAACAACCTGGATCCGGAAGTGGCCGAGCATCCCCAGTCGCTGGTGGTGTATGGCGGCATCGGCCGCGCCGCCCGCAACTGGGCCTGCTACGACAAGATCGTCGAGGTGCTGACCCGGCTCGAGGAAGACGAGACCCTGCTGGTGCAATCCGGCAAGCCGGTCGGGGTGTTCCAGACCCACAAGGATGCGCCGCGGGTGCTGATCGCCAACTCCAACCTGGTGCCGCACTGGGCCAACTGGGAGCACTTCAACGAGCTCGATAAGAAAGGCCTCATGATGTACGGCCAGATGACGGCCGGCTCCTGGATCTACATCGGCACCCAGGGGATAGTGCAGGGCACCTACGAGACCTTCTTCGCGGTGGCCAATCAGCACTTCAACGGCGAACCCAAGGGCCGCTGGATCCTGACCGGTGGTCTGGGGGGCATGGGCGGCGCCCAGCCGCTGGCCGCCACCATGGCCGGCTTCTCCATGATCGCCGTCGAGTGCGACGAGACCCGCATCGATTTCCGCTTGAAGACCCGCTACGTCGACAAGAAGGCCCACAGCCTGGATGAGGCGCTGGCCATGGTCGAGGAAGCCAAACGCAGCGGCAGCGCCGTCTCCGTCGGCCTGCTCGGCAACGCCGCCGACGTGTTCGCCGAGCTGGTGGCCCGTGGCATCACCCCGGATGTGGTGACCGACCAGACCTCGGCCCACGACCCGATTCACGGCTACCTGCCCCAGGGCTGGAGCGTCGCCCAGTGGCGCGCGCTGCAAAAATCCGCCCCCCAGGAGGTGAACCAGGCGGCTCGCCACTCCATGGCCCGTCAGGTGGAGGCCATGCTGACCCTGCAATCCCGTGGCGCCGCCACCCTGGATTACGGCAATAACATCCGCCAAGTGGCGCTGGATGAAGGGGTCAAGAACGCCTTCGACTTCCCCGGCTTCGTGCCCGCCTACATCCGTCCGCTGTTCTGCGAGGGCATTGGTCCCTTCCGCTGGGTGGCGTTGTCCGGTGACCCGGAAGACATCTACAAGACGGATCAGAAGGTGAAGGAGTTGATCCCGGACGATCCTCACCTGCACAACTGGCTCGACATGGCCCGCGAGCGCATCGCCTTCCAGGGCCTGCCGGCACGGATCTGCTGGGTCGGGGTCAAGGATCGGGTACGCCTGGGCCTGGCCTTCAACGAGATGGTGAAGAATGGCGAGCTGAAAGCGCCCGTGGTCATCGGTCGCGATCACCTGGACTCCGGCTCGGTGGCGAGCCCGAACCGGGAGACCGAAGCCATGCTGGACGGCTCGGACGCCGTCTCCGATTGGCCGCTGCTCAACGCCCTGCTCAACACCGCGGGCGGCGCGACCTGGGTCTCCCTGCACCACGGTGGCGGGGTCGGCATGGGCTTCTCCCAGCACTCCGGGGTGGTGATCGTCTGTGACGGCACAGATGACGCCGCCAAGCGGGTCGGTCGCGTGCTGCGCAACGATCCGGCCACCGGCGTGATGCGTCATGCGGATGCTGGCTACCCGATTGCCATCGATTGTGCCCATGAGGCGAAACTGGACTTACCCATGCTGGCTGCTGCCGGCAAAGGAGAGAAATAAGATGTTTGAACTCAACCTGTTACCGGGCAAGCTCTGCCTCGCCACCCTGCGCCGCGTCAGCCGCGAGCCGGTTCATATCAGCCTGGATCCGGCGGCGCTGCCGGGGATCCACGCCTCCGCCAACCTGGTCACCAAGGTGATCGAGCAGAATCGCGTGGTGTACGGCATCAACACCGGCTTCGGCCTGCTGGCCAACACCCGCATTCCGGTGGAGCAGCTCGACGAGTTGCAGCGCTCCATAGTGCTCTCCCACGCCGCCGGCATCGGCACCTACATGGATGACGCCACGGTGCGGCTGATGATGGTGCTCAAGGTCAACTCCCTGGCCCGTGGCTTCTCCGGCATCCGCCTGACGGTGCTCGAGGCCCTGATGCGGCTCATCAACGCCGAAGTCTATCCTGTGGTGCCGAAGAAGGGCTCCGTCGGCGCCTCCGGCGACCTGGCCCCCCTGGCCCACATGAGCTGCCTGCTGATCGGGGAGGGCAAGGCCCGCCACAAGGGTGAGCTGATGGACGCTGCCACGGCGCTCAAGATCGCCGGCCTCGAGCCCATCTCCCTGGCGCCGAAAGAGGGGCTGGCGCTACTGAACGGCACCCAGGCCAGCACGGCCTTCGCGTTGGAGGGACTGTTCCACGCCGAGGATCTGTTTGCCGGCGCCATCACCATAGGCGCCATGAGCGTGGAGGCCGCCCTCGGCAGCCGCCGCCCCTTCGATGCCCGTATCCACGCCGTGCGGGGCCAGCGTGGTCAGATAGATGCGGCCACCTGCTATCGCCAACTGCTGGTGGAGGGCAGCGAGATCGGTATGTCCCACCACAACTGCGAGAAGGTGCAGGATCCTTATTCACTGCGTTGCCAGCCCCAGGTGATGGGGGCCTGTCTGACCCAGATCCGCCAGGCCGCCGAGGTGCTGGTGTGCGAGGCCAATGCGGTCTCCGACAACCCGCTGGTGTTCGCCGAGGATGAGGAGATCCTGTCCGGTGGCAACTTCCACGCCGAGCCGGTGGCCTTTGCCGCCGACAACCTGGCGCTGGCCATTGCCGAGATTGGTTCGCTGTCCGAGCGGCGCATGGCGCTGCTGATCGACTCCCGCATGTCGGGTCTGCCGGCATTTTTGGTCAACAACGGCGGCGTCAACTCCGGTTTCATGATCGCCCAGGTCACCTCGGCGGCGCTTGCCTCCGAAAACAAGAGCCTGGCCCACCCGGCCTCGGTGGACAGCCTGCCCACCTCCGCCAACCAGGAGGATCACGTCTCCATGGCCACCTTCGCCGCGCGCCGGTTGGCGGATATGGCGGAGAACACCCGCGGCATACTGGCGGTCGAGTTGCTGGCCGCCGCCCAGGGGCTGGATTTCCGTGCCCCGTTGCGCAGCACCGAGCTGATCGAACTGGCCAAGGGACGGCTGCGTGAGCAGGTCAGCTTCTACGACAAGGACAGATACTTCTCGCCGGATATCGAAGCGGCCGCGGCCCTGCTGGGCGCCGCCAGCTACAACGATCTGATCCCGGCCGGGATCTTGCCGAGCCTCTGAGCCCGAGCCTGATCGACCCATAGCAAAAGACCGCCCCTCGGGGCGGTCTTTTGCTATCTGGCCTGAGCCGAGCTATGCGTGTTCGAACATCAGGAACAAATAGACTACGAACAGCACCAGGTGAGTGGCACCGTGCAGCACATTGGTGCGGCCGCTGCTGAAGGTCACTTTACAGACCATGAGGGTGGTGAACAGCAGCACCATGTCGGCAGGGTCGAGGCCAAGGCGCACCTCCTGATCCAGCATGGAGCCGATGAGCAGCACAGCAGGCACCGTCAGGGCTATGGTGGCCAGCACAGATCCGAAGTAGAGGTTCATGGCGCGCTGCAACTGGTTGTTGAAGGCCGCCTTGATGGCGCCGACCGCCTCGGGAGCCAGCACGATACAGGCCACGATAAAGCCGCCGAGTGCGGCCGGGGCTTCCATCACATGGACCCCGAAGTTGATGGGGATGGCGAGGGTCTTGGCCAGCAGGATCACCACCACCAGGTAGGCGAGCAGCAGCAGGGTGTGGTAGACGTTGCTGTGCAGTATGCCGTGGTGCTCCTCGTGATCCTCGTTATCGCTGTCGACGAAGAAGTGGCTGTGGCTACGCGTCTGGATCAGCAGGAAGACGCCGTAGAGCAGCACAGAGATGATGATCAGCATCCAGGACATGGCGCTGGACATGCTGCCGAGATTGCCCCCTTCGGTGAAGTTCGGCAGCACCAGGCAGAGCAGGGCCAGCGGTATGATGGCCACCAGATAGGACTTCACCCCATCCAGATTGAAATTTTGGGTGTGATAGCGCCAGCCGCCGAACAGCAGGGTGAAGCCTACCAGGCCGTTGGTCACCAGCATCACCACCGCGAACATGGTGTCCCGCGCCATCACCGGATTGGGGTCGCCGGTCAGCATGACGGAGGAGATCATCACGACCTCGAGGGAGATGACCGACAGGGTCAGGATCAGGGTACCAAAGGGCTCGCCCAGCTTGATGGCCAGGGCATCGGAATGGCGCACGACGGAGAAGATGGCCCAAGTGACGACGGCGAGCAGGGCCAGGGATACCGGCAGGTAAACAGCAAGGGGCGTGGCCTCCGTCAGCAGCTCGCTACCCAGCGTCTTGAAGAACAACAGGGTCAGCAGGCCAACGGGCAGGGCAATCTCTTGCCGGATAAATGACTTCATAGGCATGGGTTCTCATCTCGGGGCGGCTAGGGCCGACGGGGACAGGGACAAGTCCGGCTGGACCATGGCGAATCCTGCACATGATAAAGGCAGTTACCCCGTTCGGGGAAAATCATTTTCATGGGCCTTGCCGCCGCCGCGTCAGTGTCCGCCTCTGGTCTGTTGCCAGTGCAGCAGCTCGGGCAACGGCATGGGACGGGCATACAGATAGCCCTGAATGAGATAGACGCCCTGTTGGGCGAGGTAGTCGACCTGGGCCTGAGTCTCGACGCCTTCGGCGATCATCTCCATGTCGGATTCCAGGCCGAAGGCGATGATGGCGTCCAGCAGGCTGCGCTTGGGATCGTCGGTGCCTATGGTGTCGACAAACATCTTGTCGATCTTGATCTGTCGAATGCCGAGCCGCTGCAGATAGGCGAAGCCGCCGTAGCCGGTGCCGAAATCGTCCAGCTTGAAGTGATATCCCTTCTCCTGCAGCGCCGAGATTTCGCTGGTGGCGGCCTCTATGTCCATGATGGGCTCGCGCTCGGTGAGTTCGAAGGTGAGCCGGGTCGGAGAGGGCCAGTCATGGTGTTGCAGCAGGTTGCGCAGATGGGGTTGCTCGATGTGGGCGGCGACCAGGTTGACGCTGACCCACTGCTCCGGCGCCAGCTGCGGCAGATCGGCGATCACCCTGTCCAGCAACTGTTCCGTCATCGGCAGGATCAACCCCTGCTGCTCCGCATAGGCGATAAAGGCGCCCGGCGCCGTGACGTCGTCGTCACGCTGCCAGCGCAGCAGTGCCTCGAAGCCGACGACACGCTGGCTGCGGCTGTCGAGAACGGGCTGATAGAAGGGCACAAACTCCTGGCGGGCCAGCCCGGTGTGCAGCAATCCCTTGAGGGAACGCCGGTAGTTGCGTAGCAGCCAGTAGCCGGTGAGCAGCAGGGCGCCCAGGGTCCCGCCGACCCAGAATGTACCTCGATAAACCAGGCTCTGGGCATAGGTCCGCAAGGCCAGGCCGGACCACAGGGTTTGCTGCATCTTGTTGTCGGGGGTAGTAAAACTCAGGCTTTCGCTGCCGGGCTCGTGCTTGATGGCCTGCTCGCCGCGGGGGAAGATTTTGTGGCGGGCGAGACCGGGCACCAGCGGGGTGAACTCGATGTAAAAGCAGGCGGAACAGGGTTTCTCCATGATGGTGCGGATCCAGCTGTTGCTCAGCACCCAGTAGGCGAGCTGGTCTCCTCGCTTGGAGAAGATGACCAGCTCCTGCTCGGTACCAAACGCCGGGGGAGTGGCCGTCAGCCCGAAGCCATCGATCTCAGGATCGGGCAGGGTGCTGGCGTCGATGAGCGGCAGATCCGGCCCCAGGCTGGAGCAGCCCTTGCCTGAGGCCAGCTTCAATCCCTGCAGCCGGATGTGACGGTTGTAGTGCCAGGGATCCCGCAACAGCGTCATGTCCTGCTCGCCGCAGTCGAAGGCAAAGCGGGCCATCTGATCATCGATGCTCTTTTCCAGCGTCTGCTGGCGCTCATTCATGGCCAATTCTATCTCGGCCAGCTTCTGCTCCAGCAGGTAGTGGGCCAGGGCGTTGCTCACCGGCTGGCTCAGCAACAGGCAGACCAGTATGGGGAGGCTGAACAGCAACGGGCTGATCCAGAGGGGTGATAATCGTTTCACATCAGTCCTGTTCGATGAAAGGGGCGGCGCCGAGGGTATGTCATCATAGTCCATTAGCTGGTTCGATTTGAGACTCCGGTTGGAACATTAGTGAATTAATAGGCTAACCAATTGATAATTATGTATTAGTTATAAAGTGGTGGTGAAGATTCAATCGCTGACCTGTCATAAGTGACAATTGTCCAGCTTATCTGAACTGGTTTAGAGTAGCCCTGCGGTTTGACTCACCGTGTGTTCAATACTCCTGTATCTATTTTTGTCAGTAGCACAGAGTGTTAGTTTTGATATTGAGTGTTTCTTTTGGTCCCCACTGTGGGACCATTTTTCTGCCCGCGAGTCAGCTTCCTCCCCGTTTTCTACCTCTCCCCTGACGATATCCTCCCTGTGCACGACGAAAATGATGGGTTGCTTAATTGCAGAAGCGGGAGCTTCACCCATAGGCGGGCTTTGGCCAAGGCTGGTACCATGAGGCCATATGGATGCTGTCGGCTACGGAAAGGCACATGAAACTGACCACTCAACTCGTCTCCTTTATTACGCTGTGCGTGATCGCGGCCATGACCATGGTGATGCTCGGTGGGGTATTCAGCTTCCGCCAGATGGGCATGGAGATGCAGCAGAACCGGGTCGACTCCCTGGTGGATATCATCGACAAGCAGCTGAGCGCGGCTGACGACGAACAGGATCTGGCTCGCTGGCTGCCTTCCTTGCTGCGTGCCACCCATGTGGTCGAGCTGGAGATCCGCCAGGGCAAGCAACGGGTCTACTGGTTTCGCGATGTGCAGCAACAGACGGATGAGAGCCTGCTGATCCCCTACAGCAAGACCATCCCCCACCAGAGCGGCATGCGGGCCGAGTTCAAGCTGGACAGGCCGTTCAAGGAGTTCGAGTACTCCATGCAGGCTATGTCCGGCATCTCCTTTGGCGTCTTCATCGTGGTGTTCGGGCTCTGGTACTCCATCCGATGGCTGCGGCTGCAACTGCGCGGCGCCGAGCTGCTGGCTGAACGGGCCCAGCTGATCCTGGATGGCAAACTCACCAAGCTGGCCCACGATCCTGCCGATGAGTGGCCCGTGTCCGCCAGTCAGGCCCTCAGTCACCTGCTGGCCGATCTGGCGGATGCCCGCAAGGAGCGCAGCCGGTTTGACAACTTCATCCGCAGCAACGCCTTCGTCGACAAGATCACCGGCATCGGCAACCGCCTGTTCTTCGATAACCGGCTGGAGAGTGCCATCATGGAGGCGAGCGTGATCAGCGGGGGCGTCATGCTGATCGAGCTGGCCGGGCTGGAGGAGCTGGATCCCGAGCTGAGCGGGCGCCCGAGCCAGGAGTTGCTGATGGAAGCGAGCGCCACTATCGGTACCTTCGTGCGCAAACACAACGGCGCCCTGCAGGCCCGTTACGGCGCCCAGGTATTTGCCGTGCTGCTGCCCAACATGTCCGAGAGCGAGATGGTGGATGGGGCCAACCAATTGCTCAAGAGCCTGCAACGGTTGCACTGGCCCGAATCGGTCAATGTCGAGACCGCCGTCTACCTCGGTGCCGTCTGTTATCAGGCGCAGGACTCCCTGCTCAAGGTGCAGGAAGAGGCCGAGCTGGCACTCAAGAGCGCACAGTTGCAGGGCCACAGCGGCTGGTTCCTCTACGAGAAGGCGCTGGGCGAAGAGCCGAGCAGTAAGGGGACTGTGCGCTGGCGGACCCTGATCAGCCGCCGCATCGAGGAGCATGGGATCCATTTCTACCTGCAGCCGGTGCAGCAGGAGCCGGCGCAAGCGGTGCTGCAGCAGGAGCTGCTGATCCGCATCCATGACGAACAGGGTCGGGAGCTGCAGGCCGGGGTCTTCATGCCGATGGCGGAGAAGGCGGGCCTGTTGTTGCCGCTGGATCGGCTGGTGGTCGCCCGGACCCTGCGCCTGCTGCGCCAGCATCCGGAACCGGGTTGCCCCGTCAGCCTGTCGCTCTGTGCCCAGAATCTGCTCAATCGGGAGTTCCAGCGCGAACTCTTCTTCGATCTGTTCCAACTGCCGCGCAGCATCAATGAGAAGCTGGTGCTGCAGTTGTCGGAGGCCCAGGTGACCCGCCACTACGAGGCCCTCAAGCGGCCACTGCGGGCGCTGCGCATGCTGGGCTGCCAGCTGGCCATCGATCATGCCGGTCAGGATGTGGTGAGCACCCAATACATCAAGGAGTTCGAGATCAACTTCCTCAAGCTTCACCCCAGCCTGGTGCGGGAGATCCACCGTCGTCAGGTCAATCAGATGGCGGTGCGCAGCCTGGTCGGCGGTTGCGCCAACACCCAGACCCGGGTGATCGCGGTCGGGGTGGAGAGCGGCGACGAGTGGAAGATGTTGCGCCACCTCGGGGTGCATGCGGGGCAGGGGCCCTGGTTCGCCGAGCCACAGCCGCTGGTGATGGACAACTACGAAGCCTGAGTGGTTTGTCGGGCCGCCTCAGAGGCGGCCCTGCTCTCTCAGTCCCGCCAATCCCTGCAGGCCGCCGGTGTGGATGAAGACGATCTCGCTGCCACGGGGGATATGGCCCGCAGCCAGCTCCCGAAACAGCCCCCACATTGCCTTGCCGCTGTAGATGGGCTCGAGCGGCAGACCGGTCTGGGCACTGAAGGCCTGTACCCACTGCCACAGGGCCGGGCTGAACTTGGCATAGCCGCCGTCGTGGTGCTCCAGCGCTATGTGCCAACCGGTCGTGCTGGCGGCGGCGGGATGGAGCCGGCACACCTCGTCATGGATGAAGGCACCGCCCTTGAGCACGGCGATGGCGAGCACCTGCTCGGGTTCCCGTTTGCCCGCGATGAGCCCCGCAAGGGTGCCACCGCTGGCACAGGGCAACACCCAGAGATCCGGTGAGAAGGGGACTTCGGCTACCAGTTCGGCCACCCCGGGGATGGCGAGCGGGCTGCTGCCCCCCTCGGGGACTATCAGGGTGTCCGGCGCCATGAAGCGGGCCAGCCACTCTGGATCCTGGCGTCGCCGGTAGCTCTGACGGTCCACAAAGATGAGATCCATGCCCCAGCCTTTGGCCGCGCTCAGGGTTGCGTTGCTGACGGCCTCGGGTTCACCGCGTATGATGCCGGTGGTGCGCAGTCCAGACCTGCGCCCCGCCGCCGCCAGCGCATGGATGTGGTTGGAGTAGGCGCCCCCAAACGACAGCAGGTGGGTCTTGCCTAAGGCCTCGGCCTGTTGCAGGTGGTATTTGAGCTTGCGCCACTTGTTGCCTGAAAGGGTCGGATGGATCAGATCATCCCGTTTGCACCAGAGCCGAACCCCATGGGCATCCAGCAAGGGATGCTGGATCGGGTGCAGTGGCGAGGGGAGCTGGCCAGGGGCCAGAAGAGCCTCACTCTGGTTTGGCATAGTGGTCATCGATGCATCGTCTGTCATAAGTCTGGAGGCTAATGCTCTGTTTATGTTAAGGTTTAACCCGTTTCACGCAGCCAGGTGCAGGTCTCGATGAAATCATTTTTCCGACGTTCAGCCCCCGGCCATCGGGTTGGGCTTCTGCTGGCCAGCGATCGCATCCTGCTGGCCTGTGTGGAGCCACGCCCCCTTTTTACCAGCCGCGCCGTCAATGGGCCCCACGAATGGCCGCAGGCCATGAGCGAGCTGTTCGGCCAGCATGGCCTGGCCAAGTCTAAGGTGCGGGTCGCCCTGGCCGCCACTCTTTATCAACAGATCCAGATCGACAAGCCCGCCGTGCCCGATGCCGAGATGGTCGGCGCCCTGCCCTGGGCCATCAAGGATTTCGTCAACGAACCGGTGTTGCAGCTCGCCATGGACTATGTGGATCTGCCGACGCCGCCGGCGGGACGACCGCGCATCAACGTGATCTGCGTCCCCAAGAACCGGGTAAAGCAGCTGGCGGATGCGGTCAATAATGTGGCAACCCTGGAGGCCATCGTCAGCGACGAGCTGGCCATGACGGCCCTCTACGAGGCGGATCAGACGGTGCGCATGCTGCTGTGGCAGCCCAGGGGGCAGGATCTGCAACTGCTGGTGTTCCATCGGGGCGGGCTCTGTTTCTCCCGCCAGCTGCGCGGATTCGGCGCCCTGACTAGTGCCCAGGAGCCCGATCGCGATCTGCTCGATGGGCTGACCCTGGAGATCCAGCGCTCTCTCGACTACCTCGCCGGCCAGCTCAAGCTGCCGGAGCCGGGTCAGATGCAGCTCGCCATCGGCTCACCCTTCATCGGCACGCTGGTGCGTCACCTGGAGCAGGCATTCGGCTTCCCGGTCTCCGCCATGGCCAATAAAGCCGTGCTGGCCGGGGTTGAGTATCTCTCCGCCTATGGCGCCGCCCTCGGCAGGAGTGAATGATGAAGCATCATATCAATCTCTACGGCGCCGAGTTCAGGCCCAAGCGTCAGTGGGCCAGCCTCAACCAGATGGCCCTGATCTGGGGCATCAGCCTGTTGTTGCTGGCCGGCATCGGCCTCTCCTATGGCTGGCAGCAGCAGGGGGTCAGCCGCGAGCTGGCGCAGTTGCAAGCGGTGCTGGAGATCAAGCGTGGCGAGGCGCAGCGCCTGGACGCCGAGCTGGCTCGCCACCTGGCCGACAGCCAGTTGCAGCAGCAGCTCCTCAATAAACAGGAAGAACTGAGTGCCAAGCAGGGGCTGATGCAACAGCTGGGTAGCCTCTCCTTGCAAAAATCCCAAGGCTACGCCGGCGTGATGGCCGATCTCGCCCGTTTACGCGATCCCCATCTCTCCTTGCAGCGGATCGAGATAAACGACGGACACATCAACCTCTCCGGTCTGGCGGATCGCAGCCAGGATGTCCCCGCCTGGGTAAATCGCTTCAAGCAGACGCCGTCCCTGGCGGGCAAGCAGTTTGGCGAACTGACGCTGAGCCGGGACAAGGGGGGTCAGTTGGCCTTCCAGCTCAGTGGCATCGAGCGGGAGAAACCCTGATGGAATTGAAAACACAGTGGCAGGGGTGGGCGCAGAAAGTCGACGCCCTCAGCCTGCGGGAGCGGCTCCTGCTCCTGCTGACTGGCGTGATCCTGCTTGGCGCCGCTGGCGTCTACGGTTGGCTGGATGCCGCCGGCACCCGTCTCGAGCAGGATCGGCAGGCCCTGACGGCGGCCCAGCGGGATCTGGAGATCCTGACACTCGAGAACCAGGGTAAGCAGGTCCGACTGGCGCGGGACCCGAACTCACAGGTGCGTGAACAACTCGGCAGCACCGAACAGAGTCTCGCCAGGCTGGATGCAGAGCTCAGGGCCCAGACGGTGGATCTGATCCCGGCTCACGAGATGCCCGCCGTGCTGGAGGCGCTGTTGTCTCGCTCCACCAACCTGCATATGCTGGCGCTCACCTCCCAGAAGCCAGAACCCTTGATGGCCGGCGAGCAGAAGGCCAACCTGTTCAAGCACGGCATCCGGCTCCAGCTGGAGGGCGGCTATTTCGACGTCTACCAGTACTTGAAGGCACTGGAAGCGCTGCCGCGCCACTTCTACTGGAAAAGCTTTGACTACCGGGTGATCGAACACCCCAAGGCGACGGTGGAGATGGAGATCTACACCCTCAGCACCAGCAAGGAGTTTATCCGTGGCTAAGTGGCTGACCAGATTCATTACCCTGCCGCGCCCCGGCAACCGGGCCGGCTTGGCCTGGCTGGCATTGTGGGGCAGTCTGCTGAGTCCGCAGGCCCTGGCCGAGGTGCTGCAGGACCCTACCGCGCCCCTGGCCGGCTCCAGCACGGGGGCCAGCCCCACCAAGGCGGCCGGCTTGCCCAGGTTGCAGAGCATCATCCTCGGCAACGGTCCGGCGCTGGCGGTGCTCAATGGCCAGAGTTACCGGATTGGCCAGCGGGTCGACGGCTATCAGCTGGTGGCGATCAGCGCCGATTCCGTGGTGCTGGAGAAGGGGGGAAAGCGCCAGGCGTTGACCCTGTTTGGCAGCAAGATCAGAAATTGAAGCCGGTTCCACGCAGACTGCTGCGGGCCAGGGTCATCGAGTTTAATTGCGAGTCAGGTGCATGAATAATATGAAGAAACCCCATTTCTGTCTGCTTCCCCTCGCCTTGGCGATGGCGGGCTGTACGACCTACAAGCATCCTGAGCCGGTGCAGGCCAAGGATGCCCTCAAGCAGGCCATGACCGAGCAGAACCAGACCGCCCCCCTGACCACCTTGCCCCCCTCGGTGCAAAGCGAGCTGCTGCAGCTCAATCGTCTCCAGCAGCCGGTGGCGGTGCCGGAGAAGCGGTTGCGCATCGCGGCCCATGACGTCGACGCCGTCGAGTTCTTCGGCTCCCTGTTCAAGGGATCCCGTTACAGCGTGGCGGTACACCCCGGGGTGGCGGGCTCCATCTCGGTGGAGCTCAAGGATGTGACCCTGCAGGAAGCCCTGGCGGTGGTGGGCGACATGTACGGCTTCGACGTGCAGCGCAAGGGTAACGTGTTCCACGTCTATCCGGCGGGGCTTCGCACCGAGACCATACCGGTCAACTACCTGATGATGGCCCGCCGCGGCCTCTCCCGCACCTCGGTCAGCACCGGCGGCGTCACCGCGAACGACAATAACAACAACGGCAATAACAACAACTTCGACGGCAGCAGCAACAACAACGGCAATAACGGCAACAACAATTACGGCTCCTCCTCCAACGGTGACAGCAGCAACAGCGACAACAGCAATGGCACCCGGATCGAGACGGACAGCAACAACGACTACTGGACCGATCTGCGCGACTCCCTGCAGACGCTGATCGGCACCGGCGAGGGGCGGGCGGTCATCACCAGCCCTCAGGCGGGCCTGGTCACGGTGCGGGCCTATCCGAAGGAGCTCAAGGCGGTACGCGATTTTCTGGATCAATCCGGCGAGCACCTCAAGCGTCAGGTGGTGCTGGAGGCGCGGATCCTGGAGGTCTCCCTCAACGAAGGCTATGAGCAGGGGGTGGACTGGAACGGTCTCTCCGCCAGTTGGGACGGCAACAAGGGGATCCGGGGCGGTGGCAGCCTTGGCAACAGCCAGGTCGGTGCCAGCAATCCCATCTTCAACGCCATCGGTGGCGGCGCCGGTTTCACCATCTCGGATGGCAACTTCGTGGTGGCGGTTGACCTGCTCAAGACCCAGGGCGACGTGAACACCCTCTCCAGCCCGAGAGTCACCGCGACCAACAACCAGAAGGCGGTGATCAAGGTGGGGACGGATGAATACTTCGTCACCAACGCCTCCACCACCACCACCACCTCGGGCAACTCGGCCCCCATCGTCACCCCCAACGTGGAGCTGACCCCCTTCTTCTCCGGCATAGCGCTGGACGTGACCCCGCAGATCGACGAGCAGGGCCGGGTGCTGCTGCACATCCACCCCTCCGTCATCGACACCGAGGAGCAGAACAAGACCATCAACGTCGGCACCGCCGATCCGCTGGTGCTGCCGCTCGCCAAGAGCTCCATCCGCGAGTCGGATACCGTGGTGCAGGCCAACAACGGCGACATCATCGTCATCGGCGGCCTGATGAAGACCGACAAAAAAGAAGTCGTCAGCAAGGTACCGCTGCTCGGCGACATTCCCTGGGTCGGCGAGGCGTTCACCAACCGCAGCGAGAGCACCCAGAAGGTCGAGCTGGTGATCCTGCTCAAGCCGACCGTGGTGGATAACGACACCTGGCAGAAGGAACTGCAGCGCTCCTCCGAGCTGCTCGACAAATGGTACCCGTCCAAGGGCTAAGCCATGACAGCGCATCCGTTGGTCGTGCACCGCCCTGAGCCACAGGAGGCCTCATGTACCTGAGTCACTTTGGACTGCAGGAGGCGCCCTTTGGCCTGACGCCGAACACCGGCTTCTACTATGGGCTGCCGCCCCATGAGGAGGCCCTGCAGGTGCTGAACTGGGCGCTGGCACAGGGAGAGGGCTTCATCAAGGTGACCGGGGAGGTGGGTACCGGCAAGACCCTGCTCTGTCGCAAGCTGCTGACCGAGCTCGGTTCCGAGCAAAGGCCGGTGCGCCTCGCCTGGCTGCCGAATCCCCATCTCACCCCCGCCGAGCTGCGCACCGCGCTGGCGCTCGATCTGGGCTTGTCGGTGCACGATGGCAGCGAGCTGGATCTGACCGATCGTATCCATCGCCACCTGATCGCCCTGCATCAGCAGGGCCAGCGGGTGGTGGTGTTGATCGACGAGGCGCAGGCGCTGCCGGACGAGACGCTGGAGGCGATCCGGCTGTTCGGCAACCTGGAGACGGAATCGAGCAAGCTGCTGCAGATAGTGCTGTTCGGCCAGCCCGAGCTGGATGCCAGGCTGGCCAAACCCCACTTGCGCCAGCTGCGCCAGCGCATCGGTTTTTCTTACTGTCTGCGTGCCCTGCGCTTTGACGAGGCCCGCGCCTATGTGGAGCATCGGCTGCACGTTTCCGGCTATCGCGGTGCGGCCCTGTTCGACAGCCGCGCCCTGCGCCTGTTGTGGCGCGCGGCGCGCGGGGTGCCCCGGCTCATCAACGTGCTGGCCCAGAAGTGCCTGATGCTGGCCTATGGCCGCGGTGAGCGCCGGATCGGGAGCCGACTGGTGCGCCTCGCTATTCGCGACACCGACGATGCCAGTCACCTCTCTTTCATCCGCTGGTGGCCGCTGCTGTTGTTATTGGGTGGCGCCCTGGTTTACGGAGTTTGGTCATGAGCGTGATCAATCAGATGCTCAGGGATCTGGAGCAGCGTCAGGGCGGAACCGAGGCCGCCGTCTATGTGGCGCCGGTGCGCCGACAGGGTTGGTGGATGCTGGTGTTGACCCTGCTGTGCGGGTTGGCCATCGGCATCCTCGGCTGGCGCACCTGGATCTATTGGCAGCAGAGCCAGAGATTGCAGGTTCCCACTGCCATGGCCGGGGTTTCGCAGTCAACTAGCGATGTCAGCCACATAAAAGCAGTCTCTTCAGCTGCCGAGACTCATGCCGTTATGCCGCTGTCGGCGGCCTTGAGCCTGTCGACCCCGCCGGAGGCCGCGACAGTCGTGGACACGCCACCGGCCGGGACGAGGGAACCCGCGGCCCTGGCGGATCTGCCCGCCGCTGACGATGAACCGCCGGCGCCTCAGCTTGAGCCCGAGGAGATGGCGGACGACGAGGTCGTGCCGAGCGATGAGGAGCTGCAACCGGATCTGCAGGCCGAGCTGGCCGCCGAACAGGAGGCGATCGCCGCCGCGCCACCCCGCAAGCCGGGGGTGCTGAAGATCGAAACGGTGGATCTTTCCGAGCCCGAGCTGGCGGCACTGGCGGAGCGCAAGGCGACCACCGCCATGGCCAAGGGCCAGATGCGGGAGGCGCAGGACAACTATTACCAGGTGCTGGCCCATGATCCCCACAATCAGGGGGCGCGCGAGCAGCTGGCGGGCTTGCTCTATGGCGAAGGCCGCCTGACCGAGGCCGGCCAGGTGCTGGAAGAGGGGCTCAGGCTGGCGCCGCAGCAGGCTGATTTTCGGTTGCTGCTGGCCCGGGTGGCCATCGGCGAGGGGGATCGTCAGAAGGCGCTCGGCTGGCTGACCGGCTATCAACCTGAGCTGGCCAGCAACATGGACTATTACGCAACCTGGGCCGGGCTGACCCAGGAGCTGGGGCAGAATGCCCAGGCGGCAGAGCTCTATGTCAAGCTGCTGCGCCAGCAACCGGACCAGGGCCGCTGGTGGCTCGGGCTCGGTGTGGCCGAGGATGGTCAGGGCCACAGCCAGCGGGCGCTGGATGCTTATCGCAACGCTCAGCTGCACGGCAACCTCGGCGAGGCATCGGCCCGTTGGCTGGAACAGCGCATCGCCCAGTTGGCGCCCTCACCATGACCCTCTCCCAGGAGAGAGGGGACAAATCGAGGTCGAGTTAGGCTCGCAGGTTCGATTAGGGTCGCCTAATCGGACGCGGTGGCGGCGGTGTCATCACTGTAATCGGCGTAATCAGAATCAGGAATTTGGAGTAGCAATGGCACAACCCAGACTGAAAATGCGGCTCGGCGACCTGCTGGTGCAAGAGCAGATCATCTCCGATGATCAGCTCCAGCTCGCCTTGCAGCAGCAGCGCCAGACCGGCCGCAAGCTGGGGACCACCCTGATCGATCTCGGCTTCATCAGCGAGGTGCAGTTGCTGCAGTTCCTCGCCCGTCAGCTGGACGTGCCCTTCTTCGATCTCAACAACCTCACCATAGATGGGGCGGCGGTGGCGCTGTTGCCCGAGGTGCAGGCCCGCCGCTATCGCGCCCTGGCGGTCAACCTCAGCGACGACAAGGTGACGGTGGCCATGTCGGATCCCGCCGATCTCAGCGCCCTCGATGCCATCGCCGCCCTGCTGCGTCCCCGCGAGCTGGTGCTCGCGGTGGCGCGGGAAGGCCAGCTGCTCGAGTACTTCGACCGCCTCTATCGCCGTACCCGCGAGATCGAGAGCTTCGCCGTGCAACTACACGAGGAGCATCAGGACTCGGGGTTCGAGCTGGGGGCCAGCAATCTCAACGGCGGGGCCGACGAGGGGGAGGCGACGGTGGCCAAGCTGCTGCGTTCCCTGTTCGAAGACGCGGTGCAGGTGGGGGCCTCGGACATCCACATAGAGCCGGACGAGAAGGTGCTGCGCATCCGCCAGCGGATCGACGGCATCCTGCACGAGAACATCCTCAGCGAGGTGCGCATCGCCCAGGCGCTGGTGTTGCGCCTGAAGCTGGTGGCCGGGCTCGACATCTCCGAGAAGCGGCTACCCCAGGACGGTCGCTTCGCCATGAAGGTACGCGGTCGCGACGTGGACGTGCGGATGTCGACCATGCCGGTGCAGCATGGGGAATCCGTGGTGATGCGTCTGCTGGATCAGTCCTCCGGCATACTGTCGCTGGCCGAGACCGGCATGCCGCCGGAAATTCTGGCGCGGTTTCGCCGTCAGCTCAAACGCCCCCACGGCATGATCCTGGTGACGGGGCCCACCGGCAGCGGCAAGACCACCACCCTCTATGGCGCCCTCTCCGAGCTCAATCAGGCCAGCCACAAGATCATCACGGTAGAAGACCCGGTGGAGTACCGGCTGCCCCGGGTCAACCAGGTACAGGTCAACGCCAAGATAGGCCTCACCTTCTCCCAGGTGCTGCGCTCCACCCTGCGTCAGGATCCGGACATCCTGCTGGTGGGGGAGATGCGGGACAACGAGACGGTGGAGATAGGCCTGCGCGGCGCCATCACCGGCCACCTGGTGCTGACCACTCTGCACACCAACGATGCGGTGACCAGCGCCCTGCGGCTCATCGACATGGGGGCCCCCGGCTACCTGGTGGCGAGCGCGCTGCGGGCCGTGGTGGCCCAGCGTCTGGTGCGGCGGGTCTGCGAGCATTGCGTCGAGGAGCAGGCGCCCGATGCGGGTCAGGCCACCTGGCTCGGCGTGCTCTCCGGCGAGGCGCCGGGTCAGCATGCGTATCACAAGGGGCGCGGCTGCCAGAGCTGCAACTTCACCGGTTATTCCGGCCGGATCGGGGTCTACGAGCTGCTGGAGCTGGATCAGGCCATGATGGATGCCCTGCGCCGCAACGATGCCGAAGGCTTCGCCCGGGCGGCGCGGGAGCATGAACACTACCGACCCCTGGCCCTGACCGCACTCGATTACGCTCGCCAGGGCATCACCTCGGTGGACGAGGTGCTCAGGCTGGCCGAGGATCTGGGCTAACTCATGGGATCATTTGCGTATAAGGGCCGCGACAGCCAGGGCAATGCCGTCAACGGGGTGGTGGAGGCCGCCAGCGAGATGGCCGCCGCCGAGCAGCTAATGCGCCGCGGCGTGATGCCGACCGAGCTGAAAGCCGGCAAGGCCAAGTCTGCCGGTATCGACTGGACCCTGCTGCTGGAGGGGGGCGTCAAGCTCGAGGAGTTGGTGGTGTTCAGCCGCCAGATGTATGCCCTGACCCGGGCCGGCATCCCGATCCTGCGCGCCATCGCCGGGCTGGAGGAGAGCTCCCACAGCAAGCCGCTCAAGCGGGCGCTGCATGCGCTGGGGGAGGATCTTGGCAACGGTCGTCCGCTGTCGAGTTCGATGCAGGCCCATCCCAAGGTGTTCAGCAGCCTGTTTGTCGCCATCATCCACGTCGGCGAAAACACCGGTCAGCTGGAGGAAGCCTTCCTGCAGCTCGCCAACTATTTAGATCTGGAGCTGGAGACCCGCAAGCGGATCAAGACCGCCATGCGCTACCCCAGCTTCGTGATGGTTGCCATCGGCATCGCCATGGTGATCCTCAACATCATGGTGATCCCGGTCTTCGCCAACATGTTCGCCAAGTTCGGGGTCGAGTTGCCGCTGGCGACCCGGATCCTGCTCGCCACCTCCCATTTCTTCGTCAACTACTGGTGGCTGCTGCTGAGCATCATAGTGGGGACTGTGGTTGGCTGGCGGCGCTGGGTCGCAACGGCCAAGGGCAAGCTGGCCTGGCACAGATGGCAGCTCAGGCTGCCCATCGTCGGCACCATCATAGAGCGCTCCCTGCTGGCGCGCTTCGCCCGCAGCTTCTCCATGATGCTCAAGGCCGGGGTGCCGCTCAACCAGGCGCTGACCCTGGTGGCCGATGCGGTGGACAACGCCTGGATGGCGAGCCGAATTCGCGACATGCGAGCCGGGATAGAGCGGGGGGAGAGCCTGCTGCGCACCTCGGGGGCCAGCGGCCTGTTTACCCCGCTGGTGATGCAGATGATCGCGGTGGGAGAGGAGACGGGGCAGGTGGACGAGCTGCTGCACGAGGCGGCCGAGTATTACGAGCGGGAGGTAGATTACGACCTCAAGAGCCTCACCGCCCGTATCGAGCCCATCCTGATCGGCATAGTGGCGGTCATGGTGCTGGTGCTGGCACTCGGTATCTTCACCCCCATGTGGGACATGATGCGGGCGGTTCGTGGCAATTAACGAGTCGCTTGCGGCATCTTCACTCCCTTGGTGGTGGGACATGATGCGGGCGGTTCGTGGCAAGTAACGAGTTGCTTGCGGCAACTTCACTCCCTTGGTGGTGGAACATGATGCGGGCCGTGCGCGGTCAGTGAAACGCGGCAAGCATGGCGAGGCCGGAGAGGGGCAAGGATGAGCAGACAGTCCGAGCAGGATGAGCGCTGGCTGGGGGGATATCGGCGGGCCGTTGCCGCGGTCCTGTTGTTGGTCATCATCGCCAGCCTGGCCCTGAGCTATCGCAACCACAGGGAGGAGGCGCTGGCGGTCAGCCTGAGCCTGCTGGGTGAGCAGTTTGCCGAACGGACCCAGCGCTTGCACGGGCTCTGGCTTGATCAGCGAAGACCCGAGCAGGTGTATGCACAAGGGGTGGCCTGGCAATTCGATGAGCGGGGCTGGCCACTCGGGGTGCTGCCGCTGCAGTCCCCTTCCGACAACTGCCGTCAGCTGTGGCTGACCTTGCTCGGCCAGGAGGCGCAGTCGATGCCGACCTTGCAAGTGCTGGCCAGCCGGGATGGCGGGGGTTGTGAATTTGGCTGGGAGACTAACTGGCTGACCTATCGCTTCTCTGATGGCAGGGTGGTGTTCAGATCCTGAATGGCGATTGAACGGATCCAGTCTGGACTCCGGGTTACATGATTTTTTTCTGTCCACATGAAATAATGTGGGCCATTACGGAGGCAGCATGGCAGCAAAGAGAGTGACGTTCGGTTGCGGATCCGGTCGGATGGCGGGTTTTTCCCTGATCGAGCTGGTGATCGTCATCGTGATCCTGGGGATCCTGGCGGTGACCGCCTTGCCCCGTTTTCTCGATGTGACCGACGAGGCGAAGAAGGCCAGCGTGGAAGGGGTGTCCGGCGGTTTCGCCACCGCCGTCTCGCTGGTGCGAGCCCAGTGGGAAGCCGAGGGGCGTGCCAAGCAGGACAGCCTCAACACCGTGCTCTACGACGGTTCGCGTTTCTATCTGACCACGCCGACCGAGAGCCAGGTCAGCAATGGTGAGCTCTCCCCCGGTTATCCCATGGACACGGCGGCGAGTGGCGCTCCCGATGTGGATCCGGCCAATCTGACGGCGGTCCGCTGTCTCAATATTTGGGAGGGCTTGTTGCAGAATCCTCCCAAGGCGACTGCCAACTTTGACGAAGTGCGCGGTAGCGGCAATGACCTGAAGTTCTATGCCACGGTGAGCAACAACGGACTGGATTCGGTCTGCCGTTACTATCTGGTCAACAGCTTGAACAAGGGCAGTGATGGACGGTATCAGGACCCGCAAGGGAGCACCGATGCCTATATGAGTTTCAGTTACCGGCCGGCCTCCGGTCAGGTGACGACCAATATCAATTAATAAACAGAGGAAAATGTAATGAAAAAGCAGGCGGGTTTTACCCTGATCGAACTGGTTATCGTGATCATCATTCTGGGCATTCTGGCGGTCACCGCCGCGCCCAAGTTCCTGAATCTGCAGGATGATGCCAATAAGGCTGCGGCTCAGGGTGTAGCAGCCGCCGTGCAAAGTGGCGCCCAGCTGGTCTACAGCCGTTCGGCGATCGATGGTACCGAGAAAATACAATCGGGTGCTTCCGTTGCTGTAGGTACCAGCTCTGCGACTATCACTTGGGGTTATCCTACTGCCGATAAGGCGGGGATTGGTCAGGTGGTCACTCTGGATGGCGGCTGGGCAGTGGATGACAGCGGTGTGTTCAGCACCGACCAAGCCAATAGCTGTGAAGTAATCTACAAAGCACCAGCGGCAGAAGGCGAGAGCTTCTCCGTCGCACTTAGCGGTGCCAACTGCTCGTAATGGGTTGTGAGGCGAGGCGTTTGCCTCGCCTTTTTTTATTTGGAATCAACAGAATGCAAAAGGGTTTTACCCTGATAGAACTGGTGATCGTGATCCTGTTACTCGGGATTCTGGCCGCCTTTGCCGTGCCCAAGTGGCTGGGCAAAGGCGGCTTTGAAACCCATACCCTGCGCGATGAACTGGTGGCCCGGCTGCGGCTGGTGCAAACCATCAACATGAATGAACCCTCCCAAGCTGGCTCCAGCAGTGCCAGGCATACCTTTTTTCAAGCTAAATCCGGACAGTTCTGGCACTACTCTGTGGCGCTTGCTGATGGAGCTGCCTCTGTACCAATACACATGGTGAACACTGACGTGTCGGTGACCCTCAACGGACAATCCGAATTCAGTATTCGTTTCGACAAACGCAGCGGTCGTCCCCTGACGCCCGCGACCTGTCTCATTACCGGCTGCAACCTGGTGGTGAGCGACGGTCAGGAGAGCACCAGACTGCGTATCGAGCCCGAAGGCTATATCCATGCGCTCCCTTGATGCCCGCCGTGGCTTCACCCTGATCGAGTTTATCGTCGGCATAGTGCTGCTGGCGGTAGCGCTGACCGGCATCCTGGGCTTGCTTGTCAATCAGGCTCCCCAGGCGGTGGACCCGGTGCAACAGGTGCGGGCGGCCCAACTGGCCCAGCGCATCCTGAGCGAGGCGCTGCAAAAATCCTTCGATGAACGCTCGGATCATAACGGTGGGCGCTTTCGCTGTGGCGAGACGGCTGGAACCCCTCCCGTGACCTATCCTGCCTGCACCAACACGGCCAGCTATGGCCCGGACAGCGGTGAGACCCGCCCTTATCAGTTCAACGACGTGGACGACTATCAGACCAGCGCCATCTGTGCCGCCACCAAGGAACCGCCCAGCTGTGATGGCGACTGGGTGCCTGCCAACTACTTCAGCGCCCAGAGCGGGCAGGGGCTCGACGAGAGCGAGTACCGGCAGTACGGGATCAAGATCCGGGTGAGCGGGGTCGATCTGACCAGTGCCAACCTTCCGGCTTGCAGCGGCACCTGCTCCACCGGCAAGCGCGTCGAACTCTGGGTGCGGCTGCCGGATCGCAGCGAGCTGGCCTTTGCCCTCTATCGGGGGAACTATTGATGGGGTCGCGGCAGCAGGCGCGGGGCTTTACCCTGATCGAGCTGGTGATGGTGATCCTGTTGCTCGGGGTCATGGCAACCTTCTCCAGCCAGTTTATCGGCATCGGCACCCAGATCTATGGAGAGGCCAGCCGCCGCGAGCAGTTGATGAGCGACGCCCGTTTCGCCATGGAACGGCTCAATCGCGAGCTGCGTGATGCAGTGCCCGGCTCGGTGCGGGTGGAAGCTTCTAATAGTGGGATACCGGGCGCCTGTCTGCGCTTTTGGCCCATTGTCACCGTCAACCGCTATCTGAGCCTCAATAAGCCCGTAGCAGGTCGTTTCGAGCTAACGCTGGTGGCTTCATCCGCCAGTGAACTTCCTACTGCTAAGGATTGGGCCGTTGTGTATCCCATCACAGGAGAGGGGAGGCTAGAAGCGGGATGCGTCTATGGCAACTGTGTGGCGACTGTGAAGGATCCACCACCGAGCGCCGTGAACGGGGTAGGGACTGTGACCGTGGATGCGGCGTTTGATGGGGAATCCCCCGCCAAACGCATCTATTTTGCTAATCAGCAGGTGCGTTATTGTATCGACGCTCAGGGTACCTTGATGCGGTACAGTGAATCTACTCGTGGGTCCGCGCACGCCCTGATGGCAGAACATATTCGGCCCACCGAATCCTATTTCTACCGAGACCCCGCCGCCTTCAGCCCGAGCGAGGTGGGGTTGCGGCTGGTGTTCGAACAGCGCGGCGAGAGCGTCAGCTTCAACCACAAGCTGGAGGTGCTCAATGTTCCTTAAGCCGCTTCCCGCCAGCAAACGGGCCCAGCGCGGCAGCGCCATCATGATCGCGCTCTTCGTCATCGTCATCATGGCCTTGCTGGCGGCGGCCATGGGCCGCTTCCTGGTGGACAGCGGCGAGAAAAATACGGTGGAGGTGCGGGGTGTTCGGGCTTTGATGGCGGCCCAGAGCGGGCTGGAAATCGCCCTCTATCGTCTCTACCCCAACAACAGCTGGACGGCCCAGCAGTGCGCCGCATCGGCCACCACCACCTTTGCGCTTCCCGGGCTGGTGAATTGTCAGGCGACCGTCACCTGCACGCCGCTCAATGTGAGCGCGGCCGGTACCACCCGGACCGGTTATCGCTTCAGCAGTGAAGGGATCTGTGGCGATCCGGATCAGGATCTGAACAGCCCGAACCCGGATTTTGCTGTTAGCCGAACAGTAGAAGCGGAAGCCTTTGATGGAACCACCCCGTGAGATCCTTGTTAAGGAGTCAGACCCCATGAAGTCCCGCCACCGTATTTGGGGTTCAGCCTTGTGGCTGCTGCTGGGTTCTGCCTCGGTACAGGCGGCCAATCAATGCACCGAA
The DNA here is from genome assembly GCF_022549315.1 of Aeromonas sp. MR16. NCBI lineage: Bacteria > Pseudomonadati > Pseudomonadota > Gammaproteobacteria > Aeromonadales > Aeromonadaceae > Aeromonas > Aeromonas sp. MR16. The sequence continues at coordinate 124,914 of NZ_JAKZFK010000006.1, read as the reverse complement.
GCCTTTGTCTACCCGGTGCAGAGCCATGCCTCCCCTGGCATGCTGAGCATGAATGGTCAAAGTTCGATCACCAGTACCACCGTGGGGACCAACTATCCCTTCCTTGGCAAGAACATCCAGCCGAACGCCAGCTGCAACAATGGTGGGGGCTACAATGGCGGTACCTACGTATCGAATTGTAATGTCAGCGGATCTTTGGCCAGCCCGATCAAGAGTCAGGCTTTTATCAGCGATCCCAATGATTTTCCGGTCAATCCAGGTGGGTTCCCCAGCTACAGCGGACAGAGTGATCTGGCCTGTTCCAACGCCATCTCGCCAGCCGCCGGAGACTACAGAAATGCGGTCTGGAGCAATGGTAGTTGCGTGGCAACCCTGAAAGCCGGGCAAACCTATCGCTTCGACTCCTTGTCACTTTCTGCCGGGGCTGTACTCAACCTCAATGGGGCAACAGTCTATGCCAAAACCGTACTGGTAAATGGCACCTCGGATGGCATCAAGGGGAGTGGCAGCCTGCATGCCTCCTCTCTCACCGTCACTGACAACGGCAAGCTGTCGGGGGCCAATGTCACCGTGTACAACAGCCTGGATCTCTCGCCCAATTCGGTGGGCAATGTCACCTCTACTTTCCAGCCGCACTATATCGACAATGTGAAGGTGACCAAGGGGGGGCAGATGGTCATGGCGGCGGGTCGCTGGTCCATCAAGAATATCAACCTCAGCACCTACAACACCAATACGCCAGCCATGCTGCTGCAAGGACAAAGTTCCCTCAATGTTTATGCATTGACCATGAGTGCTGCTGGTATTTCGGCTGCTGGCAACCGCAGCGATCTGGCCGTCACGCTCTACCAGACGCTGGACATGAACAACGATTCCATTATCAGTGGTTACCTGCTGGGCCATTACGTGAAGTCGTTCAAGTTCTTGGGGAACGCGGCCAACAACCTGTACTTCAGTGGTGGCGCCCACTGGCTTGGCACGCTGGAGCTGGGCAGCAACAACGGGCTGGTATTTGACAGCGGCAACGTTGCCCAACTTTACCTCAACAGCGCTCTGAGCCTGAGTGATCAGAAAATGGTCAACGCCAATGGCAAGGCTAACAACCTGATGATCTACGGCTTTGGCAAGGTCACCATGAGTGGCAATGCCAAACTCAACGCCATCCTCTATGTGACTGCGGGCGATCTGGACATGAGCGCTCAGGCACAGTTGACGGGGGCTGTGTCTGCGGTAAATGTCACCATGACGGGCAACAGCAAGATCATACATGAGCCCTTCGGCGGTGACTGGCCCGGCATGTGTTCCCCTCCCGGTTGCAAAGATATCTTTACCGATCCCCCCTCGGAAGGCGTCAGCATGACGCCGCCGCCCGGTGTACTGGTGCCCCCCCTCGGGGATCTGGTGTGCAGCAAGCAGGGGAATGGCACCAGCTGTACCGGCCACAGCGGCAACAGCTTCGTGCCAGGGGATCACGACTTCAACAACGGCAGCATCAGCAACAAGGCCGAGATCATTGCCACTGGCGTGACGGCGCGGCTCTACTTCAACAATCTCGATCTGAACAACGCCGAGCTCAACCCCAACAATCTGCCGGAGAATCTCTTTATCTATGTGAAGGGGGATCTCAAGATAGCCGGGCAGAACAAGATCAATGCTGTCGTCTATGTGGCGGGCAACGTCAAGATGACCGGCAACGCCAGCATCGAGGGGGCGCTGGCGGCCGGTGGCAATATCGACAGCGGCGGTAACAGCGATTTCGATTTCTCTCAGGATGCCGTCGATAACGTCGATCTCGGTGGCATCACTTGCGGTGGAGGCTCGGGGGGGAGCCAACTCGATCACTTCGAGCTGACCCATTCCGGTCAGGCGCTCACCTGCAATCCGGAGACGGTAGTTATCAAGGCCTGCGCCAACGCGGGTTGTTCCCAGCTCGTCACCGAGCAGGTCAGCGCTACCTTAAGCCTCACTCCCAGTTCCGGCAGCAATGGCTGGGTCGGCGGCAATCAGGTGGTCTTCAGCGGGGGCTCGACCTCGGCCCAGCTACGCAATAATACGGCCAGTGCCGTGACCATCGGGGTCTCAAGTTCGACCCCTGGCTTCCTCCATGGAACCCTGTGTCGGGCGGGCAGCGGGGCACTGAGCGCCGCCGCCTGTACCCTCAACTTTGCCGACAGCGGCTTCCTGTTCGATGTGCCGGATACCCTGGCCAACAAGCCTCAGGATGTGGTGATCAGCGCAGTCAAGAAAGACACTGCGACCCAGCAGTGTATCCCCGGCTTTATCGGTGCGCGCTCGGTCGGCTTTTGGGGAACTTATACAGACCCGAGTACCAATATCTTCAACAGCAAGATAACGATAGATGGCAACGCTATCCCGACTTATGCCGCCAGTGTTACTTCCCCGGCAGCAACGACCATCAATTTGACCTTCGATAGCCAGGGCAAGGCAACCCTGAAAAAAGTCAGCTACCCGGATGCGGGCCAGATGCGGCTCAATGCTCGCCACGATGGCAGCGGGGATACTGCGGGGCTGGTGATGACGGGCTCGGATCTCTTCGTCAGCCGCCCGGTCGGGCTCTGCATCACGCCAACTCAGGGGGCCTGCGCGGCAGGAAATATCAGCTGTCCTGTGTTCAAGAAGGCGGGCGACGACTTCCAGCTGAATATCGGCGCCGTGGCCTGGCAGGCCGATAACGACACCGATCTTTGCAGCGGCAACCTGGCGACCCCCAACTTCACACTGGCCAATATCGCGCTCGGCAGCCAGCTGGTGGCCCCCAAGCCCGGGGTCGAGGCGGTGGTCAGCAAGCCGAGTTATGACCATGCCATCGCGGCCAGCAACAACCTCAATGCCGTCACCCAGTCGCTCAACGAGGTCGGGGTCTTCCAGATGACGGCGACGCCACCGGTGGCAACGTCTGCATCGACGGGTTATTTCGGTTACACCATTCCTGCCGCCACCAGCGTGCCAGTGGGGCGCTTCGTGCCCTGGGACTTCAACCTGATGAGCGGCACCGTCACTCCGGCCTGCGGTGGCTTCAGCTACATGAGTCAGCCGTTTGGTGTGCAGACGACGGTGCAGGCGCGCAACAAGCAGTCGGGGATCACCCAAAACTACCGGGACGCCTTCGCCAAGGGGGTTATCTCCCTGGTGGCGGCCAACAACAAGGACGGGGTGGATCGCTCCAACCGGCTGGATCCCCTGACCAAAAACTGGGTGAGCGGGCAGACCAGCTTCGATGGTCAGAACCGTTTCGTGCGGCTGCGAGAACTGACTCCGGCGCTGACCGCGCCGGAGGAGCCCCTGCGGCTGCTGCGGCTGGGCCTGAAGGTGACGGATGGCGAGGCTACGGCGGTCAGCTTCCTCACCGGTCGGGACATGAACCCAGGGGTGACGGGGGATTGCCAGAGCGGGGTGAACTGCACCGCCAGGCAGCTCCCCATCCCGCTGGGGTCGAGTAACACCATGATCGCCTATTACGGCCGGTTGCTGGCCAGCACCCGGCAGGGGGTCGCCAGCGCCCCGTTGGCGCTGCCGCTGCAGGTGCAGTATTTCGAAGGAGGCCAGTGGCGAGTCAATCAGCAGGATGTCTGTACCCAGGTCTCTCTGGCAGGGGGCGGCATCCTGTTTACCGATCCCGATCAACACTATGACGCCGGGACGGGGGATCTGACGCTAAAAGATGGCACTCGCATCCGCCTCGGTCTCGGTCAGGTCGCCCCCGGTGGCAGCCAGACCCGCTTCGGTGCCGGCGAGACCGGGTTCCACTTCGCGCAGCCCAATCAGACGGTGCGCATTCCCTACCGGATCCTGCTGGCCAATCAGCCGTCACAACCGACCTGGCTGGCGGATCCGGCCATGACGGATCACCTGATGGGGGAGGCCATTTTCGGCCGGGACAGGGGCAACGATCGGATTATTTATCGCCGTGAGGTGATGCCCTGAAATTGATCTGCGAAAGGGGAGAGAGGCCGTTTACCATTGGCTTGCGTCTTATCTCCTTGTTTCGTAGTGTTTGTCGGCCTGTGCGGGTGAGTGATGACTCGCATTTTTGTCGCGCCTGATTGATTGGCGACAGTTTGAGCGCTTGCCCATTGGGGTGGGCATTGGTAAAGTTAGCCGGTTTTCCGCACCTCCAAATTCTTAGGATTTCCCGTAGCCATGTTCAAAAAGCTCAGAGGCGTCTTTTCCAACGATCTGTCGATCGACTTGGGAACTGCCAACACCCTGATCTACGTAAAAGATCAAGGGATCGTCCTTAACGAACCCTCAGTTGTCGCCATTCGCCAAGAGCGCGGGAACGCCAAATCGGTCGCTGCTGTCGGTCATGCCGCCAAGCAGATGCTGGGTCGTACCCCAGGCAACATCTCCGCCATCCGTCCGATGAAAGACGGCGTCATCGCCGATTTCTACGTGACCGAGAAGATGCTGCAGCACTTCATCAAGCAGGTTCACGACAACAACTATTTCCGCCCCAGCCCCCGTGTGCTGGTGTGCGTGCCGTGCGGCTCCACTCAAGTCGAGCGCCGTGCCATCAAGGAATCTGCACTGGGCGCCGGCGCCCGTGAGGTCTACCTGATCGATGAACCCATGGCTGCCGCCATCGGTGCCGGCCTGCCGGTCTCCGAAGCGACCGGCTCCATGGTGGTCGACATCGGTGGTGGTACCACCGAAGTGGCCATCATCTCCCTGAACGGCGTGGTCTACTCCCAGTCCGTGCGCATCGGTGGTGACAAGTTTGACGAAGCCATCATCAGCTACGTGCGTCGCAACTACGGCAGCCTGATCGGGGAAGCCACCGCCGAGCGCATCAAGCACGAGATCGGCTCCGCCTACCCGGGCGAAGAGGTGCGCGAGATCGAAGTCCGCGGCCGTAACCTGGCCGAAGGCGTGCCGCGCAGCTTCACCCTGAACTCCAACGAGATCCTGGAAGCGCTGCAAGAGCCGCTGTCCGGTATCGTCTCCGCGGTCATGGTGGCCCTGGAGCAGTCCCCGCCCGAGCTGGCGTCCGACATCTCCGAGCGCGGCATGGTGCTGACCGGTGGTGGCGCCCTGCTCAAGGACATCGACCGTCTGCTGATGGAAGAGACCGGCATCCCGGTCGTCGTGGCTGAAGATCCCCTCACCTGTGTCGCCCGCGGTGGCGGCAAGGCGCTGGAGCTGATCGATATGCACGGTGGCGATCTGTTCCACTACGAATAAGACCCAAAGCCGGCCGAGCGCCGGCTCTTTTTTGACGACTCATGAAACCCATCTTTGGTAGAGGCCCTTCGCTTCAGTTACGGTTGTTTCTCGCCGTCATCATCTCTGTCGCTGCCATCGTCGCGGATTCCCGCTTCGGTGTGTTCACGCACGTCCGCGTCTATCTGAGCTCGCTCGTCAGTCCGCTGCAATATATCGCCAATGCGCCCGGTACCTTGCTCGACACCATGTCGACCCAGGTTCAGACCCGATCCAGCCTCATCGAGCAGACCAAGCAGCAGGAACAGCAACTGCTGACCCTGCGCTCGCGCCTGCTCAAGCTGGAGCAGCTGGAGCATGAGAACCAGCGGCTGCGAGAATTGCTCGGCTCGCCGGTGCACAAGGAGTCCCGCAAGATGGTGGCCGAGCTGCTGTCGGTGGATTCCGACCCCTTCAGTCATCAGGTGCTGATCAACAAGGGGGCGCTGGACGGTGTCTACAACGGTCAGCCGGTGATCAACGATCAGGGGGTGGTCGGTCAGGTGCTGCACGTGGGATCCACCACCAGCCGTGTCCTGCTGATCACCGACTCCAGCCACGGCATTCCGGTGCGGGTACTGCGCAACGACTTGCGCGCCATCGCCTCAGGCGGCGGCGAGCTGGACAAGCTGGACTTGCGCAACTTGCCGCGCAACACCGATGTGCAGGTCGGCGATCTGCTGGTCACCTCGGGTCTCGGTGGCCGCTTCCCGGAAGGGTATCCGGTGGCGACGGTGACGCGATCCGACTATGTGGAGGGCAAGCCCTTCGCCCAAGTCGAGGCCAGGCCGCTGGTGGCGCTGGATAGATTGCGCTATCTGCTGCTGCTCTGGACCGACAAGAAACCGGATGTGAACGACAAGGATGCCCTGGCGCCCGCAGCGACAGCACCTGTAGCGCCAGCCACCTCGGCGGCGACAGCACCCGCTGCACCCGCCACCTCGGCAGCGGGGGCGACGCGCTGATGCTGCAACCCGCCAGTGGCAGGATCTGGATCTGGGTCTCGATCCTGCTGGCTCTGTGCCTGTCGATCCTGCCGCTCCCCTTTCAATTCGAACCCTTCCGGCCGGACTGGCTCGCCATGGTGCTCATCTACTGGGCGCTGGCGCTGCCCCACAGGGCCAACGTCGGCACCGCCTGGGTGGCGGGCCTGCTGCTGGATGTGCTGCTCGGCAGCACGCTCGGGGTGCGGGCCATGGCCATGGCCATTACCACCTATCTGGCGGCCTTCCAGTTCCAGAAGATCCGCAATTTCTCCCTCTGGCAGCAGGCGCTGATCATCGGCCTGCTCTCGCTGGTGGGCAAGATCACGGTATTCTGGGCCGAGCACCTGTTCAGCCGTGCCAGCCTCAACTTCGCCTATTTTTGGTCGACGCTGACAACGATGTTAATATGGCCCTGGATTTTTATGGTCTTGCGCAAGGTGCGCCGTCACTTCAATATCAAGTGAATATGAGCAAAAACAACGCATTGTCACTGTAACTCATCTCATTAAGTGAATATGAACAAGCACAACGAACCGCAACTGTATCTCGCCTCGGGCTCGCCCCGCCGGCACGAATTGCTGACCCAGTTGGGCTACCGCTTCGAGGTGCTCAGGCTGGATGTGCCCGAGCAGCGCAGCGAGGGCGAGAAGCCCCAGGATTACGTCTGCCGGCTCGCCCGGGACAAGGCGATGGCCGGTCTGGCCGCGGCGCCAACGGCACTGCCGGTGCTGGGCGCCGATACCATAGTGGTGCTGGGGGATCGGGTGCTGGAGAAGCCGTCCGATCTGCTCGATGCCAAGGACATGCTGGAGGCGCTCTCCGGCCGCGTGCATCAGGTGATGACGGCGGTGGCACTGGCCACCCCCGAGCGTTGCGACGTGCGGCTGGTCACCACCAATGTGGCGTTTCGCAAGCTGGATGAGGCCGAGATCGAGGCCTACTGGCGCACCGGTGAGCCCTGCGACAAGGCCGGCAGCTATGCCATTCAGGGCATTGCCGGCAAGTTTGTCAGCCGCATCGAGGGGAGCTACAGCGCCGTGGTCGGCCTGCCCCTGCTGGAAACGGATCTGCTGATCAAGCAGTGCCTCAAATAGCGACTCGAGCAACGAGATCCTTGATGACATGAGTGGTCGGTGACGCCTGCCTCGATCGTTCGATTACGCCGACGGGCTAATCGAACCTACACACCCAATACGTAGGTTTGATTGGCCGCGGAGCGGCGTAATCAGACGTTCCAGAATTTAAAACTAGAAAGGCAAGGTAACTTATGTCAGTCGAACTGCTGGTAAACGTCACCCCCTCCGAGACCCGGGTCGCCCTGGTCGAGAACGGTCTGCTGCAGGAAGTGCATGTGGAGCGTCAGGCCAAGCGCGGCATCGTGGGCAACATCTACAAGGGCAAGATCAGTCGGGTACTGCCCGGCATGCAGGCCGCCTTCGTCGACATCGGCATGGACAAGGCCGCCTTCCTGCACGCCTCCGACATAGTGCCGCACACCGAGTGCGTGGCGATCAAGGAGAAGGAGCAGTTCCAGGCCGGCAACATCGCCGAGCTGGTGCGCCAGGGGCAAGACATCATGGTGCAGGTGGTGAAAGATCCTCTGGGCACCAAGGGTGCCCGCCTCACCACCGACATCACACTGCCATCCCGTTATCTCGTGTTTATGCCGGGCAGCGCCCACGTCGGCGTCTCCCAGCGCATCGAGTCGGAGGCGGAGCGTGAGCGCCTCAAGCGTACCGTGGCCGGTTATGTGGACGATCTCGGTGGCTACATCATCCGTACCGCCGCCGAAGGGGTGGGTGAGCAGGAGCTGGAGCAGGATGCCGCCTTCCTGAAACGGCTGTGGCGCAAGATCCTGGAGCGCAAGCAGAAGTACCCGCCCTGCAAGATCCTGTACGAGGATCCCAGCCTGGCCTTCCGGGTGGTGCGCGACTTCGTCGGTGCCGAGCTCGACAAGATCCGGGTCGATTCGCGCCAGAGCTTCGATCAGCTCAAGCGTTTCACCGAGGAGTATGTGCCCGAGCTTGCCAACAAGCTGGAGTACTACCTCGGCGACTCCCCCATCTTCGATCTCTACGATGTGGAGAACGAGATCCAGCGTGCCCTCGAGCGCAAGGTGGAGCTGAAATCCGGCGGCTACCTCATCATCGATCAGACCGAAGCCATGACCACGGTGGACATCAACACCGGCGCCTTCGTCGGCCACCGCAATCTGGAAGAGACCATCTTCAACACCAACGTCGAGGCGACCGCCGCCATCGCGCGCCACCTGCGCCTGCGCAACCTCGGCGGCATCATCATCATCGACTTCATCGACATGCAGTCCGAGGATCACCGCCGCCGGGTGCTGCACAGCCTGGAGTTGGCGCTGGCCAAGGATAGAGCCAAGACTAACGTCAACGGCTTCTCCCAGCTCGGGCTGGTGGAGATGACCCGCAAGCGCACCCGCGAGAGCCTGGAGCACGTGCTCTGCTCCGAGTGCCCCGAGTGCAAGGGACGCGGCCGGGTCAAGACGGTGGAGTCAGTCTGTTTCGAGATCCTGCGGGAGATCATCCGGGTCAACCGCGCCTACGATGCGGATCAGTTCACCGTCTATGCGGCGCCGTCCGTTGCCGATTACCTGCGGGGCGAGGAGTCCCACAGTCTGGCCGAGCTGGAAGTCTTCATCGGCAAACAGGTCAGGGTGGTGACCGAGCCGCTCTGTGGGCAGGAACAATTCGATGTGGTGATGATGTAATTGGTCTACCGCTGGCTGAGTCGGGGCTGGTTAGCCCTCGGGGTCTTCTTCGTGCTGCTGGCCATCATGGTCAGTCTGGTGCGCCTCGGCGGCCCCCTGCTCAACCAGCACAGGCAGGCGCTGATCGCCACCCTGCTCGGCGACAGCCAGCTGGAGGTCAGTGTCGAGCGCGTCGGGCTGGACTGGACCCGTCGTGGCCCGGCCCTCGAGCTGCAAGGGCTCGCCATCGCCCCGGATTCGGGGCGTTTCTCCCTGCGTCTGGGCAAGGTCTGGGCTCATCTCGATTTCTGGCGCTCTCTCAACGAGTGGCGGCCGGTGTTCGGCCAGTTGCTGCTCAGCGACGGCGACATAGCGCTGGATCTGGCCCAGCCGGCGGAGTCGGCGAGCGCGAAGACCCCGAACCAGCAGCAAGCCTTGCTGCGCTTCCTGCTGACCCAGCTCTCTACCTTCGACATTCACGACACCCGCCTCAGCATCACCACGGCGCTGGGTGAGGTGCGCGCCCTCAACATCGCCCAGCTGCGTTGGCAAAACCGTGGCAAGCGCCATCAGGGGGTGGGCAAGGCCTATCTCATCAACGGGGTGGGCGAGAGCACCATCGATCTCATCCTGGATGTGGATGCCCCCGAAGCCCGGCTCGATCGCTTGCGGGGCCAGCTCTATCTGGGCGCCAGCGAGCTCGACATCAGCCCCATGCTGGCGCGGATCCACGCCGGCGAACCCAAGGTGACGGGTCAACTCGACTTCCAGCTGTGGAGCGAATTTGCCAACGGTCAACTGGGCGACTCGCTGCTGGCCTTTGGCAACAACCATTTGATCTGGCAGGACGAGGCCAAGCAGGTGCCGCATCACGGCAAGGCCCCTGCTGGCAAGGAGAGCCGGTCCGGGCGTGACGAGCAAAAGAAGGACAAAGGCGCTTATCACCGGCTCGAGCTGCGCGGTGGCAAGATCCAGTTGCGCCGTGAGGGCGAGGACTGGCAGTTCGCCAGTCATGACGTCATTTTCAAACTCGATGGCGCGACCTGGCTGTACAGCCGTCTGCAACTCGAGCGGACAGGTTCTCGCATCCAGGGTTATGTGCCTGCCATCGACCTCAGCCAGATCGCCAGCCTGAGCCAGCTGGTCTCCGGCCTCTATCCCAAGTTGACCGAGACCCTCAAACGCACCCAGCCCACGGGCAAGTTGCAGGATCTGATCTTGCAAGCCGATGCCGACTGGCAGGGGCTCTCCCTCAACGGGCACCTGGTCGGGTTCGGCACCAAGGCCTGGCGAGATGTGCCCGGCCTGCAAAACCTGGACGGTGAGTTCTGGCTGACTCCGGCGGGCGGCAGCGCCCGCTTGAGCCTTGGCAAGGGCAAGGTGGATCCGGCCCGCCACTTCAAGGAGCCGATCCCGGTGAACAGCCTGGGGGCACGGCTCGACTGGTGGAAGGCGCCACAGGGTTGGGTACTCTATGGACAGGACATTCTGCTGGACAACTCGGACTTGCACCTCGCCAGCCGCTTCCGGCTCGATCTGTTCGAGCATCCCTTCCTCGCCCTGACTGGTCGCATCGACGTCAAGACGGCGGCCCATGCGGATCGCTATTACCCGTTGGCGGTGATGAGTGACGGCCTGGTGGATTACCTGAGCGGCGCCATCAAGGGGGGTCAGGCATCGAGCGCGGATCTGCTCTGGTACGGCGAATTCAGAGACTTCCCTTACGACAACGGCAAAGGAGTCTTCCAGGTAGCGGTGCCCCTCGAGCAGGCGACTTTCCAGTTCTTCCCAGGTTGGCAACCCCTCACCGACCTGCAGATCGATCTGCTGTTCCAGAATGCGAGTCTGGACATGAACAGCCGCTCCACCCGGCTCGGTAAGGCCAGCTCCGATGCGGTACATGCCTGGATCCCGAACCTCGCCCCCGGTGCCCATCTCTATGTGGATGCCAAGGTGGCGGGTGAGGGCAAGGCCATCAGCGACTATCTGCAGGACTCGCCACTGGGCGGCTCAGTGGGGCAGGCGCTGCGGGAGATCGAGATCCGCGGGCCCATGAAGGGTTCGGTCAAGCTGGACATTCCCCTCGATGGCAAGAGCGAGGTCAAGGCCAGCGGTGATGCCCTGTTCCATAACAACAAGGTCAGGATAGCAACCCTGGACATGCCGCTGGAGAGCGTCGATGGCCGGCTCGAATACGACAACGAACACACCCGTTTCCGCAACCTCAAGGCCAGCCTGTGGAATCAGCCGCTGACCCTGGATTATCAGGGCAAGCAGCTGCCGAATCGCTATCAGGTCGATCTCAAGTTCAAGGGACTCTGGGACAGCAGCCGCCAGCGCCAGGATATTCCCGCCCTCGAGATGCTCAAGGGACGCGGCAACTGGACCGGTACCCTGGGGCTGACCCTGCCGGAAAACAGCCCCTTCAACTTCCAGCTGGCACTGGACTCCAACCTGCAGGGGATGGGGCTGGACTTGCCGGTCCCGCTGGCCAAGGTGGCGGCTAGTCAGCTCCCTCTCAAGGTGACGGTGCGGGGCCGTGACGGCAGTGCCGATATTCGCGGCGTGCTGGGCGCCGATGTGGATATGCAGAGCCGGCTGGTCTACGGCGAGGGGGCTCCTTACTTGAGCCGGGTGCGGGTCGACATAGGTCAACCGGGCGCCCGGGTATTGCAGGACAAGCCCATGCTGCTCGCCATCAATCAGCAACAGGCGGACGTGGCCGGCTGGCTGGCGCGGCTCAAGCGCTGGTTGCCGGATCAGGCGCCGGGTGGCAATGCGGTCGTCGGCCCCGCCTTCCTGCCACAGGAGTGGTGGGTGGATGGCCAGCTGGCCCGGGCCGACATCGGCAGCGCCAACCTCAAGGCGGTGCACTTCACCGTGGGGCCGGTCAACCAGGCCACCGAGGTGATGATCGACAGCCCGGATGTGATGGGGGTGGTGCGCATTCCCGTCACCGGCAAGCAACCCATCGATGCCAAGTTTGCCCGCATCCATTGGTCCGGCAAGGGCTCGGATCTCAGCCCTGAGCCCAATGCCCGTCAGGACAAGGCCATCATGGATACCATTCCCTGGCTCACCTTCAGCTGCGTGGATTGCCGCTTCGGCAGCCTGCCCCTCGGTGAGTTGAAAGGGGAGTTGGTGCCCGGTAACAACCGGCTCGATCTCAAGGGACTGGAGATGAAGCTCGCTGGCAGCACCCTCAAGGGGAGTGCCGAGTGGCTGGCGCAGCCCAACCAGATGCAGACCCGTGCCCAGGCCAGGCTCGACACCCAGAACAGCGAACTCTTGCTCAAGCGGCTCGGCTTTACCTCCCCCATCGGCGATGCGCCAGGCAAGCTGGCACTGGACCTGAACTGGCGTGACGTGCCCTATAGGCCCAATGTGTCGACCCTGGCGGGCAGCGCCGATCTCAAGCTGGAGGGCGGCACCTTGCGTGAGGTCAATGACAAGGGGGCGCGACTGCTCTCCCTGCTCAGCCTGGATTCCCTGCTGCGCAAGCTGCGCCTCGACTTTCGCGATGTGTTCGACAAGGGCTTCTACTTCGAGTCCATGTCTGCCTCCGCCAAGGTCAAGCAGGGCCAGGTGGATAATCAGGACTTCTTCATGAAGGGGGCGGCTGGCAACCTGCGCGGTGAGGGCATCGCCGATCTGGTGCGCTGGCGGCTCGATTACGAGTTGAGCTTCTCCCCGAATCTGGGGGGGACTCTGCCGGTGGTAGCCGCATTCTCGCTGACGCCGATCACCGGGCTCTATGTGCTGGCGCTCTCCAAGCTGCTGGAGCCGGTGGTGGATGTGGTGACTCGCATCGATTTCCGGGTCTCGGGCCCGCTCAACGATCCGAAACTGATCGAGGCCGGCCGGGACCGGGCGCGCATCAAGCTCAATCAGCAACAGAAGGACGCGGTCGATGCGGTGGCACCCAAGCTGCCTGCCGAGGAAGTCAGCCCCTTCCTGCTCAATCCCAAACATCAGGGGTCCGGTCAGCGCTGACAGGGTGGTACTGTCATCACAAGGAGTGAGCCATGATTAGACATATCCTGCTGATTGCGTTCCAGCTTGATACCCAAGCCGAGCAGATTGAGGTGGACCGCCAGCGTTATCTGCCCCACCCGGATCACGAGGTGCTCAAAATCATTTTCCGCTCCGTGCTGGAACGTATCATAGTGCTGGATTATACCCCGCAGGCCGGAGATGTGGCTTTTGCTGAGGAGCGGTTGTGATGGTTGATGAACGCTGGTCTACCATCCCACCACTTCAACAAGCTCTAATGCAAGCCGTTATTGAGCAGGGAGAGGCTCACCCTGCCATAGAGGCTGGCGTGGTGGTTGGGTCACTCGCCAAGGGCAAGGCAGACAGGGTATCCGATGTCGATGTCTTGCTGCTGGCAACGCCAGGCTTCCATAAACAGGGTGAGGCTCTGGTGCACTCAATCGTGGGGGATCGGGCCGTATTTCACTGTTGGCGAGGAAGGCATGAAGAGGTTTGTTCTTACTGGCGTTACATCTTCTTGGACATGTCCAGCATAGAGATCCACATCCTTGACAGTGGTGCAGGATTCCCTCTTGCCAAACCTTACTTGCCCCTCTTTGATAAAACCTCTTGTCTGCCAGCACTGGAGGTTGGTGGCCCTGCTCCGAGTCATTGGGATTTCCCCGCCTATATGGCTGCAGGTGATGGTCTGGTATGGGAATTGTTTGATTGTCTCAAGTGGGCCGAGCGGGGCCAACGGGGTTTGGTCAGACACCATCTTCGCAAACTGTTGGGTGAGATGGATAAAGACCCGAATATCGCAGGCCGTGGTTAACACGGACAAGGAGAGAGCAATGTTGTTAGCCGCCATACAGTTGATCTCCGGCCGTCACTGGCAGGACAACAAGACACAGATCGCCGCCGAGCTGGCGGCCCTGCCAAAAGAGCGGCCGCTGCTGGCGTTGCTGCCGGAAAACTTCGCCCTGTTTGGTGAGCGGCAGGGTTATCTGGACGGTGCCGAGGCGCTTGGGACCGAGCCGAGCGACGCCGGCCCCATTCAGGCGCAGTTGGCCGCCTGGGCCAGGGAGCACGGGATCTGGCTGGTGGCCGGTGCCATGCCGACCCGGATCCCCGGCTCGACCCACATCCACACCAGCTCGCTGGTGTTCGATCCCAACGGGGATCGCAGGGGCCATTACCACAAGATTCATCTGTTCGATGTGGATGTGGCCGACAGCCACGGCCGCTATCGGGAATCGGAAACTTTCAGTCCTGGTCAGAACTGCGTGGTGGTGGACTCCCCCTTTGGTCCCCTCGGCCTCTCTATCTGTTATGATCTGCGCTTTCCCGAGCTCTATCGCCAGCTGACCCTTGCCGGTGCGCGGGTGTTGCTGGTGCCTGCCGCCTTCACCGCCGTGACTGGCGAGGCGCATTGGGAACCGCTGCTGCGGGCCCGCGCCATCGAGAATCAATGTTATGTGGTGGCCGCCAACCAGGGCGGTACCCATGAGACGGGGCGCCAGACCTGGGGCCACAGCATGGTGATCGATCCCTGGGGTCGGGTGCTGGCCTGTCGGCCGAGCGGCGCCGGCACTGTGCTGGCAGAGATGGATGCCGGGCTTATCGAAAAATTGAAGCGAACCATGCCGGTGCTGCAACACGCCCGCCTGCTTTAGCCTCGTCGATGTGACTTTCCCGCCGGTTCGATTAGGGAAGCCTGATCGGACCTATGGAAGCCGGATCGCATGAGGTCACGACTTTGCACTCTCTCCCGATGAGAGAGGCTGAAGAAATACCGTTACGACATCTCCCAGCGAGAATGGAGAAGAAGATTGAGTCTATTGAGCCAGGTTAGTGCCTCATTGTTGGCCCCGAACGACCTCGATGAAGGGCGGCTGCAGCAGCTGCTCGGCAGCCTGATGAGCCATCAGGTGGAGTTCGGCGACCTCTATTTCCAGCGCAGCTGGCACGAGTCCTGGATGCTGGAAGACGGCATCGTCAAGGATGGCAGCTACAACATCGATCAGGGGGTCGGGGTGCGTGCCGTCAGTGGCGAGAAGACCGGCTTCGCCTATTCCGATGAGCTGAGCCTGCTGGCACTGCAACAGTCGGTCACCGCCGCCCGTGGTATCGCCGCCGCCGGCGCCCAGGGCAAGGTGAAGGCCTGGGCCCGCACAGAAGCCAATCTGCTCTATCCGGCCATGGATCCCCTGCAAACCCTCGACAAGTATCAGAAGATCGCCTTGCTGGAGCAGATGGACAAGTTTGCCCGCAGCCTGGATCCCGCCATCAATCAGGTGATGGCCTCCATCAGCGGCGTCTATGAGGAGATCCTGGTGGCTGCCACCGATGGCACGCTCGCCGCCGATGTGCGCCCGCTGGTGCGACTGTCGGTGACCGTCATCGCCGAGAAGGGGGATCGCCGTGAGCGCGGCAGCGCCGGCGGCGGTGGTCGCTGTGGTTATGACCATTTCCTGGAGCTGGACGGGCTGGAGAGCCGGGCCTTCGGCTATGTGCGGGAAGCCGTGCGCCAGGCGCTGGTCAACCTCGAGGCCATCGATGCGCCGGCCGGCACCATGCCGGTGGTGCTCGGCGCCGGCTGGCCCGGCGTGCTGCTGCACGAGGCGGTAGGCCACGGCCTGGAAGGGGACTTCAACCGCAAGGGCTCATCCGCCTTCGCCGGTCGTATCGGTGAGCAGGTCGCCTCCAAGCACTGCACCATCGTCGATGACGGCACCCTGCCGGGTCTGCGTGGTTCCGTCAGCATCGATGACGAAGGGACGCCGGGTGGCTACAACGTGCTGATCGAGAACGGTATTCTCAAGGGCTACCTGCAGGACAAGCAGAATGCCCGGCTGATGGGGGTACCGCTCACCGGCAACGGCCGCCGCGAATCCTATGCCGCCCTGCCGATGCCGCGCATGACCAACACCTACATGCTGGCGGGTCAGTACGATCCGGCGGAGATCATCGCCTCGGTGAAGAAGGGGATCTACGCCCCGAACTTTGGTGGCGGTCAGGTGGACATCACCTCCGGCAAGTTCGTCTTCTCCGCCTCCGAGGCCTATCTCATCGAGGATGGCAAGATCACCGCCCCCATCAAGGGCGCCACGCTCATCGGCAACGGCCCAGAGGCCATGAGCCAGGTCTCTATGGTGGGCCATGATCTGGCATTGGATCGCGGGGTCGGCGTCTGCGGCAAGGAGGGGCAGAGCGTGCCGGTCGGGGTCGGCCAGCCGACCCTCAAGCTGGATCAGCTGACCGTGGGCGGCACCCAATAGGGTTGAGCATCCGCACCCTTACCTGATAAAGACCCCGGCTCAAGGCCGGGGTTTTTATTGCGCCAGAGAAGGGGTAATAAAAAGCCCCGGTTGATACCGGGGCTGGTCGACGCAGGGCGGGTCAGTTGACCGAGATGACGCGGGCGTCGATGTAATAGTGTGGATTGCCCTGGGGATCGATCCTTATCTGGGCCACCAGACGGTTGGATTTCCGGTGTTCCCATCCCTTGCTCAGTCGGGCGGGGGATGGGCTGGCTATGCCGACCACGTTCAGGTATTCATGAAACAGGCTGTAGCCATTGATCTCGGTCAGCATCTTTTCCATTCAATATCTCCTGAGGGGTAGATTGGTGTGGCAATACCACCTTAGGCCTCGCTAGCTGAACCTGGGCTGTATAAAAAATAGACGAAACCCTCATCCCCCCCTCGTTTAACCTGGTTTATTTGGCATCTTTTGGTTCCAGCGCCTGCTCGATGGCCTGCTCGGCAGCGCCCGGTGTCTGATGCTGGATCTGGGCGACAGGGGCACCGTGGAACACGGGGTCCTGCGCTACTTCCTTGATGCCATTGATGCAGAACTGCATGCCCATGCACACCAGCAGGAAGCCCATGATACGGGTCATGGCATCGATGCCGGTGGCCCCCAGGATCTTGCAGACCGGATCCGCCAGCTTGAGCACGCCCCAGCTGAGCAGGCTCATCAGGGCGAAGGCGGTGACCATGGCGGCATAGATGACGAAGCGGTTGTAGTCGGCCGGCAGCTCGGCGATCTGGGCGGCGCCGCTGATCACCAGGGCCATGGTGCCCGGCCCGCACATGCTGGGCATGGTGAGCGGCACGAAGGCGATGCTCTGGTTGATGTCGACCCCGGCGGCCTGACTCGGGGCGGGGAACAGCATGCGAAAGCCGATGAAGGCGATGATGAGACCGCCGGCCAGCCGCAGACCGGGAATGGAGATCCCGAACAGATCCAGGATGGAGGAGCCGATGAAGAAGCTGACGCAGAGGGTGGCGAACAGATAGATGGCGGCCAGATTGATCTGGCGGCGGATGTGCTCGCGGGACATGCCCTTGCTCAGACCCAGCAGCAGGGTCGCCGTGGTGGGGGGATTGACCATGGGAAGCAGGGCCAGCAAGGCGATGAATACGACCTGGAAAAACATCTTGCACCTCGGGGTGGTTGGCAAAAAACAGGGGCCAGACGCGGGTCTGGCCTAAGGGGGGGCTACTCTACGGGAGCCCGGCTGAATATAGCCGGAACGAAGGGGCCCCGAAAGTCGGGGTCCCTGTCTTGATCATGCCGTCTGCGGTGCAGCCTGACGTTGACCCCGCTGCCGCAGCCAGAGCCAGAGGCCGAGCACGAAGCCGAGCACGGCCAGGCTGACCACATAGTGGGAGGGCGCCAGCACGTCGTTCTTCATCCACAGCGTGACCAGCATAGGGGTCAGACCACCGAAGATGGCGTAGGCCACGTTGTAGGAGAACGACAGGCCGGAGAAGCGCACCGCGGCCGGGAAGGCGTTGACCATCACATAGGGCACAGCCCCGACGATGCCGACGGCGAAACCCGCCAGCACATAGAGCGGCACCAGCTGTTCCATGCCCGCCGCCAGACCGTGATAGAAGGCGTAAGTCGCCCCCGCCAGCAGCAAGGAGCCGAACACGAAGGTGGGACCGCTGCCGAGGGCGTCGGCCAGCCTGCCGTAGAAGATGCAACCCAGGGTGAGCGCGACTATGGCCAGGGAGTTGGCGGTCAGGGCATCGGCGGGACTGATGCCATGGACTTTTTGCAGGTAGGTCGGGGTCATCAGGATCACCACCACTATGCCGGCGGAGAGCAGCCAGGTCAGCAGCATGGAGATGACGACACTGCCCTTGTGCTCACGCAGCACCGTCTTGAGCGGCAGCTCCTCGGCCAGGGCCTTGTTGGCCTGCATCTCGGCGAAGACCGGGGTCTCGTGCAGCCAGCGGCGCAGGTACATGGCGACGATGCCGAAGATGCCGCCGAGGACGAAGGCCAGACGCCAGCCCCACTCGCTCACCTCGACCGGGCTCATGCCGCGGTTGATGGCGGTGGCGACCAGGGAGCCGAGCAGGATGCCGGCCGTCAGCCCTGCCGTGAGCGTGCCACAGGCGATGCCGATCCGCTTGGCCGGCACGTGTTCGGCCACGAACACCCAGGCACCGGGGACTTCGCCGCCGATGGCGGCCCCTTGCAGGATGCGCAGCAGCAACAGCAACAGCGGTGCGGCGATGCCGAGGGCCGCATAGGTGGGCAACAGGCCGATCAGCAGGGTCGGCAGCGCCATCAGGATGATGCTCAGGGTGAACATGCGCTTGCGGCCGATGAGATCGCCGAAGTGGGCCATGATGATGCCGCCGAGGGGGCGGGCCAGGTAGCCAGCGGCGAAGATGCCGAAGGTCTGGAACTGGCGCAGCCACTCGGGAATATCGGCGGGGAAGAACAGCTCGCCTATCACCACGGCGAAGAAGACGAAGATGATAAAGTCGTAGAATTCGAGGGCGCCGCCGAGGGCCGCCAGGCTCAGGGTCTTGTAATCCTGTCGGTTGAGGGGGCGATTATGGTCATGCGTGGTGCGGACTGTAGTCATATCCTTATGTTTCCCATGATTTTTTAGTTATTGTTCCCCATCCTTGTGCGGGGACGCGCTCAATCATGAGGGTATGCTTTTGTGTCCCGAGATGTAAATCGCACAATTCGCAACACAGTCTTGCAACACTGAAGCCACAAACGGACCTGATGGTGACCGGTCGCGGATCCGCGGCAGAGGCGCTGGCTGGCGGCTCCCTATACAAGAGTTGGATAGATGATGACAAAAACCAAGGTGCTGCTCTCCTGGAGCAGCGGCAAGGACAGTGCCTGGGCACTGCATCGGCTGCGCCAGGACCCGGCCATCGAGGTGGTGGGACTCTTCACCACCCTCAATCAGGCGTTCGAGCGGGTTGCCATGCACGGGGTGCGCAAGCAGTTGCTGGTGCAGCAGGCCGAGTGCGTGGGGCTGCCGCTGCTGACCATCGATCTGCCCTGGCCCTGCAGCAACGAGGATTACGGCCGCATCATGACCGGCTTCATTGCCGAGGTGGTGGCCAAGGGTATCCGGCATATGGCGTTCGGGGATCTCTTCCTCGAGGACGTGCGCGCCTATCGGGAGCGCCAGCTCGAGGGCACCGGGATCACGGCGCTGTTCCCGCTCTGGGGCAGCGACACCCGGCTGTTGGCGCGGGAGATGATGACGGCGGGGCTCAAGGCGCGGATCAGCACCCTCGACCCCAAGAAGCTGGAGGTGAGCCTCGGCGGCCACGACTTCGATGAGGCGCTGCTGGCGGCCCTGCCGGAGGGAGTGGACCCTTGCGGCGAGAACGGCGAGTTCCACACCCTGGCCTATGACGGCCCCATGTTCATGCTGCCTCTGGCCATAAAAACAGGGGAAACTGTGGTGAGAGACGGCTTCGTCTTTACCGATCTGCTACCGGTCGACGCCGTGGATGAGATGAGCGACAAGTCCTGAGCCGGCAACGCCGCCAGCCCACAACAAAGAGCCGACCCAAGGGTCGGCTCTTTGCTTGTTGCATGCTTTCCTAGCGGGCGGCGAAGGTGTCGCAGCTGGCGGGCTTGCCACTGTCGAAGCCCTTCTTGAACCAGGCGAGGCGCTGGGCCGAGCTGCCGTGGGTGAAGCTGTCCGGCACCACCCGGCCCTGACCCTGCTGTTGCAGCCGGTCGTCGCCGATGGCCTGGGCGGCGTTGAGGGCCTCCTCCAGATCGCCGTGCTCCAGCACCTGCTCCCGCTCCATATAGTGGCCCCAGACCCCGGCGAAGCAGTCGGCCTGCAGTTCGAGTTTGACCGACAGCTTGTTCTGCGCGGCCTGACTCAGCCCCTGTTGCTGTTGACGCACCTTGGTGGAGATGCCGAGCAGGGCCTGCACGTGGTGACCCACCTCGTGGGCGACCACATAGCCCTGGGCGAAGTCACCGTCGGCCCCGAGCTTGTCGCGCATGTCCTGATAGAAGGAGAGATCGATGTAGACGGAGCGATCTGCCGGGCAGTAGAAGGGGCCCATCACCGACTGGCCCTGACCGCAACCGGTGCGGGTGGCGCCGCGATAGAGCACCAGTTTGGGGGGCTGATATTGGCTGCCGCTGCCCTTGAAGATCTCCCCCCAGGCATCCTCGGTGGAGGCAAGCATCACAGAGGTGAATTTGGCCAGGGGATCGCTCGCCGGCTGAGACATATTCTGGCGCGGCGCCTGGGTTTGCGGGGCCGGATCGTTGAGCAGGGGGCTCAGGTCCACGCCGTAGTAACCCGCCACCATCACCACCACAATCAGGATGAGACGACCCTTGCCACCGATGGGCAGGCCGCCGCCCCCGCTGCCACCGCCTTCCTGGCGCCTGTCTTCCACATTGCTGCTCTCACGGCGATCTTGCCAGCGCATGTCTGCCTACTCCCGTTATTGGCTGTGGCAGTAATGATAATGGCTGGCCGCCCACCTTGCCTCACGAGGGGACCTCATTTGGCCCAGGGCATCTCGGGCAGGCTGTCGAGGAACTCGGCGTAGCGGGTCAGGTTGAAGGGGCCCTGTTCCGCCTCCATCGCCATCAGCTCGGCGCCGAGGGCGCAGGCGATGTATTGCAGCGCCTCTTCGCGGGGGGTGCCTTTCATCACCAGCCGCATCAGGGTGGCTTTGACCTGCAGGGGATGGCCGTCGGCGAGCTGGTTATCAACCATCTCGAGCAGGGTCTGTTCGTCGAAAAATTCGGTGGATTCCGTCATGGTGTCTGTCCTGAACGTTGCACTGATAGTCTGAATAGGGGGAGCAGTATAGCCGCAACCGGCCCGCGGCTCGCGCCGAAATGGAGTTCATGTCGGCGAGGATGACAGGCCCCTGGCGTCATGCCCGGGACTTTTGTCGCCGATCCTGTCACTTCCGCCCGCCAGACCTTGCCAAGGGGCCGTCGCGGGGGCAGTCTTGATGGCCTGTTATGTTTCCGTTTATTCCTAAAAGAAGAGCCCTTGCCATGATCCTCTCCGAGCGACTCATCCTGCGCGAATTAACCACGGCTGACGCCCCCTTTATTCTCGAACTGCTCAACGACGGCGATTTCCATCGCTACATCGGCGATCGCGGGGTACGCACCCTGGGCGATGCCGAAGACTACATCCAGCAGGGGCCGGCGATCAGCTATGCCCAGCATGGGCATGGTCTCTATCTGGTGATGCGGCGGGACGATGAGGCCAGGATCGGCATCTGCGGCCTGATCAAGCGCGATACCCTGCCGTGCGAGGATATCGGCTATGCCTTCCTGCCTGCTTATCGTGGTCTGGGTTATGGCGTAGAAGCGGCGCAGGCGGCGCTGCAAGACGGTCGGGAGCGGCTGGGAATCGAGCGAGTGATCGCCATCGTCACCCCGGGCAACGAGCGCTCGGTCGCACTGCTGGCCAAGCTGGGGCTGAGTCAGGGTCGGTTGGTCAGGCTGGGTGAGAGCGAAGAGGAGTGCCTGCTGCTGGAAGATCCAAGCAGGGAAAGCGTGCCGGTCTGAATCGGTAAACGGCAAAATAGCAAAAGGGCCGCCGTGAGTTGCGGCCTGTTTGTGTCGTGGCTGTCGGTGGGCCGGATCAGTTGAGGTCTTCGATGGAGAACTCGCCAGGGATGCCATCACAGGAGATGGCGAAGCCACCGCTGAAACGGGTACTGAACTGGATCAGGAAGGCATCGGCATCCTGCTCTTGCAGGGGCAGGTTGACGGGTTTGCTACGACGCAGGGGTTTGTGTGTTTGTACGGCTTTCATCATGGTATTTCTCTATATAAATTAAGTGTTTGCTCCTTGTTTTTGCAAATTTCAGGTCAATGGGCGTGGTCAGATCCACGCAGGAATACCCAGCCCCTTAAGGGCGTCTGCACTTTTCAAGGAAATGCGCCAAGGAACATGCAGATGCATGGTGCTACTTGGGAGTGGGCAGATCGGGTCTGCACCGTGAGAGCCGGGCAACGCAGGCAGACAGCCTGACGGTTCTCAAGGCGAGTAAATCAGAGGGAGGTTATGCGGGTACTGACTGGATTCAACCAAAGGTGAAGCATTGCAGGGGTAACATAAACAGGGCTGATTAACTAGCCGGGGCGCATTCTCTCTGCAAAATGAATGAAAAGCAAACAGATATTTCGCTGGTGCGTAAAAAAGCCACAGGCTTCACCAGCGACGGCTCAGCAAAAGGGCTCCCGTCGGGAGCCCTTTTCGTTGGTCGCCTTATGAGGTTTCCCCCTCGGCTTAGTAGCTGCCGCTGGCCTTTTTGGCCGCGGTGATCATGGGCGTGATGGTCATGCCCTGTACCACGATGGAGAACATCACCACCGAGTAGGTCATCACCAGGATCACCTCCCGCAGATCGACACCCTGCTCCGGCAGCACCATGACGCCGGAGGGCAGCGCCAGTGCCATGGCCATGGCCAGGCCACCGCGCAGGCCGCCCCAGGTCAGGATGCGGATGGAGAAGGTGTTGTAGCTGCGGAAACGGCGGAAGGCGACGTAGGGCAGGGACACGCTGATGAAGCGGGCGGCCAGGCAGAGCGGCACCGCGATGACCAGCAGGATCCAGTCTTGCCAGGCGAGATCCAGCAGCACCAGTGCCAGGCCGATCAGCAGGAACAGCAGGGCGTTGAGGAACTGATCCATCAACTCCCAGAAGTGATCCAGGTGGTGGCGGCTCTGCTCGGAGAAGCCGGACTGGCGGGTCCAGTTGCCGATCATGATGCCGGTGACCACCATGGCCAGGGCGCCGGAGACGCCGATCATGTTGGCGAAGGCGAAGCCCGCGGTCGGGATGCAGAGCGTCAGCAGCAGCTCGAGGGAGCCGTCGTCGGTGGCGCTGATCATCACGTGGGCGATGAGCCCCAGCACGGCGCCGAACAGGATGCCGCCGAGGGCCTCGTGCAAGAACAGGCCGGCCACGCTGCCGAAGGTCGGCTCGACCCCGCCGAAGGCGACGGCAAACACGGTGGCGAAGATCACCAGGCCGACCCCGTCGTTAAACAGGGATTCCCCCTCGATCTGGATGGCGATCTGGGGTGGCGCCTTCATCTTCTTGACGATGGCCAGCACGGCGATGGGGTCGGTGGGGGAGATCAGTGCACCGAACAGCATGCAGTAGACCAACGGCAGCTCCCAGCCCAGCAGCTTGGCGATGAACCAGAAGCCATAGCCGATGAGGAAAGTGGAGAGCAGGGTCGCCACTATGGAGAGGATGGTGATCTCCCACTTCTGACTGCGCAGGGCCTTCAGATTGATGCCGAGTCCGCCGGCGAACAGCAGGAAGCCCAGGATCCCCTTCAGCAGGAAGTTCTGGAAGTCGATGCTCTCCATGGTCTCGACGGCCAGCGGTTCCAGATTGAACCAACCCAGCTTACCAAACAGCACCAGCAGGGCGGAGATCAGCATGGATCCTGCCGTGATGGCGATGGTGGTCTGGATCTTCACCACATACTGGTTGGCAAAGGCGATGAATATCGCCAGCGCTGCCAGGAAGCAGAGTGTGTAGTAGACGCTCATAGTTATTTTTCTCTTTAGTAAACAGCAAGCACGTATCCCCATTGAGGACGGGCATAGGGTACTCTCGGCTCAGGGGGTACTCATTACCTATTTATGGTTATATTTAATCAACCGCACGGACAGATAGACGGCTAGATTTCCATACCATTCGTTTGCTGTTAGGATGAGGTTAACTCAGTGGCATGGATGTAAGAGGAACGAGCGGTGTCTAACGAAAAGCTGAACAAGAAACAGGGGTTGGAAGCGAGCCTGAAGGAACGGATCCTGATCATCGATGGCGCCATGGGCACCATGATCCAGGGCTACAAGCTGGGTGAGGCCGATTATCGCGGTGCGCGTTTTGCCGATTGGCATACCGACATCAAGGGCAACAACGATCTGCTGGTGCTGACCAAACCGGCGGTCATCCGCGAGATCCACGATCAGTATTGCGCCGCCGGGGCCGACATCCTCGAGACCAACACCTTCAACGCCACCCGTATCGCCATGGCCGATTACGAGATGGAAGAATTCTCTGCCGAGATCAACCGGGAGGCCGCTCGCCTCGCCCGCGCCGTCGCCGATGAGTGGACGGCAAGAGAGCCCCACAAGCCGCGTTTCGTGGCCGGGGTTCTGGGCCCGACCAACCGCACCGCCTCCATCTCGCCGGACGTCAACGATCCGGGCAAGCGCAACGTCACCTATGACCAGCTGGTGGTCGCCTACACCGAATCGACCCACGCCCTCATCGAGGGCGGCGCCGACATCATCCTGATCGAGACCATCTTCGATACCCTCAACGCCAAGGCCGCCGCCTTCGCGGTGGATCTGGTGTTCGAGGAGCTCGGCCATGCCCTGCCGGTGATGATCTCCGGCACCATCACCGATGCCTCCGGTCGCACCCTCTCCGGCCAGACCACGGAAGCCTTCTACCATTCCCTGCGCCACGTCAAACCGCTGTCGTTCGGCCTCAACTGTGCGCTCGGCCCGGATGAGCTGCGCCAGTACGTGGAGGAGCTGTCGCGCATCAGCGAGAGCCATGTCAGCGCCCACCCCAACGCCGGTCTGCCCAACGCCTTCGGCGAGTACGATCTGGATGCGGGAGAGATGGCGGAGCACATCCGCGAGTGGGCCCAGAGCGGCTTCCTGAACCTGGTGGGGGGCTGCTGCGGCACCACCCCGACCCACATTCGCGCCATGAGCGATGCCGTGGCGGGTATCCGACCGCGCGCCCTGCCCGAGCTGCCGGTGGCCTGCCGGCTGTCAGGGTTGGAACCGCTGATCATCACCGCGGAGTCCATGTTCGTGAACGTGGGGGAGCGCACCAACGTCACCGGCTCGGCCAAGTTCAAGCGGCTGATCAAGGAGGGGCTCTACGACGAGGCCCTGGACGTGGCCAAGCAGCAGGTCGAGAGCGGCGCCCAGATCATCGACATCAACATGGACGAGGGGATGCTGGACGCCGAGGCGGCCATGGTGCGCTTCCTCAATCTGATCGCCGGCGAGCCGGACATCGCCCGGGTGCCTGTGATGATCGACTCCTCCAAGTGGGAGGTGCTGGAGGCGGGCCTCAAGTGCGTGCAGGGCAAGCCGGTGGTCAACTCCATCTCCATGAAGGAGGGGGAGGAGAAGTTCATCCAGCAGGCCAAACTGCTGCGTCGCTACGGCGCCGCCGTCATCGTGATGGCGTTCGACGAGGTGGGCCAGGCCGATACCCGCGCCCGCAAGTTCGAGATCTGCCAGCGCGCCTACCGCATCCTGGTGGACAGGGTCGGCTTCCCGCCGGAAGACATCATCTTCGATCCCAACATCTTCGCCGTCGCCACCGGCATCGACGAGCACAACAACTACGCGGTGGACTTCATCGAGGCGGTGAAGGACATCAAGGACAACCTGCCCCACGCCATGATCTCCGGCGGCGTCTCCAACGTCTCCTTCTCCTTCCGTGGCAACGAGCCGGTGCGCGAGGCCATTCACGCCGTCTTCCTCTACCACGCCATCCAGAACGGCATGGACATGGGCATAGTCAACGCCGGTCAGCTCGCCATCTATGAAGACATCCCGGCGGAGTTGAAAGAGAAAGTCATCGCCGTGGTGCTCAACCTCAACGACAACGCCACCGAGGATCTGCTGGCCATCGCCGAGAAGTATCGCGGCGCCGGCGCCCAGGCCGAGGATCCGCGGGATCAGGAGTGGCGCAGTTGGCCGGTGGGCAAGCGGCTGGAGCATGCCCTGGTCAAGGGCATCACCGACTTCATCGAGGAGGATACCGAAGAGGCGCGGGCCGGGGCCGAGAAGCCGCTGCACGTCATCGAGGGGCCGCTGATGGACGGCATGAACGTGGTCGGCGATCTGTTCGGCGCGGGCAAGATGTTCCTGCCCCAGGTGGTGAAGTCGGCGCGGGTGATGAAGCGCGCGGTGGCCTACCTGCAGCCCTATATCGAACAGGAGAAGGAGGGGGGCTCCAGCAACGGCAAGATAGTGATGGCCACGGTGAAGGGAGACGTGCACGACATCGGCAAGAACATCGTCGGCGTGGTGTTGCAGTGCAACAACTACGAAATCGTCGATCTCGGGGTCATGGTCTCCTGCGAGAAGATCCTCAAAACCGCCAGGGAAGTGAATGCCGACATGATCGGATTGTCCGGCCTGATCACCCCTTCCCTCGACGAGATGGTGCACGTGGCCAAGGAGATGGAGCGTCAGGGGTTTACACTGCCGCTGCTGATCGGTGGCGCCACCACCTCCAAGGCGCACACCGCGGTCAAGATAGAGCAGAACTACTCCGAACCCGTGGTCTATGTGTCGAACGCATCGCGGGCGGTCGGGGTGGCCCAGAGCCTGCTCAATCCCGAGCTCAAGCCCGCCTTCGTGGCCCGCATCGACAAGGAGTACGAGATAGCCCGGGAGCAGCACGCCCGCAAGCAACCGAGATCCAAGCCGGTCAGCCTGGCCCATGCCCGCGCCAACCGCCAGCAGTTGGACTGGGTCGGCTATCAGCCGCCAGCCCCCCGCGAGCCTGGCGTGCAGAACTTCGAAGACGTGCCCATCTCGGTGCTGCGGCCCTACATCGACTGGACGCCCTTCTTCCTGAGCTGGGAGCTGGCGGGCAAGTATCCGCGCATCCTGGAGGACGAAGTCGTCGGTGAGGAGGCGACCAAGCTGTTTGCCGATGCCAACGCCATGCTGGATCAGCTCGAACGGGATGGCAGCGTGCGCTGCGCCGGTATCATAGGCCTGTTCCCCGCCAACGGCGTCGGCGACAGCATCGAGGTCTATACCGACGAATCGCGCACCGAGGTGCGCAAGGTGTTGCACCACCTGCGCCAGCAGAGCGAGAAGCAGGGCTTCCCGAACTACTGCCTGGCGGACTATGTGGCGCCGAAAGAGAGCGGCAAGCCGGACTGGATCGGCGCCTTTGCGGTGACCGGCGGCATAGGCGAGGAGGCCATCGCCAACGCCTACAAGGCCCAGCATGATGATTTCAATGCCATTCTGGTGCAGGCGGTGTGCGACCGCCTGGCGGAAGCCTTCGCCGAGTACCTGCACGAGCAGGTACGTAAGGTGCATTGGGGTTATGCCCAAGATGAGGCCCTCAGCAACGAGGAGCTCATTCGCGAGAACTATCAGGGCATACGCCCGGCCCCCGGTTACCCGGCCTGCCCTGAGCACACCGAGAAGGGCAGCATCTGGGAGCTGCTGGGCGTCGAGCAGGCCATCGGCATGAAACTGACCGAATCCTACGCCATGTGGCCGGGGGCGGCGGTGTCCGGCTGGTACTTCTCCCACCCCGACAGCAAGTACTTCGCGGTGGCGCAGATCCAGCAGGATCAGGTCGAAGACTACGCCCAGCGCAAGGGCATGACCCTGGTGGAAGCCGAGCGCTGGCTGGGGCCTAACCTGCATTGATCGGGTGTAAGTGGTCAGGAGAGGAAATGGACAAGGCAAGAGATGATGAGGCATGGCCGGATGAGGTGTTGATTGCCCGCTGTCTGGCCGAAGCGGATGAAGAGGGATACATCGATTTCAAGGTGTTCTGTCGGGCTCTGGATGTATCTGCCTCTGCGCTGGCCGGCTTCTTCCATGAGCGCGATCGCTTCTATGACTCGCCGGAGATGGTGGCCCTACGTGAAGGGTTAAACCACAGGGTAGAGTGGCGTGAACGCAAGCGGCGGGACGGCACGTCCCATGAACCAGCCCGGTTCGTGGTGAAGCAGGCGCAGATCCATCGGGATCATCTCGCATGCTTTCTGCAACGGTCGGAGCGATACATCACCCGGGCCAGGGCAGACTTTGATCGGGCTGTGCTGCGCTGGCGCATGGAGCAAAGCGGGGTCGGCCCCCTCCATTGAGCCAGCTTCCCCTTTTTATTGATATGAAGGTGATGCCTCCTCTGGGCGTGTCACCTTGCCTGCGCCAGCTCGGTGTGACCTGGCCACCCGGTTGGCCCATTCACGGGTCCATGGACCCTGAATCGAGGTGATGATGAAGATTGGATTTGTCGGCCTGGGGGCCGTGGTGCAGACGGCCTATCTGCCTGCGCTCGCTGCATTGGCAGAAGATGCCGAGATCTGGGGTTTTGACCCGGAGCTGACGCTGTCGGGGGTGAATCAGGCCTCGAGTCTGGAAGCCCTGCTGGCCTTGCCGCTGGACAGGCTGGTCATCGCCACCCCCTCTCTGCTGCACCTGCCGGTGCTGGAGCAGGCGCTGGCGAGCCAGATCCCCCTCATCTTGGTGGAGAAACCCCTGGTGGCCAGCCTGGCCCAGCACGACCGCTTGCAGGCGTTATTGGCCGATCCCGCAGTGGCGGGCCGGGTGCTGGCGCTGGATCACTGGATGGCGCGCATTGCCGTCCAGCAACTGCTCCGTGGTGAGCTGGATGCGAGCTGGCAGCCCCTGACGGGCGAGGCCCGGGTTCGGCCCGCGACCATCCAGGATGTGGCCGAGGTGGAGGGCTTCCTGCTGGAGCCCTGCGGGATCGATGAGCAAGGTCACCCCTTCGCCCTCAACTTCGCGACCGGCGAGCCGGATCAACGGACCTTCCACCATCCGGATGGCGTCATCCTCGACATCGGCACCCATGTGCTGGCGATGATCCGCGAGCTGCTGGTGGCCCTCGGCGGGGGCGACAGCCTGCATCTGATCGCCGAGGGCGTCTGCGACCGGCTGGGGCAGCCCATCGTGCTCGGGGATCTGCGTACCGCCGAGGGGCGTGCCTGCCTGCGCGGTGAGGCGGCCGGGGTGCCACTGACCCTCTGGCTCGACAAATACGCCGGGGCCGGGGTGGAGAAGAAGGGGCTCAGTCTCCTGCTGAAAGATGGGCGACGGCTGGAGCTGCTGCGTAGCGGCAATCAGGCCTGGCTGCATCATCATGAGAACGGCGTGCTGCAGCGCTGGCAACTGGAGGGGCCACTCTATCGCCACTGCATCGCCCAGACCCTGCTGGCGCCGATTCCGGTCGCAGGGTGGCACGGCGTGACGGCCCGCCGCCTGCGGGAGGTGGGGCTGCTACTGGATCTGCAGCAGCAACTGCGAGGGCCTCATTGACTCTGTTTTAGATGGTCTTGCAGAAAGACGAATGGTGAGGGGAAAGGATTAGCGTTGCCAGCAGTCTGTGGCACCTTATACTCTCCAGTCCGATTATCAGGTCTGCCATTTCCATGAATATTGCCATTTTATCCCGCGAGCCCAATAACTACTCCACCCGCCGCCTGGTCGAGGTGGCGCAGGCGCGCGGGCATCAGGTCGAGGTGCTCGACACCCTGCGCTGCTACATGAACATCGCCTCCCACAGCCCCTCCATCCACTACGAAGGACGGGAACTGGAGAGCTATGACGCCGTGATCCCGCGCATCGGTGCCAGCATCACCTTCTATGGCACCGCCGTGCTGCGCCAGTTCGAGATGATGAATACCATGGCCCTCAACAGCTCGGTGGCCATCAGTCGCTCCCGGGACAAGCTGCGCGCCATGCAACTGCTCTCCCGCCACGGCATAGGCCTGCCCATCACCGGCTATGCCCACAGCACCCACGACGTGCCCGACCTCATCACCATGGTCGGTGGGGCGCCGCTGGTGGTGAAACTGCTGGAGGGGACCCAGGGGATAGGCGTGGTGCTGTGCGAGACCCAGAAGGCCGCCGAGAGCGTGATCGAGGCCTTCATCCAGACCAACAACAACATCCTGGTGCAGGAGTATATCCGCGAGGCCAACGGCGCCGACATCCGCTGCCTGGTGGTCAACGGCAAGGTGGTGGCGGCCATGCGCCGTCAGGCCCAGCCGGGGGAGTTTCGCTCCAACCTGCACCGTGGCGGCACCGCCGAGGCGATCAAGATCAGCCCCGAAGAGCGGGCGACCGCGGTGCAGGCCGCCAAGATCATGGGGCTGGACGTGGCCGGGGTGGATATTCTGCGCAGCGCCCGCGGCCCCCTGGTGCTGGAGGTGAACTCCTCCCCCGGTCTGCAAGGGGTGGAGGCCGCCTCCGGCAAGGATGTGGCGGGTAAGATCATCGATTTTCTGGAACTCAAGGCGAGCCGCAAGCACAAGCCGGCAGAGTGACCTCGGTAATCGGGATGGTTGGAACAGACAAGGCGCCCTCGGGCGCCTTGTTGTTTCTGTTCATTTCGTTGAGAAGTTATCCCCTCACCCTAACCCTCTCCCAGAGGGAGAGGGGACCTACCGAGTGTTGGCCAGATAGCTGTGTTGGCGGTGGCCAGGGGGAAGAAATACGGATGGACTCCATTGCTTGGCCGATGGGCTTGTTTGCTCCCTTCTCCCGCTTTTTTCGAAGAGACGGGTTACAAGCCTCAGGCCTTATCGGCGGGTGATGAGTCCTCGCCAATCACAGCGCCCTGACCCATCACCAACCTGGCGCTGAACAGGCCCTCTTCCAGCCGGGTCTCTATCCCCCAGCCCAGCTTCTCGCAGATGCGCTGGATGATGGTCAGGCCGCAGCCGTAGCCGAGGATCTGATCCGGTGCCGCCGCCGTGGGGTTGCTGATGGTGAGGGTCTGCTCCGCGAGCGCGATCTCGATATGGCCATCGGCGTAGCTCAGGGCATTCTTGAGCAGGTTGCCCAGCGCGATGGCGAGCAGGGAGAGGGGCGCCTGCACCTCGCTCTGCTCGTCCAGATTGAGCCGGATCTCCAGGCTCTCCCGCTGCAACAGGGGGGCGAGGCGGGCCAGCTCCCGCCGGATCAGCGGGGCCACCCGCTGGGGTGGTCGCTCCACGGCCTCCTTGCGGCCCAGCAGCAGGAAGGTCTCGGTGAGCAGCGCCATCTCGTCGCTGGCGGCGCGGATGCGGCCAGCCGCACGGGCGGCGGGGGCGGGCAAGTCCGTCACCTTGCCGAGCAGGGCCGCCGAGCCCTGGATCACCATGTTGGGGGTGCGCAGCTCGTGGCTCGCGAAGCGGCTGAACTCCTGCTCGCGGGCGAACACCGCGGCCACCTCCTGCTTGCCTGCCAGCAGCGCCAGCTCGATCTCCCGCAGCTCCTGCCAGGGGGCATCCGGCACGAAGTCCGCCTGATCCGGGGTGAGGTGGGCGACCCGCTGGCGCAGTCGCTCAAGGGGTCCGGTGATGTGGCGCACCAGCCAGATGCCGAACGCGATGCAGCCCAGCAGCAGGGCCAGCCCGATCAAGCGGGTGACCAGATGCAGCTTGTCTTCGTAAGGGTCCAGGTAATCGTCGGCGTCATCGTTGAATACCAGATAGAGCAGGCCCTGGCCGGAGGGGTGGGGCCGCACCAGGAAGTGCTTGTCCTCCTTGCCGAGCTGGTGCTCGAAGAAACCGGGGGTCCGGTAGGGTTTCAGCCAGACGGGTAGCCGGCCGGCCTGGGTCCAGTAGCTGGAGAATTGACGCGGGCTGGGGGCGGGGGCCTCTTGACCGAGCCGCAGCCAGTCATCGTTGTAGCGGGTGACTTCGGCCTCCAGCCAGTGGCGCAGACTGAGCTCCTCCATCTTGTTCTCGGCCACCACCATCAGCAGGCTCAGGATCAGCAGCAGCAGCAAGCCGGCCCCGCCCAGCGCCAGGATCAGGCGCTTGCGCAGGCTCGGCAGGTTCAAGGCTGGCTGGCTCGGGGAGGCCGGGAGGCTCATGGTTTGACCAGCCGGTAGCCCTGGCCGTGCAGGGTCTCCAGCATGGGGGTCTCGAAAGGCTTGTCGAGGGCGTTGCGCAGGGCATAGATGTGGCTGCGCAGGGCATCGGAGTCGGGCTCCTCATCCCCCCAGACGGTGTCCAGCACCTCCTGGCGTGTCACCAGTTGCGGCGCACGCTTCACCAGCAGGCTGAGGATCTGGAACGGGATCTTGCCGAGTTTCAACTCGACGCCGGCGCGCCGGGCACGGCCGCTGGCGGGATCCACCTCCAGCTCGCCGAAGCGCAGGGCCCCCAGATCGGCGCGGGGGCCGCGCAGGGCCAGGGCCTGCAACCTGACCTCCAGCTCCTCCATGGCGAACGGCTTGACCAGGTAGTCATCACCACCGGCGCGAAAGCCCGCCAGCTTGTCGTCCAGGCTGTCGCGGGCGGTGAGAAACAGCACCGGGGTCGCTATGCCGTCGGCCCGCAGCTGCGCTACCGTGCGCAGGCCGTCGAGGCGTGGCATCATCACGTCCATGATGATGACGTCGAAACGCTGCTCCGCCAGCAGTTGCAGGGCCGCCTGGCCATGATAGGCACAGTCCAGCCGGTGTCCCGCCAGCTCCAGGTAGTCCATGATGGTTTCCGCCACCTGGGGATTGTCTTCCACCACCAGTATTTTCATGTTCAGATCTCCTGGTTTCGGCCGGCATTTCACGGCCATTTCACACCGGATGAAGCATCCTGTGTGCCAGTGTAACCCCGAGGATCCCCGATGAAGAAGTCTCTCTGTGCCCTCTGGCTATTGATTTTATTGCCCTTTGGTCTGGCGCAGGCGGCCGAGTTCAAGCTGACCGGCCGTACCAGCTGGCAGCTGGGTCAGTTGATGGTCAACGGCATTCCCTTCGTCATCGATGGACAGACCCGCTTCAAGGATGGTCTGGACGAAGACGATCTCGGGGGCAGCTGGGTCGATCTGGAAGGGGTCGTGCAGGGGGAGCAGAGGCTGATCCGCGAGGTGGAGACGCTGGAAGAAAAAGACCAGATGGAGCTGGAAGGACCTGTGGCCCAGGGGCGGATCTGGGGCTATGTCACCTCGGACGACAGCCTGGCGCCGTTCGAAGGGCGCTGGCTGGAGCTGGAGTGCCGGTTCGATGGCATGCGCCTGAGCCGTTGCCGCGAAGATGATTGAGGCGCCCGCAGCAGCGCCGACCGGAAAAAGTGCCCATCCAGGCCCATAGTTAAACCTCATCGCCGGTTGACCATGGGCCTGTTTGCTATGACCAGAACCGCATTGCTGCTGTGGGTGTTACCGTTTTGCACCCTGGCCACCGAGGCCGAACTCTGGCTGGTGGAGCTGGAGCACAACGACGGCATCCATCTGCAATTTCAGGGTGCCGAACTGGAGCTGGGCAGCGCCGCGCTGACCGGGGTGAACCAGCCCGACGATCTCAAGCCCGGCATGCGGCTCGCCATCCTGAGCCGGTACGGCGTTGCCCAGCAGATCCGGGTGCTTGCCACGGCGCCGGATCTGGCGCAGAGCAGCCAGTGGCTGCGGGCGGAGGACAGGCTGCTCGCCACCGCAGGGGAGACCTTGCTGTTGCCGGAGCTGGGAGTGCTGGCGTTCGATGCGAAGACCCGTTGGGTGAACGGCAGCCCCGCCGACCTGCAACCGGGCCGCAAGCTGGTGCTGAGCCGCGATGAGGATGGACGCTTGACCGAGGTGCTGCTCCCCAATCCGGAAGAGGATCCCGAATAAATAGCCAGAATATGGCTCAGTCATTTGGCGGATATGTAATCTGGCCGAGTATCGCTGACGTTTACATTCAATAATTAAAAACTTTAACACCACGAAAATTATAAATTAAATAATAAAGTAATGACTCTGATATTTGTTTTGTCATTAATTAATAACCTGCCTGTTAATTGTGTTTACATCGATTGTGAATAATTAAAATGTGGATTCGATCGCATTCGTAGGCTTATGTGGCTGATATTGTCCCCCTGGCATGCAGCAAGATAAATAGCATTTGCATGTCTATACCTACAATATTGGGGGAGCTATGGATAAACTAAAAATAACGGGTTTGGCGTTGACCATTTCGACGCTGTTGATGAGCCAGGCCCATGGGGCCGAGCCCGTCTATCCTGACCAACTGCGTCTCTTCTCGCTCGGGAAAGAGGTCTGTGGTGCCAACTATCGTCCGATCAATCGGGAAGAAGCGCAGAGTGTCCGCAATAATATTGTGGGCATGATGGGCCAGTGGCAAATAAGTGGTTTGGCCAATAACTGGGTGATCATGGGATCGGGTTACAACGGTGAAATAAAACCCGGTTCGGCCTCGGATACCTGGTGTTATCCGACCAATCCGGTCACCAGTGAAATACCAGTATTGCCTGCGCTGAATATTCCAGATGGGGATGAAGTGGACGTGCAATGGCGACTGGTGCATGACAGCGCCAATTTCATCAAGCCGGCCAGTTACCTCGCCCATTATCTCGGCTATGCCTGGGTCGGTGGCGACCACAGCCCCTACGTGGGTGAGGACATGGACGTGACTCAGGACGGCGGAGGCTGGCTGATCCGTGGCAACAACGGCGGCGGCTGCGACGGCTATCGCTGCGGCGAGAAGAGCAGCATCCGGGTCAGCAACTTCGCCTACACCCTGGATCCCGAGAGCTTCAGTCACGGTGAGGTGACCCAGTCCGATCGCGTCCTGATCAAGACGGTGGTGGGCTGGGCCGTCAACGACAGCGACACGCCCCAGTCCGGCTATGACGTGACCCTGCGCTACGACACGGCCACCAACTGGTCCAAGACCAACACCTATGGCCTGAGCGAGAAGGTCTCCACCAAGAACAAGTTCAAGTGGCCGCTGGTGGGTGAGACCGAACTCTCCATCGAGATCGCCGCGAGCCAGTCCTGGGCTCAGCAGAACGGTGGGGCGACTACCACCTCGCTCTCCCAGTCGGCGCGCCCGACCGTGCCCGCCCACTCGAAGATCCCGGTGAAGATCGAGCTCTACAAGGCAAACATCTCCTACCCCTACGAGTTCAAGGCGGACGTCAGCTACGATCTCGCCCTGAACGGTTTCCTGCGCTGGGGCGGCAACGCCTGGCACACCCATCCGGACAACCGGCCAACCTGGAACCACAGCTTCGTCATCGGTCCGTTCAAGGACAAGGCGAGCAGCATCCGCTACCAGTGGGACAAGCGTTACATCCCGGGTGAGGTGAAGTGGTGGGACTGGAACTGGACCATACAGCAGAACGGTGCCGATACCATGAAGAATGCTCTGGCCAGGGTGCTGCGCCCGGTGCGCGCCAGCATCACGGGGGACTTCCATGCCGAGAGCCAGTTCGCCGGCAACATCGAGATAGGTGCGCCCGTGCCCATCGGTGGTGACAGCAAGGTGCGTCGTGCCCGCAGCGTCGACGGCCAGGCAACCGGCCTGCGTCTGGAGATCCCGCTCGATGCCAGCGAGCTCTCCGCACTGGGCTTCGACAACGTCCAGATCGAGCTGAAACCTGCTACCGACAAGTGATCTGGTGGCAGTTAAATTGGAATGTAAAACCGGGCTTTCGCCCGGTTTTTATTTTTAGAATGTCTAATTTTTAGTGATTTTAGCTGCCTTTGGCGCGCTTGTCTGGCCGCGTCCGGAGTGTGTTCCCGATCCTGGGCGCGAATCTGCCGCCCCGTCAGCTGCTATGAAACGGAGCTGGCTTATTCAACCGTCCTCTTCGCCGGTCAGCGCGGCATTATGGCCAGAGCACCCCACTGGTCAGCTGTGTTAATGCCTTGTACTTTCAAATTCCCCACTTATACTGGCGCCATCTTGTCGGAGTGCTGACCGTCGAACGACGCTAAGCTGAGACCGTTAATTCGGGATCCGTGGAACCTGATCAGGCTAGAACCTGCGAAGGGAAACAAGGGTAACTTGCGAGTTGCCGCGCTTGGGAGCATCTGCTTCCTACTTGCTACAGGGCCAGCCCCGGTAAGCCGGCGCACGAGAGGGAGCCAGCCTCGCCGAACCGCCCATCAGGGAGGGTCTGTGCAGGGCAGGAGGGGTCAGCAGACTGGCACCACTCCCTCTCGACGCATATTCGCTCGCAGGTTCATCTTCTCCTCGAACTCCAGACAAGCAAACACCCATAACTTCAACCAGTTAATGTGAGTTTTGCTATGTCTACCCCAATCCAGTCCGCACCAGAAGTCCAGTCCGTTCTCGACAACGCCAAGGCCGTTCCTGCCGGTCGCCGCGAGCAGCGTTCCAGTGCCCAGGCCTTTATCGACAACCTCAAGGGCATGGCCCATCCCAACTCCAGACGCATCTTCATCCAAGGTTCCCGTCCCGACATCCGGGTGGGGCTGCGGGAGATCGTCCTGGCCGACACCTTGGTCGGCGGCAGCAAGGAAGACCTCCAGTTCGAGCCCAACGATCCCGTGCCCGTCTACGACACCTCGGGGGCCTATGGGGATGAGAGTGCCGAGATAGACGTGCGCCGCGGTCTGCCGCGCCTGCGTGAAAATTGGGTGCTGGAGCGGGGCGACACCGAAGCGCTCGAGGGTCTTAGCTCCGCCTTCACCCAGGAGCGCCTCGCCGACGAGGGGCTGGATCACCTGCGTTTCGATAACTTGCCCAAGCCGCTGCGTGCCAGGCCGGGCCGCCGGGTGACCCAACTGCACTATGCCCGCCAGGGTATCGTCACCCCCGAGATGGAGTTCATCGCCATTCGCGAGAACATGGGCCGCGAGCGGGTGCGCTCCGAGCTGCTGCTGCGCCAGCATCCGGGCCAGGGTTTCGGCGCCCGCCTGCCGGGCAACATCACCCCCGAATTCGTGCGCGATGAGGTGGCCGCCGGCCGCGCCATCATCCCCAGCAACATCAACCACCCGGAAGCCGAGCCGATGATCATCGGCCGCAACTTCCTGGTGAAGATCAACGCCAACATCGGCAACTCGGCGGTGACCTCCAGCATCGAGGAGGAAGTGGAGAAGCTGGTGTGGTCCACCCGCTGGGGCGCCGACACCGTCATGGATCTCTCCACCGGCCGCTACATCCACGAGACCCGCGAGTGGATCCTGCGCAACAGCCCGGTCCCCATCGGCACTGTGCCCATCTATCAGGCGCTGGAGAAGACCAACGGCATCGCCGAGGATCTGACCTGGGAGCTGTTCCGCGACACCCTGCTGGAGCAGGCCGAACAGGGGGTGGACTACTTCACCATCCACGCAGGCGTCTTGTTGCGCTACGTGCCCATGACCGCCAAGCGCCTCACCGGCATCGTGTCGCGCGGCGGCAGCATCATGGCCAAGTGGTGCCTGTCACACCACAAGGAAAACTTCCTCTATCAGCATTTCCGGGAGATCTGCGAGATTTGCGCGGCCTACGACGTGGCGCTCTCCCTCGGTGACGGCCTGCGTCCGGGATCCGTCTATGACGCCAACGACGAGGCGCAGTTCGCCGAGCTGCACACCCTGGGGGAGCTCACCAAGATCGCCTGGGAATACGACGTCCAGGTGATGATCGAGGGGCCGGGCCACGTACCCATGCACATGATCGAGCGCAACATGACCGAGCAGCTGGAGCACTGCCACGAGGCGCCCTTCTATACGCTCGGTCCGCTCACCACCGACATAGCCCCCGGCTACGATCACTTCACCTCCGGCATAGGCGCCGCCATGATCGGCTGGTACGGCTGCGCCATGCTCTGCTACGTCACCCCCAAGGAGCACCTGGGGTTGCCGAACAAGGAGGACGTGAAGCAGGGCCTCATCACATACAAGATCGCCGCTCACGCCGCCGACTTGGCCAAGGGTCATCCGGGCGCCCAGATCCGCGACAACGCCATGTCCAAGGCGCGCTTCGAGTTCCGCTGGGAGGATCAGTTCAACCTGGCGCTGGATCCCGAGACAGCCCGCGCCTACCACGACGAGACCCTGCCCCAGGAGTCCGGCAAGGTGGCCCACTTCTGCTCCATGTGCGGCCCCAAGTTCTGTTCAATGAAGATCACCCAGGACGTGCGCGACTACGCCGCCAAGCTCGAGGCGGTGGAAATCAAGCTGGTGGGCATGGATGGCCAGCAGGAGCGAGTGGTGGCCGAGGTGGAAAGCGGGATGAACCGTATGGCAGAGACCTTCAAGGAAAAGGGGGGCGAGCTCTACCATCAGGCGGCGGCCCTCAAGCAGGAGCGGGAAGAAGCATGAGCACCAAGCCCATCGTCTGGACCATAGCCGGTTCCGACTCGGGGGGCGGTGCCGGCATCCAGGCCGATCTGCATACCATGCACGCCCTCGGCGTGCATGGCTGCTCCGTCATCTCCGCCATCACCGCCCAGAATTCGGTGGCGGTTAAGATGGTCGACCCCGTGCTGATGCAGAGCTTCTGCGCCCAGATCGACGCCCTCGGCGTCGATCTGCCGCCGGCCGCCATCAAGATAGGCCTGCTGCCGACCCGGTTGCATGTGGAGGTGCTGGCACGCCGGCTGGAGGTGATCGCCGCCCCCTTCGTGGTCTACGACCCCGTGGCCATCGCCAGCAGCGGCACCCCCATGGCCGAGCCGAACATGCTGGCGGCGGTGCGCGAGCACCTGCTGCCCCGTCTGTCTCTCATCACCCCCAACGGCCCCGAGCTGGAGGCGCTGACCGGCATCCCGGCGACCAGCCCCGCGCTGGTGCGGGCGGGGGCCGCCCGGCTGCGCGAACTCGGCGCCCGCGCCGTGCTGGTCAAGGGTGGTCATCTGGCGTGGAGTGGCGAGCTCTGCCTCGACTACTACCAGGATGAGCACAGGGAGTTCTGGTTAGGGGCGCCGCGCCTGGCGACCCGCCACGGCCACGGCACCGGTTGCTGTTATGCCAGCGCCATCGCCGCCGTCGTGGCGCTGGATTATCCGCTGGAGGATGCCATCACGCTCGCGCGCGCCTATCTGCAGCAAGGGCTGGCGGCCGCGCAAGGGGTGGGGGCCGGCCCCGGCCCCATAGCCCACCTCGGTTGGCCCGGAGATCTCGCCCAGTTCCCCCGCGCCGTGCTGGCGGGATCTGCGCTGGATCGCCGCTTCGGTCTCTGTCCTGCCGGCGATGCACGCTTGCCCCGAGGCCCCTTCGCCCCAACCGAACACAGCCTCGGCCTCTACCCCGTGGTGGATTCGGTGCAGTGGCTGGAGCGGTTGCTGAAGGAAGGAGTCAAAACCCTGCAGCTGCGCATCAAGAGCCTACCCGCCGAAGAGGTGATGCCCGCCATCGTCGAGGCGGTGGCGCTGGGCCGTCGCTTCGGGGCCCGGCTCTTTATCAACGACTATTGGCAGCAAGCCATCGAGGCTGGCGCCTACGGGGTACACCTGGGCCAGGAGGACATGGAGACGGCGGATCTCGCCGCCATCCAGGCCGCCGGCCTGCGCCTCGGCATCTCCACTCACGGCTACTTCGAGCTGATGCGGGCCCGGGAACTGGCACCTTCTTACATTGCCCTCGGCCATATCTTCCCCACCAACACCAAGCAGATGCCGTCCCGCCCCCAGGGGCTGGTGCGGCTGCACCACTACCGTGCCCTGATGCGCGACTGGCCGACCGTGGCCATAGGCGGCATAGGCGAGGATCGGGTGGGGCCGGTGCAGGAGAGCGGGGTGGGCAGCATAGCCCTGGTCTCCGCCATCACCGCCAGCGATGACTGGCAGGGGGCCACCGTCCGTCTGCTGGCCGCCATCGGGGCCGGGGATGAGCCACTGTCGGCCCTGCCGAACCAGGAAAAGGAGGCCAGCCATGCTCTCTGACGAGGCATCTCTAAGTGACGAAGAGTATCTGCGCTACGGCAGGCAACTGATGCTGGCCGAGATAGGGGAAGCCGGGCAGGTGAGGCTGAAAGCCAAGTCGGTGCTGATCGTCGGCCTCGGCGGCCTCGGCTCGCCCCTCGCCCTCTATCTCGCCGGGGCCGGGGTCGGCACCCTGTGGCTGGCCGACGGCGATGTGGTGGATTCGAGCAACCTGCCGCGCCAGATCCTGTTCGATGGGGAGGGGCTGCGCCGCTCCAAGGCCGAGCTGGCCCGGGAACGGTTGGCGGCCCACAACCCCCACGTCGAGCTGATCGCCATCAACCAGCGCCTCGATGGGGCTAGCCTGCCAGCCTTCGTGGCCGAGGTGGATCTGGTTGTCGACTGCTGCGACAACCTGGCCAGCCGCCACGCCATCAACGCCGCCTGCGTGGCCCAGGGGAAACCCTGGATCTCCGCCGCCGCCGTCGGCTGGCAAGGGCAACTGATGGTGCGAAGCGCGCCTGAACATGCCTGCTACGCCTGTCTCTACCCGGCGGGCACCGAGATAAAGGAGAGCTGCCAGAGCAGCGGCGTCACGGGCCCCCTGGTGGGAGTGATAGGTTCCCTGCAGGCGCTGGAGGCACTGAAACTGCTGCTCGGGCGTCCCAGCCCGGTGGCGGGCACCCTGCGCCGCTTCGATGCCCTGGCCCATGAGTGGCAGACGCTGCGCCTGCCCCCTGATCCCGACTGCCCGGTGTGTGGCAGCCATAAGGATGACCAATGAATATTCGATTGAACGATATCGAGCTGACGCTGCCCACCGGCCAGCGCCTGACCGAGCTGCTGGCGGTGCAGGAGATTGCCCCCCAGGGGGTGGCGGTGGCCCTCAACGGCGCCGTGCTGCCCCGCAGCCGCTGGCCAGAGACCCGCCTCAATGACGGGGACGAGATCCACCTTTTCACTGCCATCGCCGGAGGCTGAGATGCTGACCATTGCCAATCACACCTTCTCATCGCGCCTCTTTACCGGCACCGGCAAGTTCGCCCGTCCGGAGCTGATGGCCGCCGCCATCGAGGCGAGCGGCTCCCAGCTCGTCACCATGGCCATCAAGCGGCTGGAGCCGGGCAAGCGCCATGACGATATCCTGAGCCCCCTGCTCAGGCTCGGGGTCAAGCTGCTGCCCAACACCTCGGGCGCCAAGACCGCCGCCGAGGCGGTATTTGCCGCCCGGCTCGCCCGCGAGGCGCTCGGCACCAACTGGCTCAAGCTGGAGATCCACCCAGATCCCAAGTACCTGCTGCCCGATCCCATAGAGACGCTCAAGGCTGCGGAGCAGCTGGTGAAAGAAGGCTTCGTGGTGCTGCCCTATTGCGGCGCCGATCCCGTGCTGTGCAAGCGGCTCGAAGAGGTGGGCTGCGCCGCCGTCATGCCGCTCGGCGCCCCCATCGGCTCCAATCAGGGGCTGGTGACCCGGGAGTTTCTGTCGATCATCGTCGAGCAGGCCAGGGTGCCCGTGGTGGTGGACGCAGGGATCGGGGCCCCCAGCCACGCGGCGGCGGCCTTCGAGCTCGGCGCCGACGCCGTGCTGGTCAACACCGCCATCGCCGTGAGCCGGGATCCGGTCGCCATGGGTCGCGCCTTCGCCCTCGCCTGCGAGGCGGGTCGCGGCGCCTATCTGGCCGGATTGGGGGCGCGTGGCAGCCAGGCCCAGGCCTCCAGCCCGCTTACCGATTTTCTGGAGGCGCTATGAGCCAGAGCATGGGGCAAGATGTGGTGTCTGCATGCTCCCCTCTCCCATTGGGAGAGGGGCCGGGGGTGAGGGAACCGGCTGACGCGGCACTTGAATTGGTTGAGCCCTGCGCTCCTCCCCCTCCCAAGGGAGAGGCCGGGTGGGGGTTGGATTTTGCCGACCGCTGGCGCGAGCTGGACTGGGATCATGTGGGCATGAGCATCCGCGCCAAGACGGCGCGGGATGTGGAGTTGGCGCTGGCCAACCCACGCCGTGGCCTGGATGATTTTATGGCGCTGATCTCCCCAGCCGCCGAGCCCTTCCTGCCGCAGATGGCGGAGCTGGCGGAGCGGCTCACCCGCCAGCGGTTCGGCAACACCGTCGGCTTCTACGTGCCCCTCTATCTCTCAAACCTGTGCGCCAACGATTGCAGCTATTGCGGCTTCTCTATGAGCAACCGCTTGAAGCGCAAGACCCTGAATTCCGAGGAAATTGAGCGCGAGTGTCTGGCCCTCAAGACGCGCGGTTTCGACAGCGTGCTGCTGGTGACCGGCGAGCACGAGAGCAAGGTCGGCATGGACTACTTTCGTGAGCACCTGCCGCAGATCCGCCGCCACTTCAGCACCCTGGCGATGGAGGTGCAGCCCCTGTCGCAGGCCGAATACGCCGAGCTCAAAACCCTGGGGCTGGATGCGGTCATGGTCTATCAGGAGACCTATCACGCCCCGGCCTACGCCCGTCACCACCTGCGCGGCAACAAGCAAGATATCGCGTGGCGGCTCGCCACCCCGGACAGGCTGGGCCGCGCCGGTATCGACAAGATTGGGCTGGGGGCGCTGATCGGCCTGTCGCCGGACTGGCGCGCCGACAGCTATTTTGTCGCCGAGCATCTGGCCTGGCTGGAGCGCCACCACTGGCAGAGTCGCTATTCGCTCTCCTTCCCGCGGCTGCGCCCCTGCACCGGCGGCCTGCAGCCCGAGGTGACCATGACGGACCGCCAGCTGGTGCAGCTCATCTGCGCCTGGCGGCTGCTCTCGCCGACCCTGGACTTATCCCTCTCCACCCGGGAATCGCCGGCCTTTCGCAACGGCGCCCTGCGCCTCGGCATCACCCAGATGTCGGCGGAGTCGCGCACCCAGCCGGGCGGCTACGCGGAAGGGGATGAGGAGGAGCTGGAGCAGTTCGCCATCCACGATGATCGTTCTGTGGGGGATGTGGCCAATGCCGTGCGGCAGGCCGGATTGCAGCCGGTGTTCAAGGATTGGGAACCGTTTTTGGGGAGGTAATAAAGCCAGTTAGCTGGACCACAAGCGTATATAGGTTTCTGGCTGGCTATAACAGGATGCATTTAACTTTGTTTATTGCATCTTGTTATTTTTTGTTGTCTGCTAGGGATTTTAAAATAGTTGGTGCTGCCACTCATTTTAGAGTTAGTTATTAAAGTGTCTCTTTGAGTCTGTCTTTGGCGAATTCCAGAAATCTACTGATTTTACGGGAACGGGCACTCTCACCTGTGGCCATAAGTGCGACAATGTCAACTTGTGGTAAAGCATATTCTGGGAGTAGCTCTACCAAAGTGCCAGTGTTGAGCTCAGTAATGAGATCCCATTCCGAACGATTGATTATACCCAATCCATCTAGAGCCCACTGCTTCACCACGTCGGCAATATTGCTGGTAAGTGAAGGCGTCACCCTGAGACGACATTCTCTGCCTGATTCGATATGCTGGAAACGCCAGAGGGAAACATCTTCATTATTTTCCCTCAATACGATGCAATCATGCTGATTAGTCATCAGTTGTTCTGGTGTTGTCAGGTCTGGCATGGTGGAAATATAGTCTGGTGATGCACAGAGGACACGACGAGTAGGTGAGATCACCATTCTATAGAGATGTGCCTGGGTTAATTCACCAATATAAAACATGATGTCAGGTTGGAGAGGGGCGTCTGTCCAAGAAGGGCGATCGGACAGGGTAAGATCGATGGATACTGCCGGGTATTGCTGCTTGAATTGGCCAATAATGGGAGACAGTTTTTTCTCACCGAAACCAATAGGTGCAATTATATTGATATGGCCGCACAGGTCATCCTTGGCCGCTCTTAGCGATTCTTCAATTGAGGCCATTTGTCTGATAATTCCTGACCCCATGTCGATCAATATCTGGCCATGCTCGGTGACTTTTAGCTGTCGACCCTGTCGTTCAATCAGAATAAGTCCAAGCTTTTCCTCGAGGGACCTGAGCTTCTGAGTAACATAAGGTGCCGAAACATTGAGTTGTTTTGCTGCGGTGGAGAAGTTTTTGCAGGCAGCAATGGTAATAAAAAATTTTATATCATTTATAGCCAGCATTAACATCGCCATTAAGTGAGGATTAACAAAATGCTAAATATGAGAAACATGCTACCACATGCTATGTTCTTACCGCAATGCAATAGCATTATCTGTTAATCGACGGTTTGGATTCGGCTCCGCAGATATGCTGACTATCTAAACCGACTTTCATGGGTTGAATCGAGGTGCTATTTGTCGGAATGGCAGTCGATAAATAGCCATTTCAAAGGAACTATTATGACATCTAGTATCATGCTGGCATTTGTTTTTAGTTGTGTCGCCTTTAGTTTTTCTCCAGGGGCGGGGGCAATTGCAACTATGTCAAGATCGATAGAAGGTGGCATAGTTCAAGCCAGGTACAATATTATTGGTTTGCAACTGGCACTGCTGGTGCATCTCACCATTGTAAGTGTCGGACTGGGATCCTTTGTTGCGTCATCAGAAATTGCGTTTGATTTCATAAAATATATAGGTGGCGGCTATCTTATTTACTTGGGTGTGATGAAAATAAAAAACTCAGGGGATACTTTGTTGCGTAATACTGAGACGCAAGGCGGAAAGTTAAATAGCTTGGTTAATGGTTTTGTTGTCAATATAACAAACCCAAAATCCATTGTGTTTTTGGTCGCATTTCTTCCACAGTTTGTCGACGGTTCAGATGGTGGTTATCAATACATTAAACTTGGCTTTTTCATTGTTTTGGTAGACTGCATCGCAATGTTGTCATATGCATCTTTCTCTCATGTTTTATTGCGATATCTCTCTGAGTCATCTCATTTAAAGCGTTTGAATTTAATATTTGGTGCAGTATTTATCATGCTAGCCGTGATGTTGTTAATGTCTGGCAGACATTGAGGGGACGATTCAATAGGTGACATCATGGCCATAGGGGAAGATGGCTTGTGAGGGA
Organism: Aeromonas sp. MR16; assembly: GCF_022549315.1. NCBI lineage: Bacteria > Pseudomonadati > Pseudomonadota > Gammaproteobacteria > Aeromonadales > Aeromonadaceae > Aeromonas > Aeromonas sp. MR16. The sequence goes on along the minus strand of NZ_JAKZFK010000006.1, from coordinate 80,404 downwards.
TGTGGCCATGGCCCGGCAGCCAATGAATCACTTCATGGACAACGTGCCGCCTTTTTCAGAGAAGGTTATGGTACTGCAACGGAGTGGCTCTGCTTGGATCTTTATCTTGGCGGGGATGAGGGAGTACACATGAGCATCCAGAGGTTGGCCATGGAGGAAGATACGATTTTTGGCCCGACATTCGAAAGTGGCGCCAACGGCGATAGCCACGGCCTCGCTCGCCGAATTGCCGGCGCCTGCCACAATCTCCAGCCTGAACAGGCCCAGTTGCCGAAAACCGAAGTCGCATAACAGGGCGGCCGCCTGCCGGGCGATTCCTTGGCCTTGTCGGGATTGTCTTACCCAATAGCCGATATTGCCGTAGCGATGATGAGCTGCTAGCTGATTGATGCCGGCGCCACCCAGTAGCTGGCCGGTGACGGCGCAAAAGAGGCCCATATCATAGGCACGTCCCGCCTCACGATCCTGATCACAGGTGGCAAACCACGCCAGCGCCTTGTCCCTAGTGAAGGAGTGGGAGCACCAGCTCATCCAGGTGCCGACCGTCTCGATGGATTCGTGCGCCGCGCGGACAAACTCATCGGCATCAGTCGGTTCGAAGGGGCGAATAACGAGATTGGCATTGGCAAGTGGTTGGAATGTCATGGGCTGTCCTGCTTTTTCATTTGGATGAATGGTTAGGCCTTTTCGACGGCAACCCGCTTAAGCCCCATGCCAACACTGGCAGGAGCCGTGAGTGAGAAACCGAATTGCTGATAGAGTCGCTGAGCCTGCCCATCTGCCAGCAAGCTGACATAGCCTGATTCCGGCACCTCGCGGGCGATATAGTCCGCGATCTCCGCCATGATCTTTTTGCCTACACCTTGACCCTGATATTCAGGCAGGACTGCAATATCAACGACTTGATAAAATATCCCGCCATCTCCGATGATGCGACCCATGCCGATTGCGGTCTGACCGCAAAATATCTGGACGGCAAACAGCGTATTGGGCAGGCCACGTTCTGCGGCCTCAATAGTCTTCGAGCTAAGTCCCGCAGCTGTTCGAAGATAGCGATAGGTTTCGACGAGCGGCGTTGAGTGGACGACAGTGAAAGCAGGTGTTGGTGCGGTCATTTGGATAACTCCTGTGGGGCCTGATTGAATTAAATTCGCATATACCGCATTGGTCTGGGGGATTGATGTGTTCTCTCCAAGGGGCAGACCGCTGTGCTGCGATCGGATGGGGAGGCTCTCCTCGATGTCTCCAGATGGTTTGCTATAAACCCACCCTCTCCAACTCCGTAATATCCCCACCACCAATCAATTTCAAATTCCGGCTGATCTGCTCCACCGGCCAGTTCCACCAGGCGAGGGTGTTGAGGCGGGCTATGGTGTCGTCGTCGAAGCGGTAGCGGATCAGCTTGGCGGGGTTGCCGCCGACGACGGCGTAGTCGGGCACGTCGCCGGTGACCACGGAGCGGGCGGCGATGATGGCGCCGTTGCCGACCTGAACGCCTGGCATGATCAGGGCGTCATAGCCTATCCAGACGTCGTTGCCGATGACGGTATCCCCCTTGTAGGGGAGGCTGCCCGGTGCGGGGGCGGTGCTCTCCCAGCCGTTGCCGAAGATAAAGAAGGGGTAGGTGGAGAAGCCGGAGCTCTGGTGGTTGGCGCCGTTCATGATGAACTTGACCCCGCGGGCGATGGCGCAGAACTTGCCGATGATGAGCTTGTCGCCGATGAAGGGGAAGTGGTAGAGGACGTTGCGCTCAAAGCCTGCCGAATCTTCCGGGTCGTCGTAGTAGCTGTAGTCACCCACCTCGATATTGGGCCCCTTGATGGTGTTCTTGATAAAGCACACCTGGGGGAAGCCCTTCATGGGGTGGGGATTGGTGGGGTCGGGTCCGTGCAAGGTGCTCTCCTTTCGAATCTGTTGGCACCTAACCCTAAGGGAGTTTGATGACCCTTTGCCACCCTTTTTCGGTTGTTTATCACTGGTTGGATGCCCGTTGGCCAGTCCTTGTCGCCCTCTGTCGGCTGGGACGTCGATCTTGGGCGGGTTTTTCTCTAGCATGGGCAGATGCGGGGTGCGGCTCCGTCACACGGAATTTTGGCGGCGTCCGTTTTACGAACTTCTGACGGAGAGAAAAGATGAAGATGCGTTCCTTGCTCGTGTTGAGCGCCCTGGTGCTGGGCGGTTGTGCGGTCAATCCCTATAGCGGCTCCCAGGCACCTGTTTCACCGCCGGATCAACCGGTGAGCCAGCCGGAGAAGCCGGTGACCAAGCCCGAGGTCGAGAAGCCAGCACCCAAACCAGTGGCCCCGACCGGGCTGGCACTCGCCATGGCGGATGCCTTCCTCAAGGCCCCCGAGGTGCAGGCACTGACCCAGAGTGGCAGCCCTGTTCTGTTGTTGATGCCGCCCCAGAATGGCACGGGTGAGCCGTTCAATACCCAGCCCATGGCGGTGGCCATGAGCCAGCGAATTCAGCAGCACGGTGGCTTCAGCTTCGCCGATCCTGGCCAGGTCTCGGCCATCACCGGCCAGCTCGAATATCAGCAGGGGGGCATGAATCCGGCCTCCCTGGTGCGGCTCGGCCGTCAGACCGGGGCCGGTTACATGCTCTACGGGGATCTGGTCTCTGAGGGGAGTCGTTACCGGCTCGCCATGAGCCTGATGGACCTGAAAAGCGGCGAGCTGCTGTGGAACGGGAGCCGCACCGCCAGCCGTTGATCCCGTCGTATCGACCCCGATAAAGTCATCGAGCCTGTCTCGATGGCTTTATCGCATTGTAAGAGTCGGTGAGGGGAAGCAGGCTGGTCGCTCTTGCCTTCATCCATCAAGCCCTAATCTTGCAGTTTCTTCAGGAAGTAAGTGATATGCCCGGGCGGCATGTCCGGCAGCTCGCCAAAGACGGTGTAGCCCTGTTTCTGGTAGAAGAGGAGGGCCTGGAAGCTGGTGGTCTCGAGATGGAAGCGGGTGATGCCCTTGCTCTGGGCATACTCCTCCATGGTGGCGAGCAGGCGGCCGCCCCAGCCATCCTTGCGGATGCGCTCGTCGATCCAGAGCCAGTCGACGTGCAGCCAGCCCCACTTGATGTCGGCGAGGATACCGCCAAGCACCTCTCCCCGTTCGTCCTTGATAAAGCTGGCTATCTGCTCGCGCAGATGAGTGCCGGCGATAGCCTGGTTGTAGCCTGACAGGCCGATGCGCAGGGCGTCGAGATCCCGCGCGTCCGGGCGCAGGGGTTGTGTCAGTTTCATCTGTTCTCCTATTGCGAAGACCACATTAATACCCAAACGGGATCCGTTCGGTCAAGGATGGCTGCGCCCACACTTGCTCCCACACTCTCGCCCAGCTCGCCGGTCAGCCGAGCCCATGGCGCCTTTTCCCCCGCAGCCCTCGTTCACCTCCGTCCTGCCGCTCAATACCCGCCGCTCACGGATGGCGGGCGTGTGCGATACTTAACGGGTCGTGTATAACAATCAACAAAGGGTTGCTCGCCCAAGGCCCGGAAGGAACACAGATGGCTCTCTCAGTGGCACAGCTCTACGAAGTGATGACCCAGCTGCCGGATCCCGTCTTTATCCTCAGTGAAGACGGTTATTACGTTGAATACATCGGCGGGATTGAGCAGCAATCCTATCAGGACGGCAATCCGCTGATCGGCAAGCAGTTGCTCGATATCCTGCCCGGTGACAAGGCGCTCTGGGTGATGGCGCAGGTGGCGCGCGCCCTGGCCACCGGTGAGGTGCAGGTGGTGGAGTATGAGCTCTCCCCCGCCGAGGTCGAGGGGATCAACACCGAGGCGGGTCCCCAGGGGATGCAGCGCTTCGAGGGCAAGATAGCGCCGCTGCCATCCCTCTACGACGGCAAACGGGCGGTGGCCTGGATGACCCGCAATGTCACCCGCCAGTATGAGTTGCAGCAGCGGCTCAAACGGCTCGGCGAGACGGACCAACTCACCGGTCTTTACAATCGCCACTTCTTCTTCGAGCACTATCACCACAGGGTGCAGGGCCAGCAGAGCACCGGCCTCATCATGCTGGATCTCGATCACTTCAAGCAGATCAACGATCGTTTCGGCCATCAGGCCGGGGATCGGGTGCTGTGCCGCTTCTGCGAGTGTGTGGCCGCCCAGTTGAGGGCCGAGGACATGTTCGTGCGCAGTGGGGGCGAGGAGTTTCTGATCCTGCTGCCGGAGATAGACGAGGAGATATTGCGCAAGGTGGCGGAGCGCATCCGCGCCGCCGTGGCAGCCATGGCGCCGGATCCGGCTCCCATCACGGTGAGCCTGGGGACCACCCTGATCCGGCCTGGCGAGGAGGTCAGTGCCGTGCTGGCCCGGGCCGACGAGTGGCTCTATCGGGCCAAGCGGGGCGGGCGCAACCGGGTGGCCCACGACTCGGATCCCTGAGCGGCACGACCACATAACAAACAAGGGCGACCCTGGGGTCGCCCTTGTTGTTTGTCCTCGGCCTTGGCCAGATCCGCCTTAGCTGAACAGGGTCGAGACGTTCTGGCCCGCCATCAGCAGGCCTATGCCCAGCACGCTGAACCAGACCAGGGTGGCGGTCACCAGGGCGTAGCCACCGGCGACGAAGAGGCCGTCCCGCTGCAACATGCCGATGGCCAGCAGCAGTATGGCCCAGGCGGGCATGGCGTTGGTGAAGGGGATGGCGCCAAGCGGCAGCATCAGCAACAGGGCCGCCAGCATGATCAGCAGGCCGTTGCAGCGATTGATGACGGTGCTGCCGGTCAACAGCAGCAGGCGCGGCCGGATGAAGCGATCGATGCGAGCCAGCAGATCGGCCCCCTTGTGCAGGGTGGGCTTGAGCTGGTCGGCGGCGAAGCGGCGCTCCATCAGGATGGAGGGCAGCCAGGGCACCCGGTTGAGGGTGATGCCGACGCCGATAAACAGGATCAGCAGGCCGAACGGGGTGCTGACGCCGGGAATGGAGACCGGCAGCAGGAAGGGCACCGTGAGCAGCACGCAAAACAGCAGCATGCCCTGTTCACCCACCAGGCTGAGCATGTCCCGCAGGCTGATGTGGCTCTCCTCGATGGCATGAGCGGTGGCCCGCAGGGTGTCGGAAAGCTTGTTCTGTGGGTCGTTGAGTTGCGCGGCAACCATTCCTGAAATCCTCGTCTTGTTAATGCCAGCTCTGTGGCGCCGCTAGCTTACGGGGTCGAGGTTAATCCCAGATGAATGGTGCCTCGGTGGGAGGGGGCAATGCAGAAACAGGGCCTGTCTTGATGGGCCGATACAGCCCCTATTTAGGATCGGATGCAGAAGGCTCTGATATGCTTTTGGCGCGAGCCATGCACACATAAGCAGATCAGGGGGAAGGTCGTGATGCGAGCGGGAATGATGGTGGTGGGGTTGTTGTTGCCACTGGGCCAGGGCTGGGCGGCCCAGCCCGATGAATTGGGTTGGCAGCTGACGCCTTTCGCGGGCTACAGCTCGTCGATCGACTTCGAGGCGATGGAGGATCCCGCCCCCGCGCCGGTGGCGACCCGGATCGACTCGCTACAGGGGGAGAGCTCGGGCAACTGGGGCTTCTTCATCAGCAAGGAGGTGGACGATCCCGGCATGATAGAGCTGCTCTACAGCCACCAGTCGACCCCGATGTCACCGGATCAGCCGGACAAGCTGACGGTGGACACCCTGCACTTCGCCGGTGCCCTGATCCTCTCTGACAACGTCATGGCGCCCTACATAGGTGCCGGGATCGGGGTGACGCGCTTCGATGCCTATGAGAGTGAAGTGGCGCCCTCCATGTCTCTGGCGCTCGGGGTGCAGCCGCGCCTGACCAAGCAGCTGGCGCTGCGCGCCGAGGTGCGTGGCTACGGCTCCCTGGTCAACGACGACAGCCAGTTCCTCTGCAACCCCGAGATCTGTGCCTTCCGGGTGCGGGGGGACCTCATCACCCAGTGGCAGGCCAATATCGGGCTGACGCTGCGGTTCTGATCTTCTGGCCCTCTTGGGGCTAAGGCCGGTATCAGATATCAAGAGGGGCCGCTATGGCCCCTCTGCCATTGGCTCCATCAACGGGCGCGCAGCAGCCAGCGGCTGGCCGGGGTCATGTCCAGCAACCGGTAGCCGAGCAGCGTGCAGGCGACCAGCGCCGGCACCTTCAGCAATTCCCACCACACCAGCTTGCCCTGGGGGCCGAAGATCATCAGCCAGACCACCAGCATCATGTGCAGGCAGTAGAGGCCGAGCACCTTGGGGGCCTGACGCTCCAGCCACCTGCCCTTGCCCCAGTCGGGATTGGCCAGCAGCAGGCCGAACAGGCCGAGGGCCCAGGGCAGGGAGCCAAGCAGGAAGTCATGGCGATTGAGGGGCACCTCGGCAAAGTGCAGCAGGCCGACAGCTTCCAGCGCGTAGAGCGCCAGACCCGTCGCCATCAGCAGGGCGCTGCGTCTGGTATCCGGTCGCCATTTGCGGGCGCGCAGGTAGGCGCCGAGGGCCACGAACAAGAGCGAGAAGAAGGGGCCGTTGCGGGTCAGCAGGGCCCACTCGCCCCCCAGCAGCGGCTTGCCGTAGGAGCCACCGAGCAGGGCCAGCAGATAGAGCGGGACGCCGATCACCAGGGCCAACTGGGGCAGTCCGCCCCGCTGGCACAGCGCCAGGATCAGCACCGCCAGCATCAGGGCGGGCAGGAACCAGAGGTGGATCATGCCCCCCACCCACCAGACGTTGAGGAGATCCCCCACCTGCATCTGCCACTGACCCGCCATGGCCGGCAGATAGCCCTGCTGCACCGCGGCCACCGGGTTGAAGGGCACCAGCAGATAGATGAGGCTCCACCCCAGCCAGAGCAGCAGCAGGGGGCGACAGTAGCGCAGCGCGACCTCCATGGGGTTGCCTGCGGCCAGCCTGGGTTGCAGGAAGTAGCCGGCGCACAGGAAGAACAGTGGCACCGCGAAGCGGCTCAGCTGATTGATGGTGCCCCCCAGCCACAAATAGAGAGGATCACCCCAGAGGCTGGGATCGAAGGGATTGCTGAAGGGGGAGATGTGAATGGTCATCACGGCCAGGATGGCCAGTACCCGCCCGCACTCGATGCTGGAGATGCGCATGATACCTCTTGGCGTCTGGAGTTCTGGCCGCACCCTAACAGCCGCACCTGACCCCCGCCAGCCGCGGGGAGCACAACTGTGACCCCGGCCGGCGGCCGGTTACCCTTTGTTACCTCCCCGAAAGGGACGTTACCCCCTGTGAGAGGGAGATCCCGCTTTGGTGTATGTAACGGGTCGACACCCCTGGCCAGGCCGGCGCCTAGAGCAGGGCGATCAGCAGGGTGGCGAGGGCGCCCGCCAGCAGCAGGGCGATGCCGCGCCGGGGTGGCCCGTGCAGCTTGTTCCACATCAGCAGGCTGGTGAGGGCGAGCAGCAGCAGCGCTAGGGCGGCGAGGTCGCCAAACAGCTGCCAGGGGAGGCCGGTGCCCATGCCGCGATGCAGCCGGTTGAGGCTGGCGGCGAAGTTGGCCTGCTGGCGCTCGATGCGCACCTCCAGGGTGCCGGCCACATAGCTGGCGGCGAGACTCTGGCTCAGGGTCACGGCCTTGAGCTCCCAGCGAGCGGGCAGTATGAGGGGGCCGCTCGGGGTGGGCAGGTGCTGGGGTGGGGTGACAGTGGTATGGGCCTGTTCCAGCCCCTCGGAATAATGTTGTTGCACAAGGATGGTGAGCGCGGCGGGCTCACTGAGCGGCGCCGTCAGCGTCAGCACCTCGCTGCGCTTGTCGGTATGGGGCCCGGGCAGGGGCAGCACGGCCCTGTGTTGCAGCCAGAGGCCGGTGAGGCCGTAGATCAGGAGCAGGGCCAGGGTGGCAAAGCCGGCCCAGGCGTGGATGCGGCGCACCCACTTGTTGTTATGCAGGGGGAGTTTCTTGGTTTTCATACATATCTGGCCGGCTTGCGCCGGCCAGTCTGGTCAGGAGGGGATCAGAAGCGGTAGGCCGCGGTCAGGTTCAGCTGACGGGGGCTGCCCGGCATGATCTGGGCCGCGCTGGTGGCGCTGACGTAGTACTCATGGTCGGTCAGGTTCTCCACGCTGAGCTGGGCATCCCACTGCTGCCAGCGGTAACCGGCACGGGCGTCGTAGCGGGCGTAGCCCGGCAGCACTGTGGTGTTGGCGTTGTCGGCGAAGCGATCCCCCACCGCCGTCACCCCGGTCTCCCCAAACCAGCCCTGCTGGCCGCTCTGGTAGCCGGCGAACAGCTGGCCGTTCTCGCGGGAGACGTTGCTCGGCCGCTTGCCCTGCAGATCCGCATCCGCTTTGACCTGCTCCGCATCCTGAATGGCGACGCCGCCGTGCAGGTAGACCTCGTCGGTCAGTTGGGCGCGGGCGCTCAGCTCGATGCCGTCGGTACGCTGCAGACCGGTGAGGATCACCTTGGTGGGATCCAGCGGATCCTTGCTGCGCTTGTTGTACATCTCCAACCGGTAGATGGAGAGAGTGGTGGCCAGTCGGCCGCCCAGCCAGTCACTCTTGACCCCACCCTCGTACAGCCGGGTGTGTTGGGGATCCAGGTTGTTGTTCTTGTCGCCAGGGGTGATGCCGATGAGCTCACCGCCGACCGGGGTGAAGGTCTTGCTGTAGGCGGTATAGAAGGCGTGCTCCTCGATGGGGTTCCACACCAGGCCCAGGCGCGGGCTCAGGCTGGTGACCGAGAGGGTCTCCTCCTTGTTGAGGTCGTTACGGCGGCTGGTGACGGTGAACTCGTCCCGGCGCAGGCCGCCGAGCAGGTGCCAGTCACCCAGGCTGAGTTGATCCTGCACATAGAGGCCGTAGCCACGCACCTTGTGGTTGGCGTCGCTGGAGAGCTTCATGGCGCCGTTGTAGGTGGGCAGGGAGCCCGGATCGTAGAGGTTGCCCGGCGGGATCGGGGTGGTGTTCTGATACAGCTTGGGGGTGCGCTCCTGCCAGTTCTGCTCCAGCCCGACCAGCAGACGGTGCAGGGCGGGACCGGTCTGCAGCTGACCTTCGGCCTCTGTGTTGCTGGTCAGGCTCTTGGCTTTCAAGTCCTGCTGCCAGCGGGCGCGGGTCACCTGATCGCCCTTGACGCTGGTGACATAGGTGTTGTCGAACTGGCTGTCGAGGGTGGTGTAGCCGAGCTGCTGGCGCAACTGCCACTGCTCGTTGATATCCCAGGTCAGCTGGGAGCGGGTGGACTGGGCCACGTCATCGATGAAGTCGCGGCTGGTGTCGCTGTAGACGCTCTCGATGGGCACATCGGCCGGGCGGCCGTCGACCCCGGGGATGCCGCGATCCGGGGTGCGATCGCTGCCGTTGCGCTCGTACTGCACCAGCCAGTTCAGGTTGTCGCTGATCTCCCAGTTGGCGGACGGCGCCAGCAGGGTGCGCTTGCTGGTCACCCCATCGCGGAAGCTCTCCTTGTCTTCTTGCGCCATGTTGAGCCGCAGTTGCACCTGCTCGCCTGCCTCGGCACTGAGATCGGCGGCGAGGCGCTGGCTGTCGAAGCTGCCGACCTGGGCGGTGACGCTGGAGGCCTGGCCCCGCTGGGGCTTCTTGCTGACCCGGTTGACGATGCCACCGGTGCTGCCACGGCCGTAGAGCACGGCCGCGGGGCCCTTGAGCACCTCGACCCGCTCTATGTTGCCGAGATCCCGGGTGTACTGCATGTCGTCCCGCAGACCGTCGAGATAGAAGTCGTTGCTGGCGTTGAAGCCGCGGATGTTGATGCTGTCGAAGCGGGTGTCACCGCTGGCGTTGACCCCAGGGATGCCGCTCAGGGCCTCGCTCAGGGTGGGTTGGCCGTAGGCGGTCAGCTCGCTGACCGGGACGCTCTCTATGGTCTGGGGCACCAGCTTGGCCGGGGTCGCGGTGCGGGTCGCGGTGGCGACCTCCTCGTGTTGGCTGCGTTTGCCGACGACCGTCATGGTTTCGTCAGCGGCCTGGGTGCCGGCACTGAGGGCCAGCAAGGCGGCGCCCAGCAGGGCGCGCTCTGGGTTGGGGTTATGCATCTGCGTGTGACTCTTTTAATCGACCTGATGGCCTGAACTTATTGATTTATTTGTAATTATTTTTTGGCTCCCGACGAGGGAGGACGCTAATGATATTTATTTTCATTTGACTAGCAAGGGAAAGGTGTAAAAAAGTTACATCTATGGCTGTGGGCGCAGTCAGATGGCGCTGGCTGGCGGCATTGACCTGGTAGTTGAGCCTTGGTGGTGGCCCGGGGCTGGTTTACCATCTGAGGCCGGTGGCGGGTTGTCACCTCAGACTCACGCAAAGGGAAGGCGACAGATGGAAGAGATCATCAGGGCGGATCTGAATAACCGGCAGCACGGCGAGGCGCTGGTCTGCCTGCTCAATGAATACGCGAAAGACGAGATGGGGGGCGGCTGTGCCTTGCCCGACGAGGTGCAGGCCAATCTGGCCGGGGTGCTGGCTGCCCGCGGGGATGCCCATGTTCTGCTGGCCTGGGTGGATGGCGAGCCGGCCGGGGTGGCCACCTGCTTCGAGGGCTTCTCGACCTTCGCCTGCCAGCCCCTGCTCAACATCCACGACATCGCCGTGCACCCGGATTTTCGCGGTCGCGGCCTTGGCAAGCGGCTGCTGGCGGAGGTGGAGCGCCTGGCCCGCGAACTCGGTTGCTGCAAGCTGACCCTGGAGGTGCTGGAGGGCAACAAGGTGGCGCAGGCCGCCTATCGTGCCAGCGGGTTTGCGGGATACGAACTGAACCCCGAGGTGGGACGGGCCCTGTTCTGGCAGAAGAAACTGCGTTGAGCCGGCCGGCAAAAACGGATCCCTCTGATTGTCATCGGGCCGACCAGCCTCTAGAGTGGCGTCCAATTTCCCCATTCTCTCAACGGCCAGCCTTGGCCCGGTGATCAAGATGACGCTTTATGCCTCGGATCAGCGAGTGACCCGAGTGAACTCCGTACAGATGCGCACGATGAAGCATTGTCCGGAGCCTGGGGAGGCCTGAGCCTCCCACCCATTCATCGTATTCTGCCTATCGGACCTCGTTGATACATGAGGCCTGAGCCATGCGGGTACGAAGAAAACAGAAGGCCATAGACGCTCCATCGTCTATGGCCTTTTTTGTTGGCCCGCATCCAGGATGCGGGTGCGAAGCAGAGCAGAGGCCCGCCCGGGTGCTCTGCTTTTTTTTGGCTTGTGGTGGCAAAGGTGAGGGTATGCTCAGGGATATCCGCCTCGCGACCGGGCCTGAATGATGCTGATAAGGAAGAGTGAGATGTCACAGAATATCTATGATAACCTAGGCTTTTTTGAAGGTTATGCCCAGTTGCCCCGCTCCCGGCAGGGGTTGGCGGGGGCGCCCGAATGGCCGGCGTTGCAGGCCATGCTGCCGCCGCTGGACGGCAAGCGGGTGCTGGATCTGGGCTGCGGCTATGGCTGGTTCTGCCGGGTGGCCCGGGAGCAGGGGGCGGCCGAGGTGCTCGGCATCGATCTCTCCGCCAGGATGCTGGCCCGCGCCGCCGAGCTGACCCGGGACGAGGGGATCCACTATCGGCAGGGAGATCTGAACGGACTCGAGCTGCCTGCCGGGTCGTTCGATCTGGTCTACAGCTCGCTGGCACTGCACTACCTGCCCGAGCTGACAACCCTGTTCGAGACGGTTTACCACTCGCTGGTGGCGGGGGGCAGCTTGGTGTTCTCGGTGGAGCATCCCATCTTCACCTGCCCGCAGCCCCAGGGCTGGCTGGTGGATGGGGAGGGGCGCCGCTCCTGGCCCGTCAACGGCTATCAGGCCGAGGGCAAGCGGATCAGCAACTGGCTGGCGGAGGGGGTGATCAAGTACCACCGCACCCTGGGCACCCATCTCAATGCCCTGATCGCGGCGGGATTTGCGATCCGTCACCTGGAGGAATGGGGGCCGACTGCCGAGCAGATCGCCGCCAATCCGGCGCTGACGGAGGAGGCCGAGCGCCCCATGCTGCTGCTGGTGGCGGTGCAAAAGCCATTGCGTTGATCTGAGAGGTAAATAGAAACGGCGCGCAGAGTCCTCTGCGCGCCGCTTTTTTAGGGGGGTCAGCTTGGCTGAGGCCCGACTCAGAAGTCGTAGCGAGCCGCCAGCTGGAAGTCATCCTTGGTGTTCAGCTTGCCGCTGTCCTGGCTGTCCAGGTTATTGATGCGGTACTCGCCGATGACGCGCAGGTTCTTGTTGAACTTGTACTGGGCACCCAGGGTGTAGTAGTCGATGGAGTCGTAGTCGGACTTGCCGTCCTGCTCCACCGTCTGCTTGTTCCACAGGGCCATCAGGCCGAAGCCGCTCTCGAAGTTGTAGCCCAGCGCCGCTTCCCAACCGGCGTGATCTTTGCCGGTGGCCAGGAAGTCGCTGCCGTCGGCGTAGCTCAGGGCGGCGTAGACGGCCTTGTTGTCGTACTTGGCGGAGAGCAGCCACAGCTTGGCATCCTCTTCGTTGCTCTTGTCGCGGATACCCACGTTGTAGGCGGTGCCCAGCGCCAGATTGAACGGGAAGGTATAGGAGACGGCGGCACCGTAGGCGGCATCGCTGTCCTTGCTGGTGGTCTCCTCGGTGTCACCGCCGTCGAACTTGTAGCTGGTATCGACCTGGAAGCCGTTGAACAGGCCGGAGTATTTCAGCACCGAGCCGGCGCGGTTGGTGGCGAAGGTATCGGTCTTGGCGCCGAGGGCGTCGTTGCCGTAGCCGTCGGAGAGGGAGACGTCAGTCCAGTTGGCCAGCATGCCGGGGGCGCCTTGCTGACGGCCGAAGGTGACGTTGCCCCAGTTGGCACCGACCCCGGCGAAGGCCAGACGGGTGCGCAAGTTGTCGGAGTTCTCGCTGACGGTCTTCTCGCTGTCGTTGATATAGAGCTGCAGCTCGTACTGGGCCAGGGCCTTGAGACCCGGGTTGATTTCGCTCTCAACCTTGGCACCCAGACGAACAAACTGGTTGGCACCCTGTTTGTCGCTATATTCGTTTTTTATGTCACCGTTGGCATCCAGCTCCTTCTTCTCACCGAAGAATTGACCGGCATAGATGCGGCCGTAGAGATCGAGCAGGGTGCTGTCGTTTTTGTATACTTCGACGGCTTGCGCCTGGAAGGCCGCGGTGAGTGCCAATGCTACTACTGTCAGCTTTTTCATCTTAATCCCTTGTGTTACAAGCTTTGTTTTAAAAGACGGGGCCATGCTAGGCAGGGCAGATGACAGCGGGGTGACCGTGGCGTGAACAACCTATGGCGGTTTGGTGTCAGTTGGGTGACGGCGCGATTTATATGGCGATCCACCACTTTTGCGCGCAAAGGTTTGCCCTTGTGGTAGAATGCCGCCCGTTTTCGAGCACCTAAGGTTGGATATGCGATGAGACGTGAACTGGCAATCGAGTTTTCCCGAGTGACGGAAGCGGCGGCACTGGCTGGCTACAAGTGGCTCGGACGTGGTGACAAGAATATCGCCGATGGTGCGGCCGTTGCGGCCATGCGCCATATCCTCAATCAGATCCAGATCGATGGTGAGATTGTGATCGGCGAAGGCGAAATTGATGAAGCCCCCATGCTCTACATCGGTGAGAAGGTGGGGACGGGTCTGGGGGATGCGGTGGATATCGCGGTCGATCCCATAGAAGGTACCCGGATGACTGCCATGGGGCAGTCCAATGCCCTGGCCGTGCTGGCCGTCGGCGACAAGGGCTCCTTCCTCAAGGCCCCCGACATGTACATGGAAAAGCTCATCGTCGGTCCCAAGGCCAAAGGTGCCATCGACCTGAACCAGGCCCTCGAGCTGAACCTCAAGGCCGTGGCCAAGGCGCTCGGCAAGCCACTCTCCCGTCTGACCGTGATCACCCTGGCCAAACCGCGCCACGACAAGGCGATCAAAGAGATGCAGGGACTGGGCGTGCGAGTGTTCGCCATTCCCGACGGTGATGTGGCGGCGTCCATCCTCACCTGCCTGCCGGACAGCGAAGTGGACATGCTGTATGGCATCGGCGGCGCACCGGAAGGGGTCATCTCGGCGGCGGTGATCCGCGCGCTGGATGGCGACATGCAGGCACGCCTGATGCCCCGTCACAAGGTCAAGGGCGACAGCCCGGAAGTCCGCGCCCTGGGCGAGCAGGAAATTGCTCGCTGCGAGGAGCTGGGCATCGATCTGAGCAAGGTGCTGAAGCTGGAAGATCTCGCCAAGAATGACAACGTCATCTTCTCGGCCACCGGCATCACCAAGGGTGATCTGCTGGACGGCATCACCAGCGATGGCGTCATGGCGACCACCGAGACCCTGCTGATCCGCGGCAAGTCCCGCACCATCCGTCGCATCAAGTCGATCCACTTCCTGAACCGCAAGGACACTGTGGTACGGGATATCATCCTGTAATCGGATGAGCACTGTGGTGGCAAGTCACGTACTCTCATGCCGTCGCATCAAGTCGATCCACTTCCTGAACCGCAAGGACACTGTGGTACGGGATATCATCCTGTAATCGGATGAGCACTGTGGTGGCAAGTCACGAACTCTCATGCCGCCGCATCAAGTCGATCCACTTCCTGAACCGCAAGGACACTGTGGTACGGGATATCATCCTGTAATCGGATGAGCACTGTGGTGGCAAGTCACGTACTCTCATGCCGCCGCATCAAGTCGATCCACTTCCTGAACCGCAAGGACAGCGTGGTGCGCGACATCATCCTGTGATGCGCTGAGTGCTGCAACTGTCTGAAAAAGCCCGACGTTCGTCGGGCTTTTTGTTGTCTGGGTGGCGGGCCGACCTTTATTTCAGGGATGCCGGAGGATAAGGCTAAGGGGAATCACGACTCCTTGCTAGACTGGTTCGCCATGGACAGGAAAGCATCATATGGAGTGTCGTCAAGGCTGTGGTGCCTGCTGCATCGCCCCGAGCATCAGCAGCGCCATCCCCGGCATGCCGGCGGGTAAACCGGCCGGTGTCCCCTGTGTTCAGCTCGATGCCCAACTGGGCTGCAAGATCTTCGGTCAACCCGAACGCCCGGCGGTGTGCGGTGGTTTCAGCCCCATGGCGGATGTCTGCGGATCCCACCGGCAGGAGGCCATCTGGCTGATCGGTGAGCTGGAGCGGTTGACCGCCTGAGTCCGATTACGCCGCTGCGCGGCTAATCAAACCTATGCGGCTGAGGTCAGGCGCCCCCTTATTCCCGGCCCTTCTCACGCCAGGGGAGAAGGGAGAAAAATAATTCGGATCAACACCAATAAAAGAGGCCGCAATTGCGGCCTCTTTTGCATGGAAAAATTAGTCTTAGATCCCGGCAAGTTCCAGGGCCTGGCGATAGTATTCGTTGGCCTTGTTGGTGAGCCGGCGTTTGTCCATCAGCTGACCGAGGGCGTGGCAGAGGACAGGGCTCGGTGCGCGCTGCACCTCCTGCTCCAGCAGGCGCTGGGCCTCGTCCAGCTGACCAGCCAGCAAATAGATCCGGGCCAGAGCCGCTTCGGCACCCGGCTGATCCTGCATCTTCTTGAGCAGGGTCAGCATGGGCTGATAGTCATTCAGCTTGAGCTTGGGCAACAGGCTGAACAGCTCGGGGGCAGGGTGTTTGCGGAGCGCCTCCAGCCAGAGCTCGGCCGCCTCGCTGTCGGCACCGAGCTGGCGCAGCCGATCGCCGTAGCTGGCCAGCAGGGCAGGATCCTGGCGCAGCTTGCGTGGCAGCGCCTGCCAGACCGGGCGAAGGGTCTCGAGTGCGCCGCTGGCGGCGTCGAGGCGGGCACGCCAGGCCTGATGCAGCAGATCTTCTTCCTGCTGGGGCGTCAGCTTGCCCACCTTGCGCAGGGCGGGAGCGAGATCGATCAGCGCCGCCCAGTCCTGGCGGGCCAGATACACCTGGCGCAGCTGATCCAGCACCATGGGGTGGCGCGGATTGAGGGCGTAGACGGATTCGAGCCGACCGAGGGCGCTGTCGTACTGGCCCTGCTCAATCTGCAGCTGGGTCTGGATCAGGGTCAGCGCCAGCTCGGCCTTGGGGTTCTCCTCCTGCGCCTTTTGCAGGTATTGATCCCGGCGAGCGTCATCACCGCGCGCCTGAGCCACCCTGGCGGCACTGAGGTAGTTGAGCAGCGGAGTGTCGCTGTTGTCGGCGCCCTTGAGCAGCAGCTTCTCGGCCTGGCTGTAATGCCCCTCGGCCATGGCCAGGGTCGCATTCACCGTCTGCTGGTTCGCCTTGCGGCGCCGGCGCGTGCCAAACCAGCCTTGGGTCTTGCGGCGCAGGCCGAACACCCGGCCGAGCAGCCACTCGAGGATGAGCAGGGCTCCGTAGAACAGTACCGCCAGGATCACGGCGCTGGTGACCGAGGACTCCACTGTGTAGTTGCCCAGGGCGATGAGCACATAGCCCTTGTTGCCGGATGCTTCGGGGCCGAACATCAGGCCGGCCACCATCACGGCGACCACTAGGATCAGACGAATCATGGTCTCCTCCTCAACTGCCGGCCAGGATGCGTTGCAGGCGCTCGGTCAGCACCTGTTCCAGCATGGCCTGGGTCTTGAACTGATCCGGATAGTCGAACTGGATCTGCTCGCTTTTGAGCTTGTCGAGCTCGGTTTGCATGTATTGGGTGGCGCTGTTGTCGACGTCGAAGTACTGGGTCAGCCAGCGTTGGGCCTTTTCCAGGCTGTCGGTGTAGAGTGCCTGCTGCTCGCGATAAACGGCGAGCTGGGCCTGCAGCAGCTTGGTCTTGAGGTTCTCGCGCAGGAAGATCTCCTGCTGCGGGGAGAGCAACGCCTCCGCCGCCCCATCGCGGCGACGGATGGTGATGAAGTTCTCGGTGAACTTGACCCAGTTCTTCTTCAGGTTGCTTTCCCACTCGTCCGGATTGGTGCTGACCGCCTGATCCGGCTCGGCCTTGGCATCGGGCATGCTGACGGTGGAGAGCGGCAGCAGCTCTATCTGATCGGACAGGGCGGCCAGCTTCAGGGTCAGCCCCTCGCGGTCGACGCGCGGCATGGCCTTGAGTTGGGCGATGTCTTCCGCCAGCGCCTTGCGAATGGGCATCAGGCTGGGATCGTTGAGCGCCTTGATCCGCTCGTCGGCGTTGCCGAGCAGGGTGATGGCGGAGATGAGGTCGTGTTCGAGCCACAGCTTGCGGCCCGCCATGCGCACCAGGTATTCGGATTCGGCCAGCATCCAGTCGTTGGGACGCTTGTCATCCAAGTCCAGCACCTTGTGCTGCAGGGCATCCAGCGCGTCCTGCAACTGTTGCTGGCTCTTGCCGAGGGTGGCGAGTTGCTCGGCATCCTTGCTGTTACTCTGATCCAGCTTGCCCATGACCTCGGCGAGCTGTTGCTTGAGGGCGCCGATCTCCGCCTGCTGGATGACGGCATTCTTGTGGCCGTGCAGATAGAGACCACCGGTCAGCCCCAGGGCCAGCAGGATGCCAACGCCACCGAGGACGACGCCAGCGCCGCCCTTCTTGTTGCCGACGGCCTTGTTCTCGGGCTTGTTGTTGTCGGCCGCGGGGGCCGCAGCACTCGGCTGGACTTCTTGCTGTTCAGTCATTCCATCTTCCTCAGTTCCAGGGCGGCCACCAGAGCCTGGTTGGATGCACCTTGGGCAATCACGATACGGGTAAAGCCAGCCGCCTCGGCCAGTTCGGCCACCCGGGGACTGGGCACCACCAGCAGGCGGTCATAAAGCCAGGGCTGCTGCTGGCTTGGCACCAGTTCCAGCAGCCGCTGCAGCAGTTCACCACTGGTGATGAGCAGGCTGTCGAGGCCGGCCCCCTGCCAATGGCGAGTCAATGCGTCTCCGTCGAGCGCGGGGTAGTGGCGCTCATAGGTGGCACAATAGTGCACCAGTGCGCCGCGTGAGGCCAGTGTCCGGGCGATGAGATCCCGGCCGCCGTTGCCGCGCAGGATCAGTACCCGCTTGCCCGCCATCTCTTGCAGGGTCGGCAACAGCAGCAAGCCTTCGCTGCGGGGATCCTCGGGGCTCTGGGCCCGGATCCCCACCTCGGCGAAGGCATCTGCACTGGCCTGACCGACCGCAAAGTAGTCAATATGTGTCCAGGTCTGACCAGTTTGCAACAGAAAATGATGAGCAAATTTAACGGCATGGGCGCTGACGGCAACGACGATATCCGCGGCAGACAGCAATTCGGGCAGGCGGGAGAGCTCGTCCCCCGGCCGGGTTTCCAGCAGCGGGCAGCAGAGCGGGTGGTGGCCGCACTGGCGCAGCAACTGCACCAGCTCCTCGGCCTGCTGCGCCGGGCGCACCACCAGCGGGATCATGGGATCCGGCTCGCCGGGCGCGACCCTGGCCTGGCCGGGCCCGCACTCATGCGCGGTAGACCTCGGCCAGTATGACGTCGGCACCATCGGCCAGCAGGCGCTGGGCCAGCGCATGGCCCAGCGCCTCGCCGTCGGCCAGGGGACCGCGGATCTCGTCGCGGATCACCCGGGTGCCATCCGGACTGCCCACCAGGCCACGCAACCAGATCTCCTCTCCCTGCACCAGGGCATAGGCACCGATAGGCACCTGACAGCCCCCTTGCAGGGCGCGGTTCATGGCCCGCTCGGTCAGCACCCGCGCCCGGGTTTCGGCGTGTTCGAGCGGTGCCAGCAGCGCGTGCAGCTCCTGATCGTCGATGCGGCATTCGATGCCGACCGCACCCTGACCGTTGGCGGGCAGGCTCTGCTCCGGCTCGATGAAGGCGGTGATGCGGTGGGCCATCTCCAGCCGTTTCAGGCCGGCGGCGGCGAGTATGATGGCGTCGTAGTCACCGGCATCCAGCTTGGCGAGGCGGGTGTTGACGTTGCCGCGCAGGTCGCGGATCACCAGATCCGGGCGTGCGGCGCGCAGCTGGCACTGGCGGCGCAGGCTGGAGGTGCCGACCACGGCGCCCTGAGGCAGCTCGTCGATCTGCGTGAAGCGATTGGAGACGAAGGCATCTCGCGGATCTTCTCGCTCGCAGATGGTGTGCAGGCCCAGCCCCTCGGGGAAGTCCACCGGCACGTCTTTCATGGAGTGGACGGCGATGTCGGCACGGCCCTCCAGCATGGCAGTCTCCAGCTCCTTGACGAACAGGCCCTTGCCACCGACCTTGGCGAGCGGCGTATCCAGGATCTTGTCACCCTGAGTGCTCATGGGCACCAGTTCGACCTGCAGATCGGGGTAGAGGGCTTCCAGTCGATCTTTGACAAAATTGGCCTGCCACAGGGCCAGTGGGCTCTTGCGAGTGGCGATTTTCAGGGTTCGGGCTGCCATATCAATCAGTTGTTTCATCTTTAGTGAGGAAAACGATCTTACCACCCTTTACAGGGGCTTTCATGGCGTAGCCGGCAAAAGCGGGGGCAGCGTCAAAAAAGCGGGTTGAAAATGATTTTCATCCAGTCGGAAATTAAATGTAATTTATTGAATTTATTTATTTTTATTGCTTTCCGTTGATACCGTCACCGCGCTGGTCAGAAATAATCCGATGATTCCGTACGGGCTTGTTTACCACGGCAGTTTGCATTGTTAACATGATCACACTTTTTTGACGTCTCCCCGTTTTGGTGCGTCATTTCTCTTCCCCATAGGTAGGGCATTGCTGGTAAAACTCGACACGCTGGTGGCGCGCTACGACGAACTCAATCGTCTCAAGACGCAACGGGCGCTGGATCTCATGAGTCGCTATGGGCAGCAGGTCTTCCAGTTGCTGCCTGTCATGCTGCACTTCAATCATCCCCTCTTGCCCGGCTATGTGGCGGGGGACGTGCCTCATGGTATCTGGAGTTTTGTCGCCAACGAGGCTCAGCAGGCCTTCATCGAAGATCTGTGCCAGAACGCCAACTGTCAGGGCGGCCTCAGCACCCACGACAAGTCCATCCAGGGCCTCTATTCCATGGGCAGCACCTCGTCCATCGGTCAGTGCTGTCACTCGGATCTCGACATCTGGGTCTGCCATGCCGCAGGTCTGTCGGTGGAGCGGCTCGCCCTGCTGGAGCAGAAATGTCAGCTGCTCTCCAAGTGGGCCGAGCAGCGCGGGGTCGATCTGAACTTCTTCCTGATCCCCGAAGACAAGTTCCGTCAGCGCAACGACGCCCAGATGCAGGGGGAGAGCTGCGGCAGTGCCCAGCACCTGCTGTTGCTCGACGAGTTTTACCGCAGCGCCATGCACATCGCCGGCAAGCGCCTGCTCTGGTATCTGGTGCCCGCCGAATATGACGATCACTACGACGACTATGTGAGCGGCCTGTTTGCCCACGGCAAGCTGAGCCAGGATGACTGGCTCGATCTCGGTGGCTTTGACCGCATTCCGGCTGAGGAGTACTTCGGCTCCGCCCTCTGGCAGCTCTACAAGGGCATCGACTCCCCTTATAAAGCCGTGCTCAAGTCGGTGCTGATGGAGGCCTACTCTCACGAGTATCCCAGCACCCGCCTGCTGTCGGTGACCAGCCGTGACTGGTTCCAGCACAACGAGGGCATGCACTACCGGCTCGACAACTACTGCCTGATGCTGGACAAGGTGACCAACTACCTCAAGTCCATCGGCGACATGCAGCGCCTCGATCTGGTGCGCCGCTGCTTCTATCTCAAGGTGTGTGACGGCCTGAGCCATCCGAAGGAGGAGCACAGCCCGGACTGGCGCCGCGCGCAGATGGCGCAGCTGGTGGCTTACTGGGGCTGGAGTCAGGAGCGGTTGCACCACCTGGATCACCGCCAGGAGTGGAAGGTCGAGGACGTCAAGGTGGCCTACGCCGAGTTGCTCGAGGCCCTGATGCAGAGCTATCGCAACCTCATTCAGTTTGCCCGGCGCAACAACATCAGCGAGTCCATCAACCCGGAAGACATCGGCATACTGTCGCGCAAGCTCTATGCCGCCTTCGAGAGCCTGCCGGGCAAGGTGCAGCGCATCAACCTCAAGATAGCGCCGGATCTCAGCGAGCCGGATCTCAGCTTTGTGCAGGTGCCCCACGGCCGCCTCAACCGCGCCGGCTGGTATCTCTACAAGCACTCGCTGGAGCCGGTGAACATCATCGGTCGGGCGCCGCTCGAATATAACGGCTACATCAGCAAGCTGATCGCCTGGGCCTACTTCAATGGCCTGATGACGCCCCAGTCCCGGGTGCACCTGTTCAATCAGGGCTCGGATCTGCACACCGACAACCTGCACCAGTTCTGCCGCGATCTGTCCGGCACCTTCCCGGTCAAGTACCCGAGGGCTACCAACCTGGCCCTGAGTCGCCCCTGCGAGATCCATCAGCTCTCCATCTTCCTGAACCTGGAGACGGATCCCACCAGCCACTGGGTCGGGCAGGTGATCGAGTTCGACGCCAACGCCGCCGACGTCTTCTCGTTCGGTCGCAATCAGGAGTGTCTGGTGGGCTCGGTGGATCTGGTCTATCGCAACTCCTGGAGCGAGATCCGCACCCTGCACTTCCAGGGGGAAGAGGCGGTGGTGGATGCCCTCACCACCATACTCGGCAAGATGCATCAGGACGCGGCCGCCCCCGAGATGATAGAGGTGTTCTGCTACAGCCAGCACTTCCGCTCCCTGGTGCGCTCCCGCTTCCAGCAACTGCTGGCCGAGTGCATCGAGCTACGCCTCGCCCGCGACAAGCAGCAGCTGGTCAAGACCCTGGCCCTCGGCAAAGAGAAATACGGCATCTTCTTCGAGCGGCGCGGGGTCTCGGTCAAGAAGCTGGAAAATGCCATCGACTTCTACCGCCACATCTCCCACAACAAGCTGGATCACCTGCCGCTGCGGCTCGACAAGACCCACAGCCAGCACCTGCCCGGCATCGTCGATGCCTACGCCAGCGAGGGGCTGGTGCAGTTCTTCTTCGACACCCGCAATGCGGGCACCAACATCTATATCCTGGACGAGGCGAATCGGGTGGAGATCTACCAGCACTTCGCCGGCAACAAGGATGAGCTGGTGCAGGGGGTGAATCGCTTCTACACCTCGGGCCACGAGCGCTTCAGTGATGCGGGCCAGTTCAGCAACTTCAACCTGCCCCAGTACTACGAAATCGTGCAGCAGGGCGAGGTGCTGGCGGTGATCCCCTACCGCAGCCAGAGCCCACAGCGAGACAATCCGGGCCCGGCGCGGGAAGTAGGATGATGTGCTGCTGACGCTCCACGACTCCAATGCAAACGGCCTGCTATGCAGGCCGTTGTCGTATGCGTGATCCGGTGTCAGGCGTCGAGGCAAGCCAGCAGCCAGGCGCGGATGTCGGCGAGCTGGGGCCGGCAGATCTCGTGGCGCATGGGGTATTCGTGCCACTCGGGGCTGAGGCCAGCCGCTTCCAGCCGGTTCTTCGCCTCCCAGCCCATGGAGAGCGCCACCACATCGTCATAGATGCCGTGCATGTAGCAGATGGGCAGGGCACGGGCGGCCTCACTCATTTCTGCTAGCAAGGCGTCGGGCGCCGCCAGGTAGGTGGACATGCAGAGCAGGCCCGCCAGGGGGTGAGGGCAGCGCAGGGCGGTGAAGGAGGCGATGACGCCCCCCTGGGAGAAGCCGGCCAAGATGATGCGCTCGGGGGCGAAGCCCTCGGCGATCAGGCTGTCCAGCAAGCCCTGGATGCTTGCGGCAGATTCCCGCACATGGGACTCCACGGCGCGATCCGCCGGGTGCTCGAAGCTCTTGATGTCGTACCAGCCGCGCATCTTGTGGCCCATGTTGATGGTGATGGGCCGCTCGGGAGCGTCTGGCAGCAGGTGGCGCACCGGCAGGGAGGCGGGCAAGTCCAGTGCGTCCACCAAGGGGGCCAATCCGGCGCCGGAATCCCCCAGCCCGTGCAGCCAGATCACGGCGTGGCGGGCACCGTCGGGATGCAGATCTATCATGGGAAGACCACTGGCTCGCCGGCCTGGGTGGTGCAGGCGCGGGTCAGCAGGGCCTTGAGCTCCTCGCCGAAGCGGTTGTCTATCCAGCTCTCCCCGCGCAGTTCGAAGTGGAAGCCGTTCTCCCGGGTGGCGACCCAGACCTGGTGCAGGGGCTCCTGCTTGTTGATGATGACCTTGGTCTTGTTCTCGAAACTTAAGGTCAGCACACCGCCGGCCCGTTCACAGTCGATATCCGGATACCCCTCGTCGATAACGTCTTCCACATACTGGAAAAAGGTGTCTGTCAGGGCGTGATACTCGTGATCCTTCATCGGTTTATCCTGTTGCTTTTAACAATGTGAGTGCGATTATAGAGGGCCAAAAATTTTTTCGCAGCGAACCATTATGACCAGCCAGTTCACCAAGTGCCTGTTGGCCGCATTTCTGTCCCTCGGGTTGGGCGCCTGTGGTCTGACGGGGCCGCTTTACATGCCGCCGCCGGAGCAACCGGCTCCCGCCGAGCAGCCAAAACCAGCGTCGCCCAAGACAGAGAGTACACCGCAAGCCGCTTCGCCTGCGACCGCCAAACCGGCCTCCGAGGCCGCGCCGCAATAATCTAGGAAGGAACCGCCCCCTTGGATCACTTTAACTACGACGCCGACGGCCAGCTGCAGGCCGAGCAGCTTCCCCTGCAACAGCTCGCCGAACAATACGGCACACCGCTCTATGTCTACTCCCGCGCGACTCTGGAGCGTCACTGGCACGCCTTCGATCAGGCGGCCGGCGATATTCCCCATCTGATTTGCTATGCGGTCAAGGCCAACTCCAACCTGGCGCTGCTGAACCTGCTTGCCCGTCTGGGTTCAGGGTTTGACATCGTCTCCGGCGGGGAGCTGTCCAGGGTGCTGGCGGCGGGGGGGGATCCGGCCAAGGTAGTCTTCTCCGGCGTCGCCAAGAGCGAGGCCGAGATGCGCCTCGCACTGGAGAAAGAGATCCTCTGCTTCAACCTGGAGTCTGAAGCCGAGCTGGAGCGCCTGAACCGGGTGGCCGGCAGCATGGGCAAGGTGGCGCGGGTCTCGGTACGGGTCAATCCGGACATCGACGCTGGCACCCATCCTTATATCTCTACCGGCCTCAAGCAGAATAAATTCGGCATCCCCATCGAGCAGGCCCCCGCCATCTACCGCAAGGCGGCGACCATGGCGAACATCGAGATCAAGGGGGTGGATTGCCACATCGGTTCTCAACTCACAGAATTGAATCCCTTTATGGAGGCGGCGGACAAGCTGCTGCGGCTCATCGACGAGCTGGCCGCCGAAGGCATTCACATCCATCACCTGGACGTGGGCGGTGGCCTGGGGGTCAACTATGGCGCCGAGCAGCCACCGCACCCCACCGAATATGCCGAGGCGCTCAAGCAGAAGCTGGCGGGTCGGGATCTGACCCTGCTGTTCGAGCCGGGCCGCGCCATCGTCGCCAACGCCGGCGTGCTGCTGACCCGGGTTGAGTTCCTCAAGCCTGGCGAGACCCGCAACTTCGCGCTGATCGACGCCGGCATGAACGATCTGCTGCGCCCCTCCCTCTACGGCGCCTGGATGAACATCATCGAGGTGGACAGCCGCACGACCCACGAGCCTGCGCTGTACGACGTGGTTGGCCCGGTGTGCGAGACCGGCGACTTCCTCGGCAAGGAGCGAACCCTGGCCATAGGTGAGGGCTCCCTGCTGGCGGTCCGCTCCGCCGGCGCCTACGGCTTCACCATGTCCTCCAACTACAACACCCGTCCCCGCGCGGCCGAGGTGCTGGTGGACGGTGACCAGGCTCATCTCATCCGGGAACGCGAGCAGCTGACCGATCTCTGGCGCGGTGAGCATTTGCTACCCTAGAAACCCGCGTCGTGAGATGGTAACGACAACCCCTCTCTCCCCTTGCGCGGAGGGAGGTTGGCAGGGCTGGCAGACGGCGTTTCACTGCGTGAGCGCCTGATCAACGGTACAGGAATGCAGGATGTTGATAGATTTTTCCAAGATGCATGGCCTGGGTAACGACTTCATGGTGGTGGACGGCGTCACCCAGAAGGTGTTCTTCAGTAACGACATCATCAAGAAGCTGGCGGATCGCCACTTCGGCATCGGCTTCGATCAGCTGCTGCTGGTGGAGCCGCCCTATGATCCCGAGCTCGACTTTCACTACCGGATCTTCAATGCCGATGGCAGCGAGGTGGAGCAGTGTGGCAACGGCGCCCGCTGTTTCGCCCGTTTCGTGCGCCTGAAGGGGCTGATCAACCGGGACAGGATCGGCGTCAGCACCGCCCGTGGCCGCATCACACTGCAGCTCGAGGGTGAAAACCAGGTCACGGTCAACATGGGGGTCCCCCAGTTTGAACCGGGCAAGGTGCCGTTTCGCGCCCAGAAGGCGGAAAAAACCTACCTGCTGCGGGCCCAGGAACACACCGTGATGTGTGGCGTGGTCTCCATGGGCAACCCCCATTGCGTCATCGAAGTGCCCTCGGTGGACGATGCGCCTGTATCGACCCTGGGTCCCATCATGGAGCGGCACGAGCGTTTCCCCGAGCGGGTCAACGTCGGCTTCATGGAGATGGTCAACGCCACCGAGATCAAGCTGCGGGTGTTCGAGCGCGGGGTGGGGGAGACCCTGGCCTGCGGCACAGGCGCTTGCGCCGCCGCGGTGATCGGCATCAGCCAGGGCAAGCTCAAGGAGCGGGTCACCGTCAGCCTGCCGGGGGGCAAGCTGACTATCGCCTGGAAGGGGCCGGGCCAGCCGGTCTACATGACGGGACCGGCCGAGCACGTGTTCGATGGCCAGATAGAGCTGTAACCCTCTCCCGCCGGGAGGGAAAGATAAAGGGGGCACAAGCCCCCTCTGCACAACGATAATGTCAGGGCCCCGTGCCCTTTTTCTATGATGGACCAACCAAGTTATGAGCGAACTCAAACGGCAGGAATCACTGATGGACGAAGCCACAGTGCTGGAGTACCTGGCCCGTTATCCCGAGTTTTTCCAGCGCCACGCGGCCATGCTGGACCGGATCCGCATTCCCCATGAGCAGAAGGGCACCGTCTCCCTGGTGGAGCGCCAGATGGACAGGCAGCGCGAGCGCATCGAGCAGCTGGAGCAGGAGATCACCGAGCTGATGGGGATCGCCAGCGAGAACGAGCGGATCTTCCGGGTCTATGCGGACCTCTATGGCGAACTCTATGGCTGCCGGACCCTGTTCGAGGCGAGCGTGCTCCTGGGCAAGGCCTTCGTGCAGCGGTTGCGCCTGACCGGCTTGCGACTCTGGCTCAACCCGAAAAAATTCCAGCTCAGCGGCTCTGAGCAGCGCTTCCTGGCAGAGGGCAAGCAGCTCGATCAATTGTTGGGTCAGCGCCTGCCGGGGACGGATTACTACTTCGGCCGGCTCAACCAGAGCGAGAAACAGACGCTGTTTGGCAACGACGTGCTGGTCAATTCTGTGGCCCTGATGCGGCTCGGGGAGTTCGGCGTGCTGGCCTTCGCCAGCTCGGATCCCAGCCACTTCGCCCCCCACAACGACACCCTGCTGCTGGGCCAGCTGGGTCGCCTGCTGCAGCAGCGTCTGCCCGAGCTGACCCGTGGCTAGGGAGCCCGCCAGATCACCCACCAAGGCGGCGCCGCCTGCCGCCGAGCCTCTGCCGGCCGCGCTAGCCGATGAGCTGGCGGCCTTTATCGAATACCTGAGGGTCGAGCGCCAGCTCAGCCCCCACACCCGCAGCAACTACGAGGCGCACCTGCAGGCCATGACGGCGGAGCTGGTGCGCCTCGGTCTCGATGACTGGGGCCGGCTCGAGGCGAGCCAGGTGCGCAGCCTGGTGACCCGGATGCACAAGGCTGGCCTCGCCCCCCGCTCCCTCGCCACCAAGGTTTCGGCCCTGCGCAGCTTCTGCGACTGGCAGGTGCGTCAGGGGCGGCTCGCCGCCAACCCGGCCCGGGGCATAGTGACCCCCAAGCAGGGGCGACCGCTGCCCAAGAATCTCGACGTGGACGAGATGTACCAGCTGCTCAACATCACCGACGAGCAGGATCCGCTGGCGGTGCGGGATCGCGCCATCATGGAGCTGATGTACTCCTCCGGCCTGCGCCTCGCCGAGCTGGTGGGGCTCAACCTGGTGGACATCAAACTCGATGAGCGCCAGCTCAGGGTGACCGGCAAGGGCTCGCGGGAGCGGGTGCTGCCCATGGGACGGATGGCGGTAGAGTGGTTGCAGAAGTGGCTCAAAGTGAGGCCACTGCTGGCGGGGGATGAGGCCGAGGCGCTGTTCGTCTCCCAGCGCAAGCAGCGGCTGTCGGCGCGATCTGTGCAGGAGCGGCTCGATGGCTGGGGCAACAAGCAGGCGCTCAATGCCCACGTCCACCCCCACAAGCTGCGCCACAGCTTCGCCACCCACATGCTGGAATCCTCCGGCGATCTGCGGGCGGTGCAGGAGCTGCTGGGGCACGCGGATCTCTCCACCACCCAGATCTACACCCACCTCGACTTCCAGCATCTGGCCAAGGTGTATGACAATGCCCACCCCAGGGCCAAGCGGGATGCCGCAACCCCGGATGATGAGTGACCTTGTATGACGGTGACCTGTTATCCGAGGGAATGACAGCGTCCAACTCGCCAGGGCCAAGCGGGATGCCGCGACCCCGGAAGATGAGTAAAAGGTGCTGTGCTCGAATGGTTCGGTGCCCTGCTTCCCTCACCCTGGCCTTCTCCCAAAGGGAGGGGGGCCGATTGAGGTTGTGTTAATGCCGAAGGCGGCCATCGACCACGTATTTTTTGGCCACCGGTTAACCACGATCTATCCGCAATCGCCGATCTGCGCCCTTCTCCCCTCGCGGGAGAAGGGTTGGGGATGAGGGGGCAAGTCAATGGATCTGCGGGAATCTTGTCCCACCAAGAGGAGTAAGCATGCAGTTTTATCGTCGTTGGCAGCCGGTGGCCGCCATCTCGTTCGATCTCGACGACACCCTCTATGACAACGGCCCCGCTATCTTGCGGGCCGAGCAGTGGATGCTGGCGCACCTGCGCAGCTCATACCTGGCCACCGCCATGCTGGACAAGCCGCGCTGGCTGGCGCTCAAGCGCGAGCAACTGCTCGCCCATCCCGAACTATGCCAGGACGTCAGCCTGGCGCGCCGGCATTGCATCCGTGTGGCCATGACGCAGGGCGGCATGCCCTTGGAGCTGGCCGAGCGGGAGGCTGGCCGGGTGTTCGCCGGCTTCCTCGCCGAGCGTTCGAAAATAGAAGTGAGCGCGGCGACCCACGCGCTGCTTGGGAGACTGGCGGAGCGCTACCCGCTGGTGGTGATCACCAACGGCAACCTGGATCTGAAGCAGGCCGGTTTGAGCGACTACTTCACCCTGGTCTGCAAGGCGGGAGCCGGCGCCCGGATGAAACCGGCACCGGACATGTTCCTGCAGGCTCAGGCAGCCCTCAAGCTGCCCCCCGACCAGATACTGCACCTGGGGGACGACCCCGAGACCGATGTGCAGGGGGCTCGTCTGCACGGTTTTCGGGCCGCCTGGCTCAATGAGCGCAATCAGCCCCGCCAACGGCTGCGACTGCTGCCGGATGTGGAGATCTGTGCCCTCGGCGAGCTGGCGGAACTGCTGCTCTGAGCCTTGCCGGCGTGAGTGAAGTGCGTGAGTTACTTGCGGCAGATAAGGCCGCTGGGGCCCCAGTCCGTCTGATTGACCCGGCAATAGGTGATGCCTGAGGGCAGCGCCTGCTGCAGGGTGATGGCGCTGTCCTGATAGTGGCAGACCAGATAGAGGGGGCGAGCCCCGTCCCCCGTCAGGCTCCAGTAGTGTGTCTCGGCGCTGTCACCGTTGTCCGGTTTCAGCTGCGCCAACTCCCCCGGCTCACCATCGAACAGGGCCAGCGCCACTAGTCTGTGGTGCAGCGTCTGGCTCGGCTTTCCCTCCCGGTCCCGAGTCACCCCCTGCCAACCGGTGGTAGGGGAGAGCAGTTGCTGGCGGCTCGCTATCTGGGGTGGGCAATCGAATTGCAGGCTGGCGCTCAAGGCCAGGGCCATCAGTAACATGAGGGGATCCCGGTGGTGGCTGATGCGCACCATGCTAGCGCATGGCGTCGGTGCTACGCCATCGCCCGTTTGCCATGCCGGCGTGGCTGACGAAGAGAGGTGAACAGCTTACAAGAGTTGTGCTGGCCTGCGCCCTATGGGCGCAGGCCAGCGTAAGGATCAGGCGACTAGCCAGCCTGTTGTCTGCGCTCGCGGCAGGCGGCGCCGAAGGCCTCGAACAGCTTGATGGAGTGAGGGTTTTCGCTCGCCTTCCACTCCGGGTGCCACTGCACCGCCAGGGTGAACTGGGGCAAGGCGGGGGCATAAATGGCCTCGATCAAGCCATCCTCGGCGTAGGCCAGCGGTGCGAGTCCCTTGGCCAGCGTCCTGATCCCCTGACCGTGCAGGGAATTGACCGGGATCTGCTCCTCTCCCATCAGCTCGGCGAACCAGCTGCCGGGCACCAGGCTGACCTGATGGCTGTGGCCATATTGATCCTCCACCGGATCCTCTGCGTCCTCCCGGTGATCCGCATAGCCGGGCTCGTTATAGACCTTCTGATGAATGTCCCCGCCGAGGGCCACGTTGATCTCCTGCATGCCGCGGCAGATGCCGAGCAGCGGCAAGCCCCTGTCGATGGCGGCGCGCACCAGCGGAATATCGAACAGATCCCTGTCCCTGTCCTGGGGTTTCTCCGGGGTCAGGTTCTCCTGGCCGTAGAGGGCGGGATCTATGTTGGAGCCGGCGCCGCTCAGGTAGACGCCGTCCGCCAGATCCAGATATTGCTCCAGATCCTCGGCACCGCAGCAGGTCGGCACCAGCAGGGGCACGCAGCCGCTGATCTCCACCAGGGGAGTGATGTATTTGTGGGTCATGACCTGATAGGGGTGACCGTTACGGGGCTGGGCGCCCATGGTCATCAGGACGACGGGTTTACGATCGGTACGGGGGGCGGGGTTGGGCATAGGTCACCTTGGCTATCCTTGGCTGTGGTGTCTCATCCTGCGCCTTGGGAAGGCCCTTGCGGCGGCTAAGCAGCAAGGGCATGCCTCAAGGCATGGTCATGGGATCCGGGTCGCGCCGCGGTGCCAGAATCGTCGGTCAGCCTGGGCAATGACAGCCTGGATCCTGATCCCAGTCTGCCAAGGCCGTTCAATATGTCAAACGAAATGATGCGTTAATGTTAAATCTTGTGGCGGCTGAGCTAGCTTGAGTCCCAGTATCAGGGGGCTGTGCGCGTATCGGAGGGGATTGGGCAGGTTATCGTGGTGGATATATTAAACATGCAGATTCTGTGGTGAAACATGCGGGGCACCCTCGGGTGCCCCGGCGGGGATCAGGCATTCAGCACGAACTGCTCGATCACCCTGGCCACGCCTTCCTCGTCGTTGCGGCTGGTGATGTGCTGCGCCAGCGCCTTGATCTCGTCGGTGGCATTGCCCATGGCAACCCCTAGCCCGGCGTATTCGATCATGTGGCGGTCATTGCCCGCATCCCCCACTGCGATCACCTCGTCTGCGGTGATGCCCAGATGCTCGGCCAGGGCGGCGACGCCGGTGCCCTTGTTGCTCTGCTTGTTCATGAACTCGAGGAAGTAGGGGGAGCTGCGCACCACAGTGTAACGCTGGTAGAGCTCGGCGGGCAGCTGGGCGATGGCGCGGGAGAGCTGGGGCTCCGGGTCTATCATCATCACCTTCATGATCTGCTCGTCGGCGGGCAGGGTGGCGAAGTCCACCAGGTTGATGGGCATGTCTACAAGGCGGGACTCGTGCTCGGTATAGGTGCTGACCCTGGGGCTGATGAGGCCCTGGCGCACGGAGAAGCCGTGGATGTTCACCCCCAGCTCATCGGCCAGGTGGGCGATGGCGCTGGCATCGCTGCCGGTCAGCAGCTGGCTGCGGATGATGCGTTGGTCCGCGACTTTCTGCACCAGGGCGCCGTTGTAGCAGATGACGTAGTCATCCGGTCCGGTGAGACCGAGTTCGGCCAGATAGGCCGTCATGCCTTCCAGCGGGCGGCCCGAGGTCAGCACTACGGTGACGCCCCTGGCGCGCGCGGCCGCGATGGCGGCGTGGGTGCGGGGGGTGATCTGACCTTGCTGGGTCAACAGGGTGCCATCCATATCCAATGCGATCAGCTTGTACATCTTCTCACTACCTGAGTCTGGCCGGCCCGCCCGATGGGGCCTGGGGGAGGCCGAGTGTAGCGAAAATCGCCGCCGGGATCACGCCATGCCGTGATCCCGCCAAGGCGAGAGAGTGGGCGGCCCTCAGCGGTGGCCCTGATAGGGGGTCAGTTGCAACTGATCTTCCCGGATGGCGAAGTGGATGGGGCCGTGCTCTATGTCGACCCTGTTGTGATGGTGGGCCATCTCCACCTCGACACCGGGGAACAGCCGCTGGGTGGCGATGATGTCCATGTTGGCCATCAGCGCCTGCAGCTCGGCCTGGACGCTGGCCAGTTGCTCGTCCAGCGACTTGCTTTCCTCGAGTTGCTGGCTGCGCAGCGTCTTGATCTTCTGCAGGGTCTCGGGGCTGCGCTTGTCCCGGGGCAGTTGCAGCAACCGCAGGATGAGATCCTGCAGCTTGTCGAGCTGCTCCCGGCAGGCCTGCTTGCGTTGACGCAGGGCCTGCTCCTGCTCCTTGTGGCTGAAGTAGCCGCCGAGGATCTGCAGCCGGGTCCGGTTCTGTGCCGAGGCGCCGAGCACCGGGGCCATGATCAGCCGGTTGGCGATGTTGACGCCCCCGATCAGGTGACCCTTGCGCATGGCGCTGTCCCCGACCTTGAGATCCTGGCCGCTGCGGCAATAGCTGTGGCTGAGCTGGCTCTGGATATGGATGTCGCCATCGGCCTCCAGCCTGGCGTACTGGGCATAGCTGGCGTGGATCTCGCCCCCTGCGTTCAGGTGGCACAGGTACTCATCCTCCTCCTGCTTGCGGCCGATGATGCCGTTGCGCACCGTGATGGTGCCGCCCGATTCGATATAGCCCCCCTCGACGAAGCCACCGATCACCACGTCACCGCTGGTCTTGATCCGCATGCCGGGCATGACATCCCCGGTGACCAGCAAGGAGCCTTCGAAGATGACGTGGCCGTGGCGAATGTCGACCTGCTTGACGCTCAGCACCTCATCGACCCTCATGCCGGCCCGCTCCTGGCAGGGCAGGCCGGGGCGTGTCGCCAGCAGCAGATCCGGGTCTTCGGGGGCGAGGCAGGCCCCTTCCCCCGCCGTCATGGCGCTCTCCTTGCCCGCTCTGGCCGGCAGCGTTTGGCCCGTCACGGTGAAACCGTCGATCCCCTGAGTCGGGGGATGGCGCCGCATCAGCGGCGTGCCCGCCTTGACGGTGAGCAGGGTGCCGAGATCGCGCATGTCCACCTTGCCATGATCCCGCTCCTGGGGCCTGAGGATCCGCTCGGCCGGGGTCTCCACCAGCCGCTCGAGCCGGCTATCCAGACCGTGCTCGACCGCTCTGCCCAGGGCGATGACGGGCCTGAGCCGGGTGCCGGGGGCAGCCTCCCTCGCGGTTTGGACGAGGCTGGCGAGCCGGGATTCGTCGAGCCCCAGCCTGATCTCGCTCGCCGCCACGGCGGCCTGCAACTGGCTCAGGGTCAGGGGCTGGCCGCCCCAGTCTGCGGTGATCTGGGCGCTGGCACTCATCTTGTCCTGCTCGACCTGGATCAGCAGCCGGGCATCCTGGCGCTGGGCGATGGGCACGGGGGCATGGGAGGGGACGTCCGGATTGGTCAGCAGGGCGTTGAGCAGGGCGACGGCCTGGCGGATCCCTTCGGTCAGGGGCTGGTAGCGCCGGCAGTTGGAGGCCAGCAGCAGGGTCAGGACCTCGGCCTCGGTGACGGGCTGGACCAGGCCGGGGGCGATGCGCAGGCAGACATAGGTCATGTCCGTTGACAGCTGAAACCACTCTTTGCTTAACACCGGGATCCTCCCTGGTTATCCAAATCCGGCTTGCCCTCTTGGCGGCCCTGAACCGCAGTATTCTGGCATTTCTCTTTCCGGGTCAACGAGCTGAACTCAAATGAGTGAGCTGGACTGAGGAAATTGTTCGTGACGGAGGGTATGCTGGCGATAGCCATGTCCATTGTGTCCATCCCTATCTGTGAGGCCGTCGGCGAAATGCGATGACGGCCTGTGCGAGGAACCCCATGTCGCGTCCCCCCCTGTTGCGGATCCTGCTGCCCCTCTCCCTGCCGTTGGTGGTTAGCCTGCTCACCGCCTGCCAGCCCGATAACCAGGGGATGGCGCTGGGTACCCTGGAGCGGGATCGGGTGCTGCTGACCGCCACCGCCAACGAGATAGTCCGGGCCTTGCCGGTGGCAGAGGGGAGTCGGGTAGAGGAGGGCAGCCTGCTGGTGCAGCTGGACGATCGCCGCCAGCAGGCGGTGCTGGCCCGGGCCCGCGCCGAGCAGGCCAGCGCCAGGGCGGCCCTGGCTCGCATGACCAATGGTGAGCGGCCGGAGGACATCGCCGCCGCCCGCGCCAGCCTCGACAAGGCGCAGGCCAACCTCAGGGAGGCGGAACGCAGCTTCCAACGTACCGAGCGGCTGGTGGCGCAGAAGCTGCAGAGCCCCTCCGAACTCGACAAGGCGCGGGCCGAGCGTGACGGCGCCCTGGCCGAACGGGATGGCGCCCATCAGCAGCTCGACAAACTGAGCCGGGGCGTGCGGGTCGAGGACATCGACGAGGCCAGCGCCAAGCTGGCGGCCGCCAGGGCCGACGTGGCACTGGCCGAGCGGGAGCTGGCGGATCTCACCATCATCGCGACCCGCAGCGGTCGGCTCGACAGCCTGCCCTACAACCTGGGAGAGCGCGTCCCGGTCGGTGCCGTGCTGGCGGCCATCCAGGCGGATCAGGCGCCCTACGCCCGGGTCTATGTGCCCGAGACGGCGCTGGCCAGCTACCAGATTGGCCAGGCCATCCGGGTGCGGGTGGACGGCGTGCCCGAGCCCCTGACCGGGCGGCTGCGCTGGATCTCCAGGGAGCCCGCCTTCACCCCCTACTACGCCCTCAACGAGCAGGACAGGGCCCGGTTGGTCTATCTGGCGGAGATCGACCTGCCCACGGCGCAAGCGCTGCCAAGCGGCCTGCCCCTGCAAGCGGAACCCGGCGATGAATGAGTTCGCGATCCGGGCGCAGGGCGTTAGCCGCCGCTTCGGCGATTTTCTCGCCGTGGACGGGCTGGATTTGCGCGTCCCCGGCGGCCAGATCCACGGTTTTCTCGGTCCCAACGGCTGCGGCAAGTCCACCACCCTGCGGATGCTGACCGGCCTGCTCACCCCTTCCAGTGGAGAGATAGAGGTGCTGGGGCTCGCCATCCCGAAGCAAGCCGAGGCGCTGCGCCGCCGGATGGGCTACATGACCCAGAAGTTCTCCCTCTACGACGAGCTGACGGGCTGGGAGAACCTGGAGTTTATGGGCCGCATCCACGGCATGAGCGGCGGGACCCTGACCGCCAGGCTGCACGAGCTGCTCGCCACCTATGAGCTGACGGCGCTGGCGACGCGCCGGGCCGGGGCCATGAGCGGCGGCCAGAAGCAGCGATTGGCGCTGGCGGCGGCGGTGATCCACCGCCCGGATCTGCTGCTGCTCGACGAGCCCACCTCGGCGGTGGATCCCCAGAACAGGCGCGACTTCTGGGAGAAGCTGTTCGACTTGAGCGAAGGGGGCACCACCATCTTGGTCACCACCCACTACATGGACGAGGCGGAGCGTTGCCACGGGCTCGCCATCATGGAGGCGGGCAAGGTGCGGGCTCAGGGCTCGCCCCAGGCTCTGATGGAAGCCATGAATACCCGGGTGGTGGAGGTGCAGGCGGAGGATCTGCGCCTGCTCAAGCAGCAGCTGTTGCAACTGGCGCCGGTACGCTCCGCCGCCCAGCTCGGTCAGCGGCTGCGGGTGCTGGTGGACAAGTCGCTGGCGGATCCCGTGCCCTGGCTGCAGCAGGCCTGTCCGGCCCTGGCCGGCGCCGCCATGGCCCTGGTCAGGCCTAGCTTGGAAGACGTCTTCGTCAGCTGCACCGGTCAGGAGCCAAGGGCATGAACAGTCTGCGACGGCTCTGGGCCATCACCCAGAAGGAGCTAAGGCAGCTGGCGCGGGACAGGCTCACGTTTGGGATGGTGGTGATGATCCCGCGGATCCACGTCGAAGGAGCGAGCCGATGAACAGCCTGCGGCGGCTCTGGGCCATCACCCAGAAGGAGCTAAGGCAGTTGGCGCGGGACAGGCTCACGTTTGGGATGGTGGTGATGATCCCGCTGATCCAGCTGCTGCTGTTTGGCTACGCCATCAATAGCGATGTGCGCCAGATCCCGGCCGGGCTGGTGGACATGAGCCAGAGCGTGCCGGGGCGGCTGCTGGCGGAGGCGGTGGAGGCGAGCCAGGTGGTGAGCATCAAGCAGCGTTATGTCGGTATCCAGCAGGCGGAAGCCGCCCTGACCCGGGGGGAGGTGCGGGCCGTGCTGGTGCTGCCCACGGATCTGGACCGTCGACTCAGCACCGGCGAGAGCGCGGGCCAGTGGCTGGTGGATGGCTCGGACACCATGATAGCGGGGGCTCTGCTCGGCTTGCGCACCATGCCGCTGACCGTGCTCAAGCCCGATCTCAAGCCTGTCCCCCCCACCTTCGAGACGGTGCTCTACTTCAACCCGTCCCGCCGCTCGGCGGTCAACATAGTGCCCGGCCTGCTCGGGGTGATCCTCACCATGACCATGATCATGTTCACCTCGGCGGCCATAGTGCGCGAACGGGAGCGCGGCAATCTGGAGTTGCTCATCACCACCCCGGTCGGCTCGATGGAGCTGATGATAGGCAAGATCCTGCCCTACATAGGGGTGGGACTGATCCAGGTCGCCATCATCCTCGGCCTCGGCCACTTCATCTTCGCGGTGCCCATCAACGGCGCCCTGAGCCAGGTGTTGCTGGCGACCCTGCTGTTTATCGCCGCCAGCCTGACCCTGGGGCTGCTCATTTCCACCCTGGCCCAGACCCAGTTGCAGGCGATGCAGATGACGGTGTTTATCCTGCTGCCGTCCATCTTGTTGTCGGGCTTCATGTTCCCCTACGAGGGGATGCCGGCCCCGGCCCAGTGGATCGCCGAGGTGCTGCCCGCCACCCACTTCATGCGGATCATCAGGGGAGTGGTGCTGCGGGGCGGGGAGCTGTCGGAGTTGCTGCCGGACGTGCTCTGGCTGCTGGGCTTCACCCTGCTGATGCTGACCCTGGCCGCCCACCGTTTCAAGAAGAGCCTGGATTGACCTGGGGGGCGGCCAGCTCCCTCAGGCCGTCCGACCCCCTTGTCTGGCGATGAATTAGGCGCCGTATGAGGCGCAATTGATGTGTGACATGGGCATTTTGTGGAATAAATGACTGTGAAAGTGAGGTTTGAGCAACATTCGTCTTGCTCATTACGGTGGGAGGGATTCTAATCTGCCGCCCGGTCTCGCCGGGCCCGCACCGCATCCGTCCATCTCTTGCTTCATCGAACCCATCCATGACCGCCCAAGGCCACCTGCTGTTTTCCGTTACCTGCACCCTGCTCGCCCACCAACTGCAGCTCACCCCGGCCCTGGCCGATGCCAGCCTCTGGCAGCTGGTGCCGGTCGCCCTGGCCAGCGCCCTGCTGCCGGATCTCGACCACCCCAATTCCCTGCTCGGCCGGCGCCTGCCCTGGATCTCGGGGCCGCTCTCCCGCCTGTTCGGCCACCGTGGCTTCACCCACAGCCTGCTGGCGGTCGGCATCGCGGTCTGGGGACTGGCGCAGTTCCAGGCCCCCGGCACGCTGTCGGCGGTGGTGAAGGATGCGCTCATCATCGGCTACCTGAGCCATCTGCTCGGGGATTGGCTCACCCCGGCGGGCATCCCCCTGTTCTGGCCGCTGCGCCGGCGTTATCGCCTGCCCTGGCTGCCGCTCAAGAGCGGCAGTGGCTATGAGACGGCGTTCTGTCTGCTGACCCTGGCGCTGGCCGGTTACTGGGTGCATGGCGGGACGGCCTTCAGTGCGCTCGCCCGCCTGACGGCGCTCTGATCGCGGGGATATCCCGCCTATCGGGTCTCGGTGAATGTGTCTGGCGTTACAGCGCTCGGTCCAGGCCGAGCGCTGCACCCCTCGTGAGAGAGGGGAAGGGGGATAAAGGGCCTTAAGTGTGGCGCTGCGCGGTTCTGGGGAGGGTGAGGTAGTCGGCGATCACCGGCAGCCCCAGCAGGTGGCGGCGCAGCATGTCGAGGGCGGCGAAGGCGAGGATCTTGCGACCGCTCTGTGGATCCGGGTGGCTGACCTTGAGGGTCTGACCAATCCCCTTGCCATCGGTGCACAGCAGCAGCGGCACCCCGTCCGCTCCCGCACTGCCTATGGTCAGGCTCAGCCCTGTGTCCGTGCCGGTTAACTGCGCCAGCTCATTCGGGAGCCGCCCATCGAAGTGCGCCTCAAGATGGGGATGCTCGTGGCAAAAACCGAGCAGGGCGCCCCGACTCTCTCCCTCCCGAAGAGTCAGGTTGCGATCCCCCAGCAGGGCCAGGATCTGGCGCGCCGGATCCTCCTCTCCCCGTCCCACCAGCCAGGGTGAAATCTCCCCCAGCAGTCGACTTTCGGCGGCCTCCATATCGGCGGCACCCGCCCCATGGCCGATGAGTTTGAGCTCGATCAGCGGCATGGAGGAGCGGTAGCCAAGCTCGATGCCGCTCGGCCAGGGGGTGGCGTCCAGCTTGTCGGAGAGGGCCGACTCCGAGATGCCGAAGCTGTAGAAGCGGCGCAGCTCGGTGTCGGTCTGATCCCCCGCCAGCCGTTTCAGGCGTGGCAGGATCTGCTCGCGCACCATCTGCTTGAATTCGAACGGCACGCCCGGGGTGAAGAACAGCTGGCTCAGGCCGTGGCTGGCCTGATGCTGGATCAGGAAGCCGCAGGCGGTGCCGACCGGGTTGTCGAGGATCTCGCACTCCCGGGGCAGCCAGGCCTGCTTGGCGTTGCTCGCCGGCATGGGACGGCCCCGGCTGGCGTAGCGCGCTTCGATAGTGGCGAGCCAGTCCGGGAACAGGGTCAGCGGCTGGGCAAATGCCTCGGCCGCCGCCAGGGCGGTGAGATCGTCGGCGGTGGGGCCGAGCCCGCCGCACACCAGCACCACCTCGGCGCGGCTGGCGCTTTCCTGCAACGCGGCTTTCAGATCCGCGAGGTTGTCCCCGACTGTGAGCCGGCGGCGCACCTGCCAGCCCTGCTCCAGCAACAGGGCGCTGAGCCAGGCGGCATTGGTGTCCACCACCAGGCCGGTCACTATCTCATCACCGGTGCTGATGATCTCGATACGCATGCAAACTCCTTGAAACGGGGTGGCGGCAGGCGCCGATGGGGTTGCAATTGTAGCAATATCCATCGGCCGCTGGCGACATCCCCTCCGTCCTGGCAGCACGGTGAGCCTCTCGTTGTTAACCAAGGCGCAACAAGGGTGAACCCTGGCTTAAGCGTGGGCATGTATTCCGGTGGCAACAGTCACGTTCCATGACAGAGGTGGGGTAAAATGCTCACCAATTGTTCAATTGTTCAAAAAGAAGGTCATGACCATGAAACACGCAGCCTTGTTGCTGGCCCTGCTGGTAGGCACCCCCGCCTGGGCTGGCTTGCAGATCAACTCCAACGATGTGCGCATCAACGTAGACGGCGATGACGTCGATGAGTGGAAAGACAAGCACGATGAGAACTGCTCGACGGTCGAGATAGGCAACGTCAAGATGAGCAATGAGGAGTGCGACGGCAAAGGCAAGAACAAGAACAAGAACAAGAACAAGAACAAGGAAAACAGCAGCGTGCATGGGGACAACAACCCTGGCAAGGGCCACAACAAGAACAAAAACAAGTAACAACAAGGGCGCCAACAGGCGCCCTTGTTGTCAGTGTCGTCGAGGGAGGACGAATGCACAGGTAACTGATGACAGGCTGGGCGCTTTATTATAGGCTTCTAGATGTCCAGACATATTTACCGATGCAGTACAGGGAGTCAGCATGCCGATCAAGATCCCGGACCAGTTGCCCGCCGCCGAAGTGCTGGGGCAGGAGAACATCTTCGTGATGACGGAATCCCGGGCCGTCACCCAGAACATCCGCCCGCTGCGGGTGCTCATCCTCAACCTGATGCCCAAGAAGATCGAGACCGAGATCCAGCTGATGCGGATGCTCTCCAACTCGCCGCTGCAGGTGGACGTGGATCTGCTGCGCATCGACGATCGGGAGTCGAAGAACACGCCCCAGGCGCACCTGGAGAACTTCTATCACGACTTCGAGCAGGTGCGTGGCAACAACTACGACGGCATGATCATCACGGGGGCGCCACTCGGGCTGGTGGAGTTCGAAGAGGTGGTCTACTGGCCGCGTATCGTCGAGATCATCGAGTGGTCCCATCAGCATGTGACCTCGACCCTGTTCCTGTGCTGGGCCGTGCAGGCGGCGCTCAAGGCCTTGTATGGCATGGAGAAACAGACCCACGGCGAGAAGCTGTCAGGGGTCTATCGCCACCATCGCCTCGATGAGCACGAGGCGCTGCTGCGGGGTTTCGACGACGAGTTCGTCGCCCCCCACTCCCGCTATGCGGCGTTCGACGGGGATCTCATCCGCGCCCACACCGATCTGCAGATCTTCGCCGAGTCAGAGGAGGCGGGGGTCTATCTGGCGGCGACCAAGGATTGCCGCCAGGTGTTCGTCACCGGCCATCCCGAATACGATGCCTTGACCCTGGACGGGGAATATCAGCGTGATCTGGCGGCCGGGCTCACCCCCGTCATCCCGGTCAACTACTACCCGGACAACGATCCCGGCCAGACGCCGCGGGCCAGCTGGCGCAGTCATGGCCATCTGCTGTTCTCCAACTGGCTCAACTACTACGTCTACCAGCTCACCAGCTACCGGTTGGAAGACATCGGCAAGGTGTTCACCTACGAGCAGCCCAAGGCATAGGTGCTATCGGGACAGCTCACTAGCAGTTGGGTGGAGGACATCGGCAAGGTGTTCACCTACGAGCAGCCCAAGGCATAGATGTCATCGAGCCAACTCACTGACAGTGAGCTGGAGGGCATCGGCAAGGTGTTCGCTTACCCGCAGCCCAAGGCTCCCTCTTAGTCGGCCTGCAGCCGCGCCGCCTGGCTATCCAGCCAGTGGCGGTGGCAAGCCAGGGTGAAGGCGTTGGGCCGACGGGCCCGGATGGCGGCCATGGCCTCCCGCTGTGGCTGACCCAGCGTCATCAGCAGGAGGGCGGCGACCAGCCCGGTGCGACCGCTTCCCCCACGGCAGTGAATGGCCAGCTGCTTGCCGTCCCGCAGTAGCGCGATCAGCTGCGGCAACGCCTGCTGCCAGGCTAGCTCGAAATCGGCATCGGGGGCCTCGTCGTCCAGGATGGGCAGATGAAACCAGCCCATGCCCCTGGCCTCCACCTGCTTGCCAAGCCGTGTCAGCGCGCACGCGGCCAGCTCGTCACCCGTCATCAGGGTGATCAGGGCGTGGGCACCGGCCAGTTGCAACTGGCTGAGAGCGTGCGGCATGGGCACGTGCTGGGTGCCGGGGCAGGGGGTGAGCAGCAACTGCCCGTCGAGGCGGGGGACCTCCAGGCTCCAGAAGGGGTGAGAAGGGTGCATGGGGATCCTTGTGGGGGGCCTGTTTGGTGTCAAATGAGCTCATTGGCGCCGTACCTGAGCGGGGCAGAGCATAGAGGCCCGGCTCAGGATGTCAATCTGCGTTGTGTTCGGCCCGGTTTACGGGCAGAGTCTAAAAAAATTGAGCGAGCAAGGAGTAGAGATGAGAAACCTGGATCAACTGGACTTGGATATCCTGGCCCATCTGTTTCGCGATGCGGGTATGACCAACAAGGATCTGGCGGCCCTGGTCGGGGTGGCGCCATCCACCTGCCTGGAGCGGGTACGCAAGCTGCAACAGGACGGGGTGCTCAAGGGAGCGCACTGCGAGGTGGATTATCAGGCGCTGGGCGGCCACATCCAGGCCATGGTCTCCCTGCAGCTGGCGCGCCACAGCCGTCAGATCATCGATGCGTTCCGCGATGCCATCCTGGCCCTGCCCGAGGTGATCAGCCTGTTCCACATGGGGGGCAAGGACGATTTTCTGGTGCACCTCTGCGTCGCCGACACCGAGCACCTGCGCAACTTCGTGTTCGATCACTTCACCTCGCGCGAAGAGGTGGTGCACCTCGAGACCTCCCTGGTGTTCGAGCACAGATTCAGCCGTTCCTTGCCCTGCTTTACCCAGCCTTGAGCAGCAGAGACCAGAAAAAAACCGCCATTCGGCGGTTTTTTTGTCTGTGGAATCTCATCAGTTCAGCACGAGTCGACTGTCAGGCGCCGTCTGGTAGAGCCCCTGCTGGTAGGCGAGGCTGCCCCAGAGCACCAGTCCCAGCGCCATCTCCTTTATCTCGTCCGGCTGGGGTGCCGGGCGCAGCTGCTGGCGGACGGCATCGTAGACATAACCCTCAGCTGGCCGCTCCGGCTGCAGTATCACCACGTCCTTGCCCCGCATCAGGGCGAAGTTCTTGTCGTACTGCATGATGGCGCGCCCCGGCCAGTCGTCCGGCATCCGGGTCAGATCCTTGCCGAGCATGGGGTAGTCGGCGCTTATCCCCATCAGGGAGAGCAGGGTCGGCGCCATGTCGATCTGGCTCACGACGCGCTCGTCCTGGCGGGGCTTTATCCCCTCGCCGACGATGACGCCGGGGATGTGGAAGCGGGGGATGGGTACCAGGCTGGCGCCGCCGACCCGGCTGTCGTGATCGGCGATGACCAGGAACAGGGTGTCTTTCCAGTAGTCCGATTGGCGGGCCTTCTTGAAGAATTCACCGACGGCGTAATCCGCATACTTGGCGGCGTTGTTGCGGGTCTGCTTGGGCTGCTCATAGAGGGCGATGCGATCGTCCGGGAATTCGAACGGATCGTGGTTGCTGGAGCTGAACACCAGGCTGAAGAAGGGCTTGCCCTCCTTGCTCAGGGCCCGGAAGGTCTCGTCCGCCTTGGCCATCAGATCCTCGTCCGAGGCGCCCCAGGAGCCTTCGAACACCGGGTTCTCGAAGTCCTTCTGCTCGACGATGTGGCTGAAGCCGTTGCCGAGGAAGAAGCTGCGCATGTTGTCGAAATGGCTCTCGCCGCCGTAGATGAAGCTGGTGCTGTAGCCCCGTTGCTTCAGCAGGTCCGCGATGGTGAAAAAGTTGGTCTGGCTCTTGCCGAGCTTGACCACGGCCTGGGCCGGGGTCGGGGTGAAGCCGGTCAGCACGGCCTCGATGCCGCGCACCGAGCGGGTGCCGGTGGCATAGAGCTGGTTGAAGGTCCAACCCTCCTTCGACAGCGCATCTATGTGGGGGGTGAGTGGCAGGCCACCGAGGGAGCCGACGAACTGGGCCCCCAGGCTCTCCTGCAGCAGGATCACCAGGTTCTTCGGCTTGCCGCCGTAGCTGGCCTCGTTGAAGGTCTGGCTCGGCAAGGCCTCCGAGCTGAAGTCCTGGTCGGGGCGGCCGCTCTCCTGGCGCACCAGTGCCAGGATCCGCTCCCTTGGCAACTCACCATAGAACTCCCCGGCGTGCTCCTCGGCCCCCATCTGCTTGATGGCGAAGAACAGGGAGTAGGAGGAGTTGACCACCAGGGCATTGATCAGGGGATCGCTGGCAAAGGCCACCATGGCGGGGTTGAGGGCTCTGTGCCCCAGGCTGGAGCGGGCGCCGAGGAAACCGATGGCCAGGATCAGCAGGGCGAAGACGGGCCTCAGGTACCAGCGGGGGAAGCTGAGTCCGCGCATCAAACGGCCGCTGAGCCACCAGCCGCCGCCCAGCACCGCAGTGCTGAACACCAGGGCCAGCAGCAGCTCCCCCTTGCGACCGGCCCACAGCATGGCGAGCACCTCTTTCGGGTAGATGAGGTATTCGATGTAGAGGCGGTTGGGGCGCACCCCGTATTCGGTGACGAAGGAGGGGGTAGAGATCTCCAGGAACAGCATCAGCCAGAGCCCCAGGGTCAGCCAGACCCGGATCAGCATGAGCCAGGCCCGGCCGAGGGCGTGAGGGCCTGCCAGCAGCAGGGTGAAGACCGCGGGGACGCCCCACAGCCAGCAGAGGGTGGCGACGTCGACGCGCAATCCCTGCAGCAGCATCTGTGACCAGCCGGCGACGGCGTCGACGCGCTCCTGTTGCCAGAGTCCGAGGGCTGCCCGGCTGGCGGTGAGGCTGAGTAGCGCGATCACCGAAAAGATGGCAATGGGCCAAAATGGACCCAGCCAATTCCTTATTTTTGTCATTGTTTTTCCTGATAAAAGCCTGATTTTTTATGCCCGTCCTCGGGCATTTTTTTATGTTGCAGGGATATGACCATGGGGCCTGGAAAAGGTTGCGTACGGGACAGGAAAAAGACGCAGACACCGCCGCTGCAATGGCCTCATTGTGACGGAGTCCTCGGACCAGTACGAGATAAACGGCTGGAAGAAGTGTGATCCCCACTGCAAAGCGGGGAAGGGGGCGTGCCTATAATGGCGCGGGAGTCTCTCAATCGGAGCCGCTATCATGCCGGTCTTTCTCGATGTCGAGTATTTGCAGGGGTGGTGCCTGTTCGTGGTGCTCTCGGATGGCACCACGGGGGCGCTGGATCTGGCCCCTTGGCGGGATCAACCGCTGTTTGCCGCCATCGACTCGGAGCGTCGCTTCGCCCGGGTCTTCATCAATCGTCGCCATCAGCTGGAGTGGCCGGGAGGCTGCATGCTGGCCGCCCAGGAGGTCTACCACCTGATCAAGGCCGTCGACGAGCGCAGCGCCTTCAACGAGCGCAATCCACACTGAGAATGGCTGGCTAACCCACTGAGCCAGATAACGTTTTCAGTCACAGACCCGTTTTTTTCCGCTGGTTATCATGACCCCAGTAAGGCGCACCCTGCGCCTGTACCTCCACAGCGGGAAGATAACAATGAAACAGGGAACGTTGCGCTACGGTGGCCTGCTCGGGGCTGCCTTGTTCTTGTCGGCCTGCGGCAGCGGGGGCGGTGGATCCAGCACCGAGCCCCAGCCCCCCGTGGTCAATCCGCCGGTCACTCAGCCACCGGTGGCGACGGCCAGCCGCGCCTGCTATGGCGCCGATCAGCCCGCCTGCAACCTGCGAACCTATCAGCTGATGGTGGAGTCCTTCGTCGACGGAGATGGCGCCGCCAACTACGGGGTTGGCTACGGTCCTTCCCAGCACAACGGCGATCTGCAGGGGATCATCGACAGCCTGGACCACATCAAGAGCCTCAACGTCAACGCCATCTGGCTGACCCCGGTGTTCGACTCCTGCGCCGGCCAGGCCGGGGACGACAGGCTGGACGCCACCGGCTACTTCGCCTGCGACTTCTTCAACGTCGACCCCAACTTCGGCAGCAACGCCAAACTCAAGACCCTGGTGGAGGAGGCGCACAAACGCGGTCTCTACGTCTTCCTCGACGGTGTGTTCGGCCACGTCAACAAGGTGGGGGTGAGCAAGCCGTCGCCCGAGGGACGGCTGCCCGCCCTCAAGAGCGGCGGCGCCGGCTATCCGGGCCAGCTGGTGGACTACGGCAAGCCGGAGAGCCTGGCCTACTTCAAGGAGGTGGCACGCTACTGGGTCGA
This sequence comes from Aeromonas sp. MR16, assembly GCF_022549315.1. Taxonomy (NCBI): domain Bacteria; kingdom Pseudomonadati; phylum Pseudomonadota; class Gammaproteobacteria; order Aeromonadales; family Aeromonadaceae; genus Aeromonas; species Aeromonas sp. MR16. The sequence continues at coordinate 36,021 of NZ_JAKZFK010000006.1, read as the reverse complement.
GCAGTACGGCATCGACGGCTGGCGCCTCGATCAGGCCTATCAGCTGGGGCTGGATGACTGGCGCGCCATTCGCACCGAGGTGGAGCAGGCGAGCGCGGCGCGCAAGGCGGCAGGCCAGCAGTGGGGCACGCTCGGCTACCTGGTGGGGGAAGTGTGGAAGGGGGCTGACGACATCCGCAACGAGGCCTATGGCCCGAGCGACAATCCGGCGCTGCCCTCGGCGTTCGACTTCCCGTTGCGCTATGGCCTGATGCAGGCGCTGGCGGTGGAGGAGTCCGGCAAGGGCGGGCAGGGGGCCAGCGTGCTCGATGCCAGCTGGAACAAGGTGGAAAACTATCCCAACCACGCCATGCCGAACCTGATGCTGGGCAACCACGATCTGGTGCGCTTCGGCGATCTGGTCCAGCGCGGCAACTTCAACCCGGCGGATTACTGGCAGCGCCACAAGGCGGCCTTCAGCTTCCTGGCGGCCCGCTCCGGTCCCATCACCCTCTATTACGGCGAGGAGTTCGGGGACGAGGTGCCGGGCTTCGCCAAGCAGGTGACCGATAACTGTGCGGCCCAGGGATTGTGCGACGATCACGTGGCCCGCAGCGACGGCAAGGTACCCGGTGTCGCCGGCTTCGTGGCGAGCAGCGAGCAGGCCGAGCTCAAGCAGTGGCTGAGCACCTTGCTGGGCCTGCGGGCCAAGCACCCCGCGCTCTATCAGGGGGAGCGGGTCAAGCTGGTGGCCGACGGCAGCATCTACGGCGACATCAAGCAGACGAAAGGGGAGCAGATCGTCTACCTGCTCAACGTCTCCACCATGCCCCAGAGCTACAGCCTGCCGGTTGGCAAGCTGCGCAGCGGCAGCGCCTTGCTGGATCTGCAGAGCGGCGAGAGCCTGGCGATGGGGGGCAGCACAGTGACGGTGGACCTGCCGCCCCTCAGCGGCCGTTTCCTGCTGCTGCAATAAGACGGCAAACAGCAAAAGGGCTCCCGCGGGAGCCCTTTTTGTTGCCAGCTGGCGGTAGGGTCACTTCTCGAGGCCGCCACCGAGCTCCTCCTGACGGGGGCGGGCCTGCACGCCGCGCTCGTTGCCGTTGCGCCAGTGTTCCAGCCGGTTGTGCACGCCGCGGCGCAGGCTCTTGAAGCTGGTCTCCAGGTAATCCACCCCCACCAGGATGGCCAGGGTGACGCCGGTGAGCAGCAGCGCCTGGTGCAGCATGCCCATGCCGATCAGGGCGCCGAGGGCCGCCAGCATCCAGATGGTGGCGGCCGAGGTGACCCCCAGCACGTGGCCATCCCGGGTCATCATGACCCCGGCGCCGAGAAAACCGACCCCGGTGATGAGCTGGCCAAGCACCCGCGCCTGATCCGCGCTCTGGGGGCTGACCACGGACCCGAGAGCGAGGAAGCAGTAAGTCCCGAGGATGATGAGGGAGGAGGTGCGAATGCCGACCGGCTTGCCGCGCAGTTGCCGCTCCAGCCCCACCAGGGTGCCACACACCAGACAGACCAGGATGTTCTCCCAGCCAAGGGGCGCTATGTCCCACCACTGCGTTGTCATCATAACCACCTCTGCAATCGCTGCTTGTTATCCTGCCGCGCCCTGCCCCCGGTTCTCCAGCCGCTGCCGGAAGGCCCTGGCCAGGCGCTCGTAGAGGTCCTTCGCCTCCCTGTCTTCAATATCGCCACGTATCCAGGGATTGTCGATGATTTCCAGCAGCACGCAGCCTTGCCCCTGCTGGCGCAGGTCCACCCCGAACAGGCCGTTGCCGAGCTGATGGACGGCGCGGCGGGCGGTCTGCAGCACCCGCTCCGGCACCTCGTTCAGGGGCAACGCCTCGATCCGGCTCATGTCGAGGGGGTGTTTGCGGCGGCGAATGCGGTTGCCGGGCTCCGGGCGGAAGCGGCGGCAGGCGAACAAGGGCGAGCCGTCGAGAAAGCCGATGCGCCAGTCGAATTCGGCGGGGATCCGGCTCTGCACCAGCAGCAGGGCGGAGCGACCAAGGCCCTCGTCCAGCAGGCGGGCGAGCTGCTGCTCGTCGCTGGCCATGGCAAGATCCCGGCCCTGGGCGCCATCGGGCACCTTCACCATCAGCGGCAGCCCGAGCCGTTGCACCAGCTCGCCGGTGTGGTGGCGGCCACGGCGGGTCACCACCATGGTCGGCGGCATGGGCACGCCGCTGCGCACCATCAGCTCGTAGAGATAGAGCTTGTTGCTGCAGGCGAGGATGGCGCGGGAGCTGTCGATGACCGGCATCTTGAGCTGCTCGGCGCTGCGGGCGAACTCGAAGGTGTAGTGGCCGACCGCCGTCTCGGCGCGCAGCCAGAGGCTGTCGAATTCCGGCAGCCGCTCGATGGCGGAGGGTGCCAGGATCTCGGCCCGGATCCCCTGGGCGGCGGCGGCCTCGATGAAACGTGTCAGGGCCAGGGCATCGCTGCTGGCGCGGCCGTCATCGGGATCCACCAGGATGGCGAGCTGATAGAGGGGGGCGGCCTGCTCCTCGTCCCCCGCGCCGACCAGCGCTTGGGCGTGTTGCAGCATCAGCTCCCGCTCGCGCGGGCTCAGATCCTGCGGGGAGAGGCTCTGCTGCCGGCGCACCGACCAGCCGTGGCGGCCGCGCTTGAGGGTCAACTCTTGCAGCGGCAGCTGGCTCAGGCCGTAGTAGTAGCGGGCCAGCCCCGCCAGCTCGTTCTGCTCGCACTGGCCGAAGATGGCGCGCACCCGGATCCTGTCCTCGCTCTGGCGGGCCAGCCAGCCCTGCAGCTTGCGCCACAGCTTGGCGGGCGGCTGCTGGGGTTGCAGCACGCTGATGGCCTGCAAGCCCGGCAGGCAGTGGTGGCTGCGGGCCTGGGCCAGCAGGGAGCAGTAATAACCGGCGCTCAGGTGCTCCAGCGAGCGGCACAGGTTGATGATGCGGGGGCGGCCCCCGGTGGTGGGCAGGCCGTGCTGCAGATAGGTGCGGGCGGTCAGCAGATAATCGGCATGGCAGGGCCAGTCGCCCGGCTCCTCGACGATGACATAAGTACTCATATTGTTGGCTCCACGGATCAGACTGCCAGGACGGCAGTATCCCCAGTGGGCTTCGATGCACCGACAAGCACGACAATGGCGCGAGGGGAAACAAGAGGTTACAGTGCCTAATATTCTGCCTTGGTAACCTGTGATACAAGTCGCATTGTTGGTGCTGAGGATAAATAACCGAATGAGGACACCCCGTGTTGACCGTGCGCACGGCCCGAGCCGATGATGTGGGCGCCATCGTCAGGCTTGAGCGCTACTGTTTTCCCCCCGAAGTCGCCTTCGGCCGCAGCCGCTGGCACTATCTGCTGAATCAGGCCAAGGGCCGCACCCTGCTGCTGCAAGACGACAAGGAACAGCTGCTAGGCTATCTCAGCGTGCTGGAGCACAGGGGCTGGGATCGACTGGTGATCCAGACCCTCGCCATCCGCTGGACGGTGCGCCGCCAGGGCTGGGCCCGCCGCCTGCTGGAGCAGGTCATTTCGGAGGGCAGGGCGGCCGGCTGGGGCGCCATCCGACTTGAGGTGGCCGATGCCAACGCCGAGGCCCTCGCGCTCTATCAGGGGCTGGGATTTCGTGCCCAGCTCAGGCTGCCCGACTACTATGGGCCGGGCCAGCATGCGCACCGTCTGGTGCTGCCGCTGGTCGCCGGCGACGAGGGCGCGGGCTCATGAGTGAATGCATTTCGTTTCAACAAGATAGATAACTATGGCGGTGTAGATAATGGAGGTTCAGATGATTGCAATGGTAACGGGTGCCTCGTCCGGCTTCGGTGAGGCGATCAGTCGCCTGCTGGTGAGCGCGGGCTACCGGGTGATAGGCACGGGTCGACGCGCCGAGCGGCTGGCCGCCCTGGCCGAGGAGCTGGGCGCCGGCTTCCTGCCGCTGGTGTTCGACGTGCAGGACAAGGCCGCCACCAAGGCCGCCATCGAGGGCCTGCCGGCTGCGTGGCAAGAGGTGGATCTGCTGGTCAACAACGCCGGCCTGGCGCTCGGGCTCGAGCCCGCCCACAAGGCGGATCTGGAGGACTGGGAGCAGATGATCGCCACCAACGTCAGCGGTCTGACCCTGCTCACCCGCCTGCTGCTGCCGGGCATGGTCGAACGCAATCGCGGTCACGTGATCAACATCGGTTCCATCGCCGGCACCTACCCCTACCCGGGCGGCAACGTCTACGGCGCTACCAAGGCGTTCGTGAAGCAGTTCAGCCTGAACCTGCGGGCCGATCTGGCGGGCAGCGCGGTGCGCGTCACCAACCTGGAGCCGGGCCTGTGCGGCGGCACCGAGTTCTCCAACGTGCGCTTCCATGGGGACGACGCCAAGGCGGCCACCGTCTATCAGGGGGTGCAGGCGATCCAGCCGGAAGACATCGCCAACACAGTGCTCTGGGTCAGCCAGCAGCCCGCCCACGTCAACATCAACAGCATCGAGATCATGCCGGTGGCCCAGACCTTCGGCCCGCTCAATATCAGCCGTCGCTGAGTTCTGCGCCCTGCCGAAACGAGAAGAGGCACCCCGGGGTGCCTCTTTGTTTTGATGGGCCCTACAGGCTCATGATCTTCTTGAACTCCTCCTCCGAGTATTTCTTCTCAGTGCTCTTGGTGAGATCCGTCATCAGCTTGTAGCGCAGCTCTTTCGCCAGCTGATAGTTCTGCTCCAGCTGACCGTAGGAGTAGTCGGCCGCCAGTTGCAGCGCCGTGGCCTTGTCGCTGGCGTAGGTCTGCTTGAGGGTCTTGTCCAGTACCGCCACCTCCTTGTAGAACTTCTCGCTCTGCTTGCCCCAGACCCCGCGCAGCAGCGGCAGGTACTTGTCCGGATTGGTGTTGGCCAGCGCGGTCAGGCTGCGGAACTGCCAGTAGGCGGAATCATCCGAGTAGCTGTCACTGCCGCTGCGATAGGGCAGGGGGTAGGTTTCCAGGCTGTGGTAGAGCGGTACCATCACCGACTCGGCCAGCACGCCGTAGCTCTGCCAGATGAGGCCCTGCAACTCCTTGGGCATCTCCTTGCGCAGCTGGATGATGTGGGACTCGAGCTGCCTGTCGATGCGAATGGGCCGCTCCGCCTTGTCCGCCAGCGCCGTGCCCTCATAGGTGGCGCTGAGCAGTTTGGTCACGTCCGGCACCGTGATGGGGGCATCCGGTTTCATGAACAGCGGGTACTGCGCCTGGCGGGTGGGCTGCTTGTGGGAGGCGCTCAGCAGTTGCTGGCCGAGCCACTCCCTGTCCACGTTGTAGGGATCGGCGATGACCCCGAACGCCTTGGCGAAGTTGAAGTCCTTGGGGTCGGCGTTATCCAGCAGCTTGTGCTCACGCACGAACTCCAGCAGCTTGGGGGAGTGCAACACCTGGCTGTCGTCCAGGTTCACCCCGTGGATGCGCAGGCCGTTGGCGACCATGGCGTAGCTGTCGTCCGGCACCCGCACCGCTATCCAGTGGTGGCCAGAGCCTATCTCCATCAACCAGGCCTCGTTCACGTCCGCCAGATAGAGGCTATTGCCCTCCCCGGCGCCATGGGTCTCCACATAGTGGCCGAGCAGCTCGACCCCCTCTTTCGCGCTCTTGGCCTGGGGCAGGATCAGGGTGGGGATGATGGCTTCTATGATCCCTTTTTCGATCAGCGGATCCGCTTTCTGGGCCTTGTCGTTGACCTCGGCACTGGTGGTGGCGGAGAGGGCGACGTTGTACTCGTTGATGCCGCGCTCCTCGTAATACTTGCCGGCGGGATCGCTGGTGGCGGCATCCCAGTCACGGATGGAGGAGTAGGCGAGGAAGGCCTTGGGCATGGGTACCTCCAGGCCATTGCCCAGTTTCCATAGCTTGCCCTCGTTCTGCTGGGCCGGGTGGAAGGCGAGGTACTTGTTCCAGTTGTTGATGCCGAAGTCTTCGTTTCTGGCGATCATGATGCTGCCATCCGCGCTGGCGCCCTTGCCGACGATGAGGCCGGTGCAGGCGTCGGCACTGGTGCCAAGCAGGCTGAGCAGGGTAGCGGAGAGGAGACTCAAGGTGTGTTTTTTCATTATTGTGCCTGAAGCTGTGAGGTGAGTGTGAGTCAGGGGAGGGGATGAGAGGCGGATCGCCGCAGGCCGGGTGCGGCACTGCATTGATGCCGAAGAATGGGTCTGCATGTTATTGATATTTCAAACATATCATCCACAATACTGCGTCCTGACCAGATTGTGCGCTGGCATGGTATGCCTCCATGGTTGTTTATTTTGTGATCTACCGTTCATTCCTGTGTTTAGTTCGGCAAAAGAAAAGATGGTTGGTGGCATCTGTGGTTGCTGGGTGCAGAGGCAGAATAATGATGGGGAAGTCGGCGGGAGTGTGCTGACAAGTTGGCCTGCTACTTGCTGAGCCCTGACCATGGCGGGGAGTCTGTCCCCGATTTCCGGCTCGGCCGGCAGCTTGGAGTCCCCATGGATATCAAACCCTACACCCAGCAACTCGCCCAGAGTGCATCCTATAGCCGTGCCCTGGCGACCCTCAGCGGCGACGATAGCCAGCAGGGCGGCGGCTGGGATCAGCAGGTCAGCCTCTCCAGCCAGGTGCTGACCGGCAAGGCGCAGCAGGTGCTGACTTACGAACATCTGGCCAGGAGCGGCAAGAGCGCGAGCCAGAGTGGCGGCGCCAATAATGCGCTGGTGCAGCAGCTGGTGGACAAGGCGCTGGGCTTCGATCGCAAGAAATTTGACGATCTCGAGAGTCAGATCAAGAGCGTGGCCGACAACAAACAGTTGTCGAGCGAGGAGCGGGAGCAGCAGACCAAGGCCCTGACCGAGCAGCGCGACGCCATGCTCAAGGCGGCCATGGACAAGCTCACCGGCAAGAAATCGGAAGAGAAGATCGCCTAGCGCCGCGAGTCAGGCCCAAACGGCAATCTTGAACGTCATGGAGGCAAGGGATTGCCCCTGGGGCTGGCGAGAGAGTGGCAAGGCAGGGGGACGAAGCAGGGAGGGCTGGCCCTCCCTGTGGATGTTGAAGGGCGAGGGCCTTATTTCTGTTCCGGCACTATTCCGATGCCGATGGCGGTGGTCTGGACCGCCTTGATCTGATCCCCCTTGGCGATCAGGGCGAACTGCGCCGGATCCTTCACCTTGAGGGTGAGGGTCTTGTCCACGCCCTTGACCCTGATGCTCTGCTGCGCCTTGTCGACGTCGATGACGTCCGCATAGATGATCACCTGCATGCCGGCTCCGGCGCCCGGTTTATCCCCCGCGGCGGCCTTGCTCCCCTCGACCTCCACTACCCGTTTTCTCACCCCGGCGGTGCCCTTGAGCAGCTCCAGATCCAGCAGTTGCAGGTAGCGCAGCGCCACCTCGTCCCCCACCTTGAGGTTCTGCAGATTGGTCACCTCGTCGCCGGCGACGATATCGAAGACCTGGCCTTCGGCATTCTTCAGGCTGACCTTGCGGGTCGCGGTGTCGATGGCGGTGATGGTCGCCTTGGCCGTCACCTCTTCCGCCAGGCTGGCCTGGCCGGGGGCGATCGCCACATTGGTGGCCACCTCGGCGGCGTACACCAGGGCGGTGGGGGAGAGGCTGAGCAGACCGGCGATCCATGCGTGTTTCAGTTTCATAATTGAGACCCTGTGGCTGGGAGATGGCACCTCGTCAGAGGCGCCTCGATGGCGAAACGGCGTTGGCGCCATGATGATGGGGAGGGGCTGTGCCGCCTCCTCCCAGTGACACCATAGCAAAGTCACACCCGAGAACCTCATACCGAATGCCTGACCACCCCATTTTGGTAGCCCGCTCCCGTTTTTTGACCTCCCGCGAGTGCGGGCGCACAATCCTTCTGCATGCATTCAACCGAGGGCTCTGCCGTGTACAACTTCCAATATGCCAATCCCACCCGCATCTGTTTCGGGGAGGGCCAGATAGCCAGCCTGCCGGAGCTTATCCCGAGCGGCAGTCGCCTGCTGGTGCTCTACGGCGGTGGCAGCATCAAGACAAACGGGGTCTATCAGCAGCTGTGTGACGCCCTGGCTGGCCTGGATTGGCAGGAGTTCCCCGGTATCGGCGCCAACCCCCAATACGATCAGCTGATGGAGGCGGTGGCCCTGGTGAAGCGCGAGCGCATCGACTTCCTGCTGGCGGTCGGTGGTGGCTCTGTAGTGGATGGCACCAAGTTCGTGGCCGCCGCCGCCTGTTTCGAGGGGGAGGATCCCTGGGACCTGCTGCTGCACAAGACGCCGGTCAAGGCGGCGCTGCCCCTTGGCTGCGTGCTGACCCTGCCCGCCACCGGCTCCGAGAGCAATCCCGCCGCCGTGGTGAGCCGGGGGGATGCCAAGCTCTCCTTCATGAGCCCGCAGGTGCTGCCGCAATTTGCGGTGCTGGATCCCACCACCACTTACAGCCTGCCGACGCGCCAGATTGGCAATGGGGTGGTGGATGCCTTCGTCCACATCATCGAGCAGTACCTCACCTTCCCGGTGGGTGGCGAGGTGCAGGACAGGCTGGCGGAAGGCTTGCTGCAGGTGCTGGTGGACAACGGGCCCAGGGCGCTGAAGGAGCCCACCAACTATCAGGTGCGGGCCAACCTGATGTGGGCCGCCAGCCTGGCGCTCAACGGCCTCATCGGCCGTGGGGTGCCCCAGGACTGGTCCACCCACGCCATCGGCCATCAGCTGACCGCCCTCTATGGGCTGGATCATGCCCAGAGCCTGGCGGTGGTGCTGCCCTCCTTGCTGCGGGAGCAGGCCGCCCAGAAGCAGGAGAAGCTGGCCCAGTTTGCCGAGCGGGTCTGGCACTCCAGCCGGGAGGACAGGGCACTGCGCATCGAGGAGGCGATTATCCGCACCGAGCAGTTCTTCCAGCAGATGGGGGTGGGCACCCGCCTCGTCGACTATGGCCTGACGGAGAGCAGCATCCCGGCGATCTGCTCCAACCTCAAGCGCTTCGGCCTGACTTCGCTCGGGGAGCAGCAGGACATAGATCCGGACAAGGTCGCCAGGATCCTCTCCCACGCGCTGTGATCCCTGCGTTCTGTGCTCCAACCTCAAGCGCTTCGGCCTAACTTCGCTCGGGGAGCAGCAGGACATAGATCCGGACAAGGTCGCCAGGATCCTCTCCCACGCGCTGTGATCTTCAGGATCTGGCCTGAACGCAAAACGCCCCGATTGTCGGGGCGTTTTGCATTCCAGGGCACGGGCAGTCGATCAGGCGCTCTGATCCAGCTCGCGCTCCAGGGCGGCCGCCTTCTGGCGGGCCGGATGGGTATTAAGGCGTTCCCAGTAGCTCTTAAGGTGCGGGAACTGGGCCAGCTGACCGCTCTGGGCCAGCAGATCCACCAGGAAGGAGTTCATGATGTCGGCGCCGGAGAGGCGATCCCCCACCAGATAGTGGCGGCTGGCCAGCACCTCATTGAGATAGCCCAGTACCTTGGCGCACTCCGCCTTGGCGTAACCCGGCAGGAAGCGCATCGGGCTGCCATCCTTGCGCACGAACATGTCCAGCAGCAGCGGCAAGATGCCGGAGCTTTCGGCGAAGTGGATCCATTGCAGGTACTCGGGGTAGTCGGGGCTGTCGGTGGCTGGCGCCAGCCGCTCCGGGGCGTGGCGGGCGATCAGGTACTCGGTGATGGCGCCGGACTCCGCCAGCACCCGGCCGTCGAACTCGATGACGGGTGACTTGCCGAGGGGGTGGATGGCCTTGAGCTCGGGGGGCGCCAGGAAGCTGGTGGCGTTGCGCTGGTAGGCCTTGATCTGGTAGGGCAGGCCCAGCTCTTCGAGCAGCCAGATGATGCGTTGGGAGCGGGACTTGTTCAGGTGGTGCAGGACTATCATGGGAACCTCAATGGGTGGCGGAAACGGCTGATACGCGCTGGCGTGGTGACTGGTTCATCGGCAGGCAAAAAAGAGCGGGCAGATGCCCGCTCTGTGCTGACTCAGGCCTCCAGCGCCTGATCCAGATCCGCCAGTATGTCCTCGATGGCTTCGATCCCCACCGACAGCCGGATCATCTCCGGCTTGACCCCGGCCCTGGCTTGCTCCGCCTCGCTCAGCTGGCGGTGGGTGGTGGAGGCGGGGTGGCAGGCCAGGGACTTGGCGTCGCCGATATTGACCAGCCGCTTGAAGATCTTGAGGGCGTCGTAGAAGCGGACCCCGGCCTCATACCCTTCCTTCAGACCGAAGGAGAGGATGGCCGAGGGGCGGCCGCCCATGTACTTCTCCGCCAGCGGGTAGTGGGGATGGCCCGGCAGGCCGGCGTAGCTGACCCAGGCCACCTTGGGGTGACCTTTAAGGTGATGGGCGACCCGCAGGGCGTTGTCCACGTGGCGCTCCATGCGCAGGCTCAGAGTTTCCAGCCCCTGCAGCAGCAGGAAGGCGTTCATGGGGGCCAGCGCCGCCCCTGTGTTGCGCAGGGGCACTGTGCGCACCCGGCCGATGAAGGCCGCCGGGCCGAAGGCTTCCGTATAGACAACCCCGTGGTAGGAGGGCTCCGGCTGGGTGAGTTGGGGGAAGCGCGCGGGGTGATCCGCCCAGGGGAACTTGCCCGAGTCGACGATGACACCGCCGAGGGAGTTGCCGTGGCCGCCCACGTACTTGGTGAGGCTGTGCACCACTATGTCGGCGCCGTGTTCGATGGGTTTGCACAGCACAGGGGTGGCGACGGTATTGTCGACGATGAGCGGCACGCCGCGGGCGTGGGCCACCTTGGCGAAGGCCGCCAGATCGACGATGTTGCCCGCCGGGTTGCCGATGCTCTCGCAATAGACCGCCTTGGTCTTGTCGTCGATGAGGGCGGCGATGGCCTCGGCGCTGTCATCCGCGGCGAAGCGCACCTCGACCCCGAAGCTCGGCAGCATGTGGGCGAACAATGTGTAGGTGCCGCCATAGAGCTGGGGGGTGGAGACGATATTGTCGCCGGCGGCGGTCAGCGCCTGGATGGCGTAGGTGATGGCGGCGGAACCCGCCGAGACCACCAGCCCGGCGATGCCCCCCTCGAGGGCGGCCATCCGTTGTTCCAGCACGTCGTTGGTGGGATTCATGATGCGGGTGTAGATGTTGCCAGGCACCGCCAGGTTGAACAGATCCGCCCCGTGCTGGGCGCTGTCGAACTCGTAGGCCACCGTCTGGTAGATGGGCACGGCCACAGCCTTGGTGGCGGGATCGTGGGAAAAGCCGTGGTGCAGGGCCAGGGTCGCATCTTTCATCACACACTCCTTGTTGGACGTCGTCGCCATTATGGATGGATAGACGTCCAATCTAGCAGGCCCTACGCCGATGTAAACCACCCAATCCGGCAAAGCATTGTCAGGGGCTTGCAGTGATCCTGCGGCGCCCTTCCCTGCCCGGAGTCCTGGCCCAATCAGAGGCGGCGGCGATACTCCCTGTCGTCTATCTGGTGCATGTCCCACTGCATCAGGCGGTTGAGCTGGGCCATGGGATCCTCGACTGACGGCAACGGGCGGGGCAGGATCCGCTGGAAGTAACGGCGCAGGGTTTGCTGGATCTGGCTCGGTTTGGGGGAAGATGCTTGGCTCATGATGGTGCTCCTGTGAGGTTGTGCTCATGTTCGACAACAGTATTGAGCTAAAATGAGGAAGTAAAAACTGACGACTTCTCTACCAAGGATTTCCTCTTTTATGCCGACCGGTCGCCTCCATCAGCAATTTCAACGACTCGCCCAACAGCTGGGTGCCGACGAGCGAGATCTCAGCCTCGCCGAGGTGGCCGAATTGCTGTGCTGCACCCCGCGCAACGCCCGTCTGTTGCTGCGCCGCATGCAGGATCAGGGCTGGCTCAGCTGGTCCGCCGAGGCGGGGCGGGGGCGCCGCTCCCGGCTGACTCTGCTCGACAACCAGGAGAACCTGACCCGGCGCCGACTGCGGGATCTGCTGCAACAGGGGCTGCTGACCCAGGCGGTGCGGGTGGCGGAGGGGCGGCTGGACTTGCTCACCCCGCTGCTCATCGAGCAGCTCGGCCAGGCCACCCGGGCGGGGCGCCAGATCCTGCGGGTGCCCTACTACCGCCCGCTGCCCCGGCTGCTGCCCACGGATCCCTTGCGCCGCTCCGAAATCCACCTGAGCCGCCAAATCTTCAACGGCCTGACTAGGCGAAATGAGGAAAATGGGGAAATCGAGGGGGATCTCGCCCACCACTGGGAGCGGCTCGGCCCCTGCCACTGGCGCTTCTATCTGCGGCCGGCGGTGCGCTTTCACCACGGCCGCGAGCTGGGGGTGGAGGACGTGATGGAGAGCCTGCTGGCCCTGCGCGAGCGGCCGCTGTTCGCCCATCTCGTGCGGCTGGAGAGCCCCTGGCCACGAACCCTGGACTTGCATCTCGACAGCCCGGATCCCTGGTTGCTCCACCTGCTGGCCGAACCGGTGGCGGCCGTGCTGCCCCGGGAGCTGAAGGGGGAACCGGGCTTTGCCCTGCAACCCGTGGGCACGGGCCCCTACCAGGTGACCACCAACGATCCTCTGCACCTGTGCCTCAGTGCCTTCGACGACTACTTCGGCCTGCGCGCCCTGCTCGACGAGATCGACATCTGGATGTTGCCCGAGCTGGCGGAGCGGCTGGAGAGCCACCTGCAGCTTGGCCATGACAACCCCGAGCTCGGCACCATGCGCGGCGAGTCCGAGCTCGAGTCTGGCTGCTACTTCCTGCTGCAGGACGACAGATCCCCCGTCCTGCAGGATCCGGCCCTGCGCCAGTGGCTGGCGACCCTGCTCAACCCCATCGCCCTGATGGCGCGGGTCGCCCCCGAGCTGCAACGGGGCTGGACCAGCGCCCTCGGCTTGCTGCCCCACTGGCGCGAGCCCCTGCCGACCCCGCACCCGGCTCCGGTGCAGTTGCCGACCCGGCTGGTGCTGGCCTGCTTCAACCAGCATCTGGAGTTCAACGAGTGCGCCGGCGCCATGGCCAGCCTGTTGGCAGAGCAGGGCATCCGGCTGGAGGTACGCTCTCTGGATTACGACCGCTGGGTGAGCGGGGAGGATGAGGACGTGGATCTCTGGCTCGGCACCCTCAACCTGGAACACGAGCAGGCGTTCGCCCCCTATGCCTGGTTGCTGGGCACGCCGTTGCTGCAGCGGGTATGGGGTCGCCAGCCCGGGTTGTGGCAGGGATTGACGCAGTGGCGCGCCGGCGGCGCCGAGCCGGGACCGCGCGCCCTGCTGGCCGAGGTGCAGCGTCAGCACTGGTTTGTGCCGCTGTTTCACCACTGGCTGGAGCTGGAGAGCCGGGTCGGCGTGCACGGGGTGCGCATGACGGCCCTCGGCTGGTTCGATTTTCGCAGCGCCTGGTTAAAACCCGAACAGGGGACCCAAGCGCCGGAAAGCGGAGCTCGCTCCCACCCGGACGCCGGGACGCTTGAGTCGTAGCGGTTGGCGCGCTAGCCTGTGCGCGGTCCCACGACAAGGAGTCGAATAGCCATGCTGGAAATGCAGATCCAACCCCGTTTTCAAGAGACAGATGCCCTAGGCCACATCAACAACACTGTGCCGGCGGTCTGGTTCGAGTCGGCCCGGGATCCCCTGTTTCGTCTCTTCTCCCCCGAGCTGGATGTGCATGACTGGCATCTGATCATCGCGGGCTATGGGGTGCAGTTCAAACGGGAGCTGTTTTACGGTCAGCAGGTATCGATCAAGACCGGAGTGCGCCGTATCGGCACCAGCTCCTTCACGGCCTGGCAGGAGGCCTGGCAGGGCGGCGAGCTGGCCGTCACCGCCGAGACGACCCTGATCCATTTTGACTACCGGACCCGCCAATCCCGTCCCCTGAGCGAGACTCACCGGGAGGGGCTGCGGGCCTGGTTGGTAGAGAGTTAATCCTGGCCCGCGGGCCCATCACAGGACACTTATGCGCAATACCCTGATCGCTTTGACCCTGGGACTCTGTTCCCTGCCTTCGCTGGCCGCCACCCTGGCCGAGCAGTTCACCCTGATGGAAAAGGGGGCACAGAGTGCCCTCGACACCCGCCTGTTCAGTCACGACGGGGTGGACATCAAGGCCTGGATCGACGGCAAGCCCGTCATCATCGCCGTGCCCATCATGAATGAGCAGGGCAAGCTGGAGGGGGAGAGCCGTTACTACTTCAAGGGTGGCCAGCTGTTCGGGGTGAAAGAGCCTGCGGCCCAGTTTGCCTTCGACGACAAGGGCAGCCTGTCCCAGTGGCTGGACGACAAGGGCCAGCCAGCCGAGTTTGTCAGCAAGATGAGCATGCAGCAGCGTCAGGAGTGGCTCACCAAGCGGGCCGCCGAGCTGAGCCAGCTGTTTGTGCCGAGCCCGGCGGAGCAGAAGGCCGCCAAGGGCGTCAAGCTGAAGGGGGCCGAACTGACCCAGTGGCTGTGCAGTGGCAAGCTGATGACCCTGGCCAAGGGCGACAAGGTGCAGGTCGAGCCCCCGAAGATCAAGGTGAGCGAGCAGGGGCTGGAGGGGGAGGTTTCCCTGCGCCAGGACCAGGGCTGGCAGGATCTCTGCCTCAAGTGTGAGGTGCAGGGCACCCAGGTGACTCGCCTCACCTGGCAGCCGCTGCCGGGCGCCAACAAGCCGCAATGAGCCGGCAGGAGATGAAAAAAGGGGCCAATCTGGCCCCTTTTTTCATGGGGTTGTCCCGAGTTTTAGGCGGGTCAGGGCCTCGACCCTTCGCCATTGCTCTGGTTGAAACCAGTGGGCCAGAATTTCCTGCTGCTGCATGGCCCTGTCATCGACGGAAAGAGGGGTCAGCTCCCCTAGATAGCCCGCCAGCTGCTGGTCGAACGCCTGTCGGCTCTGATCCAGCTGGTGCAGGCGATCCACCGCCTCCTGTCCCACTTTCTCCTGCAGCACGGCGTCCCGCTCGGCCGGTGCCAGCCGGTCCAGGGTCTGCAACTCCCCCAGCAGCTGGCTGTTGGTATCGGCCTCCCTGAACCATTGGGGCTGCTCCGCCAGCCAGAGTTCCAGCTCGGTGGCCAGCCCCTGCTTGTCGGCCTCGTTCGCTTCTGCCAGCGCCTTGCGGCGCAGGGTCCACTGCTCCATCAGCCGATCCTCGGCAAACAGCTGCTCCTGCTCGGCCGGGGTGAAGCGCTGCTGGCGCAACTGCTCGCGTTCATCGAACAGCAGTTGCAGGCTGGCGAGGCCGGGATCCGTCGGCACCCTCAGGCCACCCTCGGCCTGGAGAAAGCGCTGGTAGCGGGCCATCAGCTCGTCGCCTTCCCCCGCCTCCCCCTGCTCGAGGCGCTGGGCCAGTTGATGGCGCAGCGCGCCCTGCTCGGGGGCCGCATCCAGGGAGGGCTCCGCACTGGGGCATATCGCCAGCACTCCCAGCAGCAGGGCCGGGCACAGCAGCGCCAGTATCAGCACGCTCCTGTTCATAGCCCCAGCCCCTGCAAGCGATTGGCGTGCTGGCGATAGAGGGTCAGGGGATCGGTGTCAAACAGATGGTGGATACCGAAGGACTGGTTCACCTCGTCAAGGTGGTTCATCCGGTAGCCGGTGCCTATCACCTTGCCGAGGTGGCTGCTGCACACCCCCACCAGGCCGTCATTGGGCTCGTGAAAGAAGCTGCCGGTCAGCGCCAGCGCCGGATCCACCGGATCCAGGATGTTGGTCATGTTGCCGCGCCCGCTCCAGGAGAAGTAATAGACGCCGTTGGCGGCCTGCAGCGGTCCCTCGCCACAGTAGCGGCTGGGCAATCCTTCCGGATAGCGCTGGTTGAAGCGCTGGGCGCCGGCGCTGGTCAGGGCATCGAGGGAGGCGAGGGGATCCTGCGGCAGCTTGCTACCACCGGAGAGCAGGGAGATGACGCCGGAGAGCGCCGAAGCCGCCGCCACCGCGAGCCGCTCGGTCACAGAGCCGGGTTTGACGTTGGCGCGCACCAGATCTGCTATCTCTGAGCCCTGGTTGACCCCGCCCACGCTGGTGGCGGAGGCGACCAGTTCGGGGGCGACCGAGGCCACGTAGCGAATGGTGGGGCCGCCGTGGGAGTGACCGATGAGGTTCACCTTCTCGGCCCCCGTGATGGCGAGCACCTGCTGCACCTGCTTGAGCAGCTGTTCACCGCGCAGTTCGGAACTCTGGGTGGCGGAGACCTGGGCCACGTAGACGCGGGCGCCGTCCCGGGTCAGGGCCTGGGGGATGCCGTAGAAGTAATCGACCCCGAGCAACTTGTCGAAGCCAAAGAGCCCGTGCACCAGCACTATGGGGTAACGGGTCTGGGTATAGCCTGCCGCCTGAGTCAGCATGGGCAGGGCGCACAACAGCATCAACAGCCATCTCTTCATTGTCATCATCCTTGTGTCCAAGGCTGCCAATGGGCAGCCACCGGCCTCATGCCAGTGCCATCAGCATGGTATCCGCACTCGACTGTATCTGTGGGGACGATCACTAAACTGGCCATCTCGATAAAGCACTGCCCATATGGGCAGAGGCCCGGGATTGAACTATCCCTTGTGTTCGTCCCCCAGATAAGTTAAATAATAACTATTATCACTTGGGTGATGGAGCCATGACAGCAAGCTGGGTAAAAGGGTGGGTCGGTGCCACCGAGACGGACAACAGCATGGTGCACTGGAAGCAGCAGACCCTCTGCGGCAACCGTCACTTCGATGCCGGCGAATATGCCAAGGCCCTCGACTGTTACCAGCAGGCGCTCTGGCTGGCCCGCCAGCAGTTCTCCTGCTGGCAGGATGCGGACGAGGCGGTGGCGGCACTGGTGGTGGCGCACCACAACCTGGCGGATCTGCTGGTGGCCATGACGCTGCCGGACAGGGCCGCCGACATACTGTGCCACGTGCACGACTGCCTGCTCGCCACCAGCCAGTCCCCCGCCTGCTCAGACTCGCTGCGCGCCTCCGCCTCGCGCCATAGCCACAACACCCGCACCGAGCTGCTCGCCTTCGTGCGCAAGCACGGCACCCACGACGGCATTCAACGCTGCCTCGGCCAATGCCTGTGCCAGGCCGAGCCCGCCTCCCGACTGCACTGATCACAACAGAGAGACGAACATGAGCCATACCCTGCCTGCCCTCGCCTATGCCTACGACGCACTGGAACCCCACATAGACGCGCTGACCATGGAGATCCATCACAGCCGTCACCATCAGACCTATGTCACCAACCTCAACGTCGCGCTGGAGGGGGCCCCCGAGTTTTCGGCCCTGCCGGTGGATGAGCTGCTACTGAGCTTCGACAGCCTGCCGGCCAAGGTACAGGGGGCGGTGCGCAACCACGGCGGTGGCCATGCCAACCACAGCCTGTTCTGGCAGGTGATGAGTCCGCAGGGGGGCGGCGAGCCCGGTGGCGAGTTGGCCGAGGCGATAGTGCGGGATCTGGGGGGGCTGGATGCCTTCAAGCAGGCCTTCACCCAGGCGGCGTTGAGCCGTTTCGGCAGTGGCTGGGCCTGGCTGACGGTGAACAGGGAGGGCAGGTTGCAGGTGGAGAGCAGCGCCAACCAGGACAGCCCGCTGATGCAGGGCAATGTGCCCATCCTGGGGCTGGACGTGTGGGAGCACGCCTACTACCTCAAGTATCAGAACAAGCGTCCCGACTACATCGCCGCCTTCTACAACGTCATCAACTGGCCGGAAGTGGCACGCCGCTACCGGCTGGCGCTGGCGTAAGCACCGCGCTTTGCCCCTGCCAAAACAAGAGACCCGCCATCAGGCGGGTCTCTTGTTTCTGTCTGCTCAGGGGGCGGCGTGGGTTGCCGTTGCGGCACTGGTCGCCTTGTCTGCATCTGTCGCTGCTACCGCACTGGCCTCGGTGGTCGCCGTCGCCGCTGCCGAGCTTGTCACGGTCGCTGCGCTGGTTGCCACCGCCGCGCTGGCCACACCGACGGCCTTGTCGAGCGGCTTGCTCGGGGCCGCTTTCGCCGCAGTGGTCTTGGCCGGGATGGGCAGGCAGGGCTGGCTCGCGCCCAGGGTGCTCAGGGCCTGGCAGGGGATGGGACCGCCGATGACGATGGGCTCGCCGAGGAACTTGGGCCCCTTGTCCAGCACGTAGAGATCGAGCAACCCCATCAGCCGGGCGAACACCTCGCGCACCCGGGTGCGGATCCCCTGATAGGCGCTGGGATCCAGCGCGTTGAAGCCGACTGCATCGATGCCGAAGTGACGGGCGATGAAGATGGCGCGCTCGTTGTGGAAGGCCTGGGAAACCACGGTGAACTGAGCCTGGCCGAACACCTCCTTGGCCCGCACTATGGAGTCCAGGGTGCGAAAGCCCGCGTAGTCGCTGTAGATGGCGCTGGCCGGGATGCCGGCCTGGATCAGGGCGCGCCGCATCTGGCGCGGCTCGTTGTACTGCACGGTGGCGTTGTCGCCGGAGACCAGAATGTAGTCCACCTTGCCGTTGTTGTAGAGCTCGGCGGCGGCCTTGATCCGGTATTTGAAGTAGTGATTCGGGCTGCCGCCGATCAGGTATTTGGAGGTGCCGAGCACCAGGGCGACCCGGTTGTAGGGCACCGCATTGACGTCGTCATAGGTGTAGTGACGGGCGTCCGAGACGGTCCACTCGCTGTAGCCGAGCAGCGCGATGGCGGAGGCCAGCAGCAGGCAGAGGCAGGCGAGCAGGATCTTGGCAAACTTCTTCATGCGCGATGCGGTTCGGATCTGAAATAGGGAATGACAGGGAGCCATTCTATTACAACTTGGTGTGCCGCGTCAGGCTTGATGACCGCGAGGAATGTCACTCGGGCAGAGACTGTCGCTGGGGGGCTTCGTTTCGAATGAGGGGCGGCCCTGGCCGCCCCGTGTATGTGTCGGTTTCTCGGTGGGGGGAGCCGTCGCCTTTGCAGGTAACCGGCCCCTCGTTTGCCTCTGCGCCTCAGTGGGCTGAGTCGTTGCCCTTGCAGGCATCGGACGCCTTGTTGGACTCCCACCAGGGCAGCAATTCGCCTGCCAGCCACTGCTGGTAGGCCTCGCTGTCACCGGTGATCAGCTGATCCAGCTCGGCCTCGAAGGCGCCCATGGCCTGCCCCTGATCCGGGTTGCGCAGGGCCTCGGCCATGGCGAGCCAGCTGGCGCCGCGACCGGTCTCGTTCAGGAAGCGGTGCACGGTGTAGGACCAGGAGTAGACCATCTCGCCGCCCTTGTCGTAGTCCAGGTGCAGTATGTCGGCGAGGCTGGGGCGCTCGCCGGCCGGGCGAGCCGTCACGTTGTCCAGGCCGCGGGCGAAGCACTGGCCGTGGGCGACAAATTCCGCCAGCCCTTCCGACCACCAGGTGGTGCGGTTGAGGGGGTAGTGGCCGAAACTGCCGTACTGGTTGAAGCGGCCGTCCAGGTAGTGCACGTACTCGTGGCGCAGATTCCACACCTGGAAGGCGGGGCGCTTCCACTCCGCCTCATAGGCGAAGAAGCGGGCCTGGTTGCCGGGACGAGCCGGATCTCCCTCGATATAGATGCCGCCGTTGTCGGTGGAGACGCCACCAAACAGGGCGCTGCCATAGCGTTTCCAGTCGGCGGAGGAGTCGAAGATCACCAGCTCAAGGGCCTCGTTATGGTCGTCGGCCACCGGCTGTCCGCCGGTCTCCAGCTGCCGATGGAACTGCTCTTCCTCGGCCCCCAGCTCGCGGCAGATGTTGCTTGCCTGATCCTGGCTCAAGTCCTGGGCCCGCAGGCGCAGGGTCGGCGAGCAGGTGTGCTCGAACGGCAGCACGTCCTCCATCCGGATGGGGGTGCAGAGGCCGGCAAAGTCGCCGCTGATGCAGGCCTCGGCGGTGCGATCCGTGTAGGTCAGGTAGTAGGTGGAGAGGGTCAGGGACATGTCTTCCAGCAGCGCCGGATTCTGGGCACCCCCCGGGATCAGGCCGTGGTGGCGGATCTGGGCGATGACGGCGTCATCCAGCAGCGTGCGATAACCCTCGCTCTCGTCGGGTCTGGTGTAACGGGCGATCCGGTAGAGGCGGGTATAGGCATCCAGCACGTTGTTGAGCAGGAAGAGATCCGCCCCCTCCCGTCCCTTCCACAGGGCGAGTTCGCTCATGCCGAGGGCGTGCAGTTGCTGGCGTAGCTCGCCATCCTGCTGGCGGAAGTCGTTGGCGAAGGGCTCGGCGTAGTCGCTGGCGAAATCGAGGAAGTTGAGCAGATCGAACAGGCCGGTCGCCCAGGCATGGCGGCCATTGATCTCGCTCGCATGACGACTGCTGTAGGCCAGCATCTGGTTGAACTCAGCGAGCAAGGCGCCGAAGCGGCTCTGCACCGCCGGGCTTCTGAACTGGCCGTGCAGGGCTATGCTCCAGGCGCCGATGACGGTCCCCACCTCGTCGTTTGCCTGTGCCGGATAGAGCAGCGGATGGGCGCCGAGCGCGGTCAACGCCTCGGCCAGCGCTTCGGCGGCGGCCGTGCCGTCTTCCCTGTGCTTGCCATGGTTGTGGTAGTTGTGGGCGCGCACGTATTCGAGCAGCAGCTTCATGGCCGGGTGGGTGGGCTGGTTGGCCGCCAGCAGGCTCTGGATGCCGCGGGAGACGGCCAGCAGCTTGCGGTCGTCGTGGCCATAGTTCTCCTGCCACACAGGCGCGGGCTGGCCGCTGGCATCCTGCACTATCCTGGCAGCCTCGGCGTCCAGCAGATCCGTGCCCGGCTGCTCCGGCTCAGAGCAGGCACGGCCATCGGCGCGGCGGCAGTCGAGCTGCTCCTCCACGCTGGCCAGCACGATGGGGCGATTGAGCACCCGGCTCTCCTGCCACTCGGGGGTGTCCGGCAGGGCCTGCCACTCGTTGCCACCCACAGGATATTGATAGCCGCTGTCTTTCAGCACCACCTGCACCTCGCTGCCGGCGGGCAGGGTCTGGCGACAGATCCGGTAGCTGATGGTCTTGTCCCCCTCCTGGCGGGTCTGGGGCTGGTCGCACTCCTGCTGGGCCCTGGCCTCGTCCAGCAGCCAGCTGTACTGGCGCCAGACGTGCAGCTCACGCACCTGGCTGGCGGCCAGACTGCCCGCCACCGGCTGCAGGCGGAAGAAGATCTGCTCGAGGCGGCCGTCCCGCTCGTTGGGGGTCTCCTCCAGCACGCTCAGCTGTTGCCAGTCTTGCGGTCGATACTGCCAGCTCTGCTCGGCGCAGCGACCCTGGGCGTTGAGCTCGCAGCGATCCAGCTCCTGTTCGCTGTGACCGAGAACGAGGCGCTCGGGCAGCGGCAGGGTATCCTGGCGCGGGGCGGTCGGGGTGCCCGCCAGTGGCTCCCAGCGCCCCTGCTTCAGGCCGTAGCCAAAGTCATAGCTGCTGGCCGGCACGACCTTGCCCACCGGCACCACCTGCTCGCAACTGCGATAGCGGATCTGCCAGCCCTGCTCGACCCTGAGCTGTGGCTCGCCGCACTGCTGCTCGGCCAGGGCGTCCAGCTTGGTGGCCTGCCAGTCGAAGCGGCGATAGACCCTCAGCTGCTGATAGGGGACGCCGGCATCGCTTGCGCTCAGCTCATAGGTGACTTCGGTGAGGCGATCCCCCAGCTGGCGGCTCGATTCGCCGTTCAGCCGGTAGTGCTGCCAGTCGGGGGAATAGTTGGCCAGCGCCGAGGTGGCGAGCAGGCCGGGGGCTGCCAATAACAGCAGCCGGGTACCCAGGTGGTTCATGGTGATCCCTTTGATGAATGGATGGGCGTGGGGGACCAGACAAGGTATTGGGTTCCAAAAGAACATCAACCAGCCAGATGGGGCGGGGGAATCATCCCCTTCCCATGCGACATCACAAAAACAGCCCCATTAGGGGCTGTATCGATAGCAAGGACTTAGTCCCATATGGGGGTCAGTATCAGAGGGGGCGAGTCGGGCGGAAGGGTCGGGCAGCGGATGCCGAGTGCGGGCTTCAGGTCGAGGCGGCAAGCATGGCGAGCTTGGTGCGGGAAGGTTTCAGGTTACCACCGAGATCCGGCCAGGGCAGCCAACGGTCCGGCACCATGAAGCCGGGCAGGGCGGCGCGGATCCAGGCGGCCAGCTCGTCATGGGGCACCGGCTCGCCGTGCCAGTCGATAAAGGCGGCGGGGCGCTGGCCCCACTCGTCGCTCGGGATGGGGACCACCAGCGCCTGGGCAACGGCGCCGTGATCCACCAGCCGCTGCTCTATGGTCTCGGGCTGGATGTTCTCGCCGCCGGAGATGAAGAGATTGTCGAGCCGCCCCTCCACCACCAGCTCGCCAGCTGGGGTGAAGTGGCCCTTGTCGCGGGTGTGGAACCAGCCGGCCTCATCGAGCGGTCGCGCCAGCTGCCCGGCCTTGAAGTAGCCGGCGAACAGGGTGGCGCCGCGCACGCAGATCTCCCCCTGCCGGATGCAGACTTCTCGCCCCGGCAGCGGCTTGCCGACCACGCCGGCCCCGGTCGGCAGTCCGGTGCAGACCTGGCTGCCCATCTCCGACAGCCCGTAGCTCACCTTGGGGGTGAGCCCCATGGCCCTGAGTCGGCTCACCAACGGCTCTGGGATGGCGGCGCCGCCGAGCAGCAGCTCGCGCAGCCGGGTGCGGGCGGGGTCGAAGCCTTGTGCCAGCAGGCGCCAGAGCTGAGTCGGTACCAGCGAGAGATGGGTGACGGGCTGGCATTCGAGCCGCTCCTTGAGGGGCTGGCCGCGATCGTCCAGCACCAGGCTGGCCCCCGCCAGGAAGACCCGGAACAGGATGGCGTAGCCACCGACGTGAAACAGCGGCAGGGAGAGCAACCAGCCGCAGTCGCCGTCCAGCGGGATCAAGGATGCGGAGCCCCGGGCCGAGGCCAGATGGTTGGCGAGGCGGTGCACCACCGCCTTGGGCGTGCCGCTGGAGCCGGAGGTGAGGATCATATTGCCGAGTTGCGCGGGATCCAGCGGCCAGGGCTCCTCCCTTGCGGCCAGCTCGGCCTCGACATCCAGCCGCAGGGGCTGCCAGGGGCCGTCCGGGATCTCCCCTGCCGACCAGAAGGCGGCAACCCCTAGCTGGGCCGCCAGCTCGGCTTGTCTGGGGAGGGGAAAGGCGGGATTGAGCGGGCAGAAGACGATCCCACTGCGTACACAGGCCCAGGCAATCAACACATCTGCCAGAGCGCCTCGTACCACGGCGGCCAACCTGTCGCCTTTGCTCAGGCCAGCAGATCCAAGCTGTCGGCACAGGGCGTTGAGCCGCGCATCCAGCTGTCGGTAGCTGAGAGGTTCGTTGCCGTGGATGGCGATCCGCTCCGGCGCAACCCTGGCCCAGTGGCGCACCGGGCAGGGCTCGCTGCCCTGCCCGATCAGGGGGGACTTGGCCTCAATCACGGTGGAACAGGGGCTCGAGCAGACTCAGGTCGGGTTGGCCCTGTTTATCCAGCAGATCGCCGGTCATCCAGCGGCGGGTATCCAGGCCGGGGGCCTGATCCGGTGCCCACTCCCCGGCGAGGCGGGCGAGTTGGCCGAGGCCGACACCGGACTCGAAGCAGGAGGAGACGATCACCTTCAGCCGCAGCTCGCGGGCGCGGGCCACCAGCGCCTCGCTGTTGGCGAGGGCGCCGAGCAGCATGGGCTTGAGCACCAGCGCTTTGAGCTGGGGGATGGGCTGCCAGGGTTCGCCCCGGGTCAGCAGTTCATCCAGCGCCACTGGCATGCCGGTGCGGGCCGCCACGAAGGCGATGTCGTCGAAGCTGGCGCACAGGTCTTCCAGGTATTCGATCCGGTTCGGATCCAGGTGACCGCAGAAGGCCCAGGCCTCCTCGCGGGTCCAGCCCTGGTTGGCATCCAGCACCAGCTTGAGGGTCGGGCGCCGATCGAGCAGCAGGCGGATCAGCGCCAGCTCGTCCCGCATGGGGTAGCGGGCCACCTTCAGCTTGGCCTTGTTGGGAGTCTGGTGCAGCCACTCCTTCCAGTGCTTGAGCAGCTCCTGGGGGGAGCCCTGAATGAGGGGATAGGGC
Organism: Aeromonas sp. MR16; assembly: GCF_022549315.1. Classification (NCBI taxonomy): domain Bacteria; kingdom Pseudomonadati; phylum Pseudomonadota; class Gammaproteobacteria; order Aeromonadales; family Aeromonadaceae; genus Aeromonas; species Aeromonas sp. MR16. Next base: position 12,248 of record NZ_JAKZFK010000006.1, on the reverse strand, counting down.
TCGGGCAGGGAGGCCGTCTGTGCGGGCCAGTGACGGCGGGCACAGTCGAGGCCAAATTGCACCGAGGGGAGCGCGGGGGCGATGGCTTGCCCCCGGGCCAGTTGCGCCAGGCAGGCGAGGGTTTCGGTCTGCGCCTCGGCCAGCGTCTCCCTGGAGAAGCCGGGCAGGGGGGCTATCTCCCCCCAGCCATCGCCGATGCGCACCAACAGGCCCTCTCGCGCCACCTCCACCTTGCCGTGAAAGGTCAGGGGCTGGGTAAAGGGCAGATGATAGCGATAGAGGGCGAGTGTCATCAGGGATTCCGCTTGTATTTGGAGAAGTCGGGACGGCGTTTCTCGTTGAACGCATTGCGCCCTTCCTGACCCTCCTCGGTCATGTAGAACAGCATGGTGGCATTGCCCGCCAACTCCTGCAAGCCGGCCTGGCCGTCGCAGTCGGCGTTGAGCGCCGCCTTCAGGCAGCGCAGCGCCATCGGGCTGTTCTGCAGCATCTCGCGGCACCAGCGCACGGTTTCGCGCTCCAGCTCGGCCAGCGGCACCACTGTGTTGACCAGTCCCATGTCGAGGGCCTGTTTGGCATCGTACATGCGGCACAGGAACCAGATCTCGCGGGCCTTCTTCTGGCCGACGATGCGGGCCATGTAGGAGGCGCCCCAGCCGCCGTCGAAGGAGCCGACCTTGGGGCCGGTCTGACCGAACTGGGCGTTGTCCGCCGCTATGGTCAGATCGCACATCATGTGCAGCACGTGGCCGCCGCCGACTGCGTAACCGGCCACCATGGCCACCACGGGTTTGGGGCAGGTGCGGATGTCGCGCTGGAAGTCGAGCACGTTGAGGTGGTGGGTGCCTTCGTCATCCTGGTATCCACCGTAGTCGCCCCGGATCTTCTGATCGCCACCGGCGCAGAACGCCTTCTCGCCGAAGCCGGTGAGGATGATGGTGCCGATATGATCGTCGTAGCGGGCATCGGCCAGGGCTTGCAGCATCTCTTTGACGGTGCGGGGGCGGAAGGCGTTGCGCACCTGGGGACGGTTGATGGTGATCTTGGCAATGCCATCTTGGGACTTGTGATAGAGGATGTCCTCGTAACCGGCGGAGCAATCCTGCCACGTCACGGGTGCGTAGAGTTCCGCTTCTGTCATTGCTTCAATCATGTTCACTCTCTTGTTATGGGTGATAAGCCCGCTCGCGCAGGCCGGGGCAAAGATGTCCGGCTGAGATCAGGCCGGATCGGCGTCGCTTGCCAGCCACTCCCGCAGGCAGGCGGCGAAGCGTTCTGGCTGGCTGGCGTGCAGATTATGGCCGCCATCCAGCGTCAAGTGATTGATATTGCAGCCCTGCTCGACCAACTGGCAAGCCAGCGCATGGAATTTCTGATCTGTTGTGCCTGAGATCCAGCTCACCGGCAACCGGGGATTCCGAAGCCAGGGGGCGAGATCCGGCTGCTTGCCGAGCGAGGTGGCGCGCAGCATGGCGGCGACGGCCTTGCCATCGTTGCCGAGGCGCCTGGCTAGTTGGCGGGCCCGTTCGGCGGCGTCGAGATCCGCGAACACCGGCTGCCGGTACCAGTCTGCCAATACCTCGGCCAGCGGTTCGCACTCGAAGCGGCTGGCCCAACCCTGGTCGTGGGCGATGCGGGCTGGGCGCTCGGCGGCGGCCAGGCCAGGATGGCAATTCTCCAGCAACAGGGCCTGCAGCCCGGCGGGGGACTGGCTCGCGTGATAGAGCGCCAACCGCCCGCCGAGGGAATAACCCGCCAGCCGATAGCGCACGATGCCACGGGCTCTGAGCTCGCCGCAGAGCCACTGATGTGCCTCTTCGAAGCCGCTCACCCGCAGAGGCTGGTTGTGGCCGTGGCCCGGCAGATCCAGCGCATGGCATTCGTACCTCGGCAGGGCATCGATAACCTGCTGCCAGTCGTGACCGTCGCCGAGCAGGCCGTGCAGCAGCACCAGCGGCACTTGTTCTCTGGCTTCAATGGCCACGGATCGCCACTCCCAGAGCCTTCAGATCCTCGGCCAGTTCGCTGTGATGTGGAACCTTGATTTCAATTTGGATGATGCTTGCCTGTGCTCTAGCTGCCACGGATCGCGCTTCCCAATGCCTTCAGATCCTCGGCCAGTTCGCTGTGATGTGGAACCTTGATTTCAATCTGGATGATGCTTGCCTGTGCTCTAGCTGCCACGGATCGCGCTTCCCAATGCCTTCAGATCCTCGGCCACTTCCTGGCTCGGTACCTTGATTTCAATCAGGGTTACGCCCTTTTCCAGGGCGGCGGCATAGGCCAGTTCAAACTCGGCCAGGGTGGTCGGCGCCCGATACTGGAGGCCGAACATGGCGGCGGCGTGCTCGAAGTGCAGGCCGTGGGGCAGACAGTAGTAGGTCTCCAGTAGCCGATCGCCGGTGGGCACCGGCAGCATGCGGAAGATGCTGCCGCCATCGTTGTTGAGCAGGATCACCACCAGCGGACGGCTCGTCTTGCCGAGCAGGGCCAGGCTGTTGAGGTCATGGAGGGCGCTGAGATCCCCGAGCAGCAAGGTGGTTGGCTCATCGCGGCTCTGGGCGAAGCCATAGGCCGTGGCGATCAGGCCGTCGATGCCGGAGGCGCCGCGGTTGGTCATCACCCGGCTCGGCCCCTTGCCGGGTTCGCCGAGCATGTCCATCAGCCGGGCCGGCATGCTGTTGCCGACGAACAGCTGGCCTTCGATCAGCGCGTTCAGGCGGTGGCAGACCCCGAGCTCGGAGAAGCGATCGCAGGCGGTGCGGATCTGGAGGGTCGCCCGTTGCTGGCGCTCCCCCAGCCGATGCCAGGGCGGCTGTTGAGTGGCGAGCGGATGGCTGGCGGCGAAGGCGGCGGGTTCGCACAGCAGGCGGCGGCGCAGCCGGTAGTCCGGATCCAGCCTGGCCGGTTGCGAGTCCACCAGCCAGTAGTCCTGCCAGGGGTGTTGCTTGATGAACTGGCCGAGCCGCTTGGAGATGAGGCGGGCGCCGAACTGCAGCAGCACCTCGGCGCGGGCCAGCTCGGCGACGAAGCAGTCGTCTTGCAGCGCGAGATCCACGTGGATGAGGTTGCGGCTGTCGAAGCGGATCTGGCTCTGCAGATCCGCCAGCAGCGGCCAGCCGAGGCGCTCCGCCAGTTCGGCCACCGCCTGCCCTTGTAGGGGATCCTGAATGCGCCCTGCGATGATGACGCCGCGCTTGCCCTGCAGCTCGGCCCAGTCGGGTTGAACGGGGCAGCCTGGTTCGATCGCGAGCCAGGGGCTCCAGGGCGCGTCCGAGCGCAGCCAGTCGCCCAGCGGCGCCAGGTAGTCGGCAAAGTCCAGATAGTGGTCGCCGGGATAGAGCGGCTCGGGGTACATGCAGTTGAAGTGCACTGGCCCGGGGGTGTGCGCCTGCTGGGCCAGCGCCTGATCCACCGAGCTCAGCACGAAGGCGGCCGGTATGGTCGGAGTCGGGCTCGGCAGGTTCTGCTGATAGACGGGGTAGCGCCCGAAGATCCCCTGCTGGTCGATGGCCTGATTGGCGCCGTTGTCGATGAGCTCGGGGGGCCGGTCGGCGGAGAGGATGATGAGCGGCACCCCGGTCAGCTGCGCCTCGGCCACCGCAGGCCAGAGGTTCGCCACCGCGGTGCCCGAGGTCATGATCACCGCCACCGGTCGGCCGCTGCCCTTGGCGAGGCCCAGTGCCATGAAGCCGAGGCCCCGCTCGTCAAAGTGCAGGTGGCGGCGAAAACCGGGGTGAGCGGCGGCGGCCATGGTGAGCGGCGCCGAGCGGGAGCCGGAGGCCAGCGCTATGTCCCGCACGCCGAGGCGATGGAGCTCCTCCAGTAGGAGGGAAGACCAGACGTGGTTGAAGGTGGCATGTTGACTGGCAAACGCTTGGTGCACAGACACTGGGCTGGCGGGCATAGGGCTCTCGCAGTGAGGAAACAATGGAAAACGCTATCCCAGCAGGGAGAGCACATTGGCTATCTTGTTGTCGAGTTCGGCCCACTCGGCGGCGGGCTCGGAACCCGCCACTATGCCGGCCCCGGCGAACAGGTGGATGGCCTGCTCGCTGACGAGGGCGCTGCGGATGGCGACGGAGAACTCCGAGGTCTCCCGGCTCAGCATGCCGCAGGCGCCGGCGTACCAGCCGCGATCATGGGGCTCGTGCTCGCGGATGAAGGCCAGCGCCGCCTCGCGCGGGGCGCCGCCCACCGCCGGGGTGGGATGCAGGGCATCCAGCAGTTGCCAGTCGCCCACCCCGGGTTCGAGCTCGGCCTCGATGTCGCACTTGAGGTGTTGCAGCAGCCGCAGTTTGAGGATGCGCGGCTCGGTCAGGCTGGTGCTGGTGGTGAGCGGCGCCAACCGACTGAGGATGTCGGCGTGGACCAGGCGGTTCTCCAGCCGGTTCTTGTTGTCGGCCAGCAGTTCGGCGGCCAGGGCCGCATCGGTCGCCTCGTCACCGGAGCGGCGAATGGTGCCCGCCAGCGCCTCGGTAAACAGGTGGCGCCCCTCCCGACGATAGAGTCGCTCGGGGGAGCAGGCGATGAAGCTCTGCTCGGGGGAGAATTGGAAACCGAAGTGGAAGCACTCCTGGGCGTGTTGCGCCCACTGGGCCAGCAGGGACCAGGGGGAGGGAACGGCCTCCTCGCCTGTGCTGTCGCCATGGGTGAGCCGGCTCTCCCGGGACAGCACCACCTTGGGGGTGTGAGCCTGGAATTCGGGGGCCGTGACCCGGGTCACCAGTTGCTGCCACTGGGCACGGGAGGGACAATCTTCTCGCTGCCAATCGTGCTTGTGCAGGGGCGGCAGAGGCGCTTCCGGTTGCAGCCTATCCAGCGCGGCCAGGGCGGCCTGCATCTCGGCCTCGAAGTCGGCCACCCGTTCCCGCTTGGGCAACCAGAGGTTCAGGCAGAGGCTGACACACTCGCCCCGGCGCACCAGCTCGATGCGCGGCAGCACGAAGCGGCAGGGGCCAAAATCCGGCCAGCCGGGCTGGGTCGGATCGAATGCCAGCCCGCCGTAGTAACGGGGGCTGTCTTCGCTGCTGGCGGCCGTGTTGTCACAGACCCGGCGAACATCCTGCGGCTGGTTCAGTTCATGGATGCGGCCGAGGGCGACATATTCGGGACTCTTGGGGCCGCGTGCCTGCCAATAGATGCGGGGATAGAGGCTCTGCGCCGTCAGCCAGCCCAGAAAGGAGTGCACCGGGGCCGCCACGCGCAACCGCACGAAGCCACTGACATTGTTGTGACGCAGGGCGTCCAGTTGTTGCTTGATATGGGTCTGAGCCAACATGGATGTCTTGTCTGAGCCGGATAGTCGCAATCGCTCTGGGGGAGGATGGCGCAGGTTGATGCCAAAGGGCGATGATTTCCTATATATTATCTGCCCATTCGTCCATGTAAATTGCCCGAGGGAGCCTGAGCCCCCACGGAGCCAAGTATACCTAAATCCGGTTCGATAACCCTTAACACGATCAATATCTGATTGTTTGGCCAACACAATATGACAAATACCTTCTCTGTGTGGTTGCTGGCGGCGCGTTTGCGCACACTGCCCCTTGCCTGTTCTTCTATTTTGTTGGGCGCCGGACTGGCTGCCAGCCGGGGTGCCTTCGACGGTGCCATCATGGGCCTCTCCTTGCTGACTGCCATCTTGCTGCAGATCCTCTCCAACCTGGCCAATGACTACGGCGATGCGGTGTCCGGCGCCGATAACGGCGAGCGGATCGGCCCCCAGCGCGCCGTTGTCTCAGGCCTCATCACCCGCAAGCAGATGTGTGTGGCCATGGGGCTGACCGCACTGGCAGCGGTGGTGAGCGGGCTCGCCCTGCTGGTCTGCGCCTTCGGTGAGGCCTGGCAGCAGATCCTGACCTTCGTCCTGCTGGGCGGCGCGGCCATCGTCGCGGCCATCACCTACACGGTGGGCAAGACCCCTTACGGTTATCGCGGCTTCGGCGACATCTCGGTGTTCCTGTTCTTCGGCCTGCTGGGGGTGCTCGGCTCTTATTACCTGTTCACCCACAGCCTGCAGTGGGATCTGCTGCTGCCGGCCGGCGCCTGCGGCCTGCTGGCGACGGCGGTGCTCAACATCAACAACGTGCGCGACATCGAGACCGATACCGCCAGCGGCAAGATCACCCTGGCGGTACGGCTCGGTCGCAACCGCGCCATCGCCTACCACTGGGTGCTGCTGGGGGCGGCGCTGCTCGCCACCGTCGGCTTCCTGCTGATCCAGCCCGCCAGCCTCTGGCCCTGGATCTTCCTGCCTGCCATGAAGCCCCTCGCCGATGCCGCCCGCACCCTGCGGGAAAGTTTCGATGGCGAGGTGCTGACGGGCGCCCTCAAGAAGACCGCCATCAGCGCCTTCCTGTTCAGCCTGCTGCTCGCCATCGGGTTGGCGCTTTCCTAGGCAAAACGAAGCGTCCAATCCTTGGTATGAAAGGCCCCTTCGAGGGGCTTTTTTGTGGCTCTTCCCGCCATTTTTTCCAATTAATTCAGTCTCATCTATGTCACGTCTCCTCAAGCGGCCGTGATCCGGTCGGCAATATTGATAAATTCTCGGGGCAGCTCGCCGACTTGTGACGGTCCCCGATTGTGGCGTTCGGGGGATTGCTATAGAGATGTAACCGTACCTGGACGTATATGTAAAAACGATGAAGGGAGACTTATGGACAAGTTAGGGAAACACCTGGGATGGATGCTGATGGCGCTGGTCGGTGCCAGCTCCCTCGGCTATATCGCCCTCAATCGGGGCGAACAGATCAACGCACTCTGGATAGTGGTCGCGGCGGTGTGCGTCTATCTGATCGCCTATCGCTACTACGGCCTGTTTATCGCCAAGCACGTGTTGGCGGTGGACGGCACTCGCATGACGCCGGCGGTGCGCCACAACGATGGTCTGGACTATGTGCCGACCGACAAGAAGGTGCTGTTCGGCCACCACTTTGCCGCCATCGCCGGTGCCGGCCCCCTGGTCGGCCCCGTGCTCGCGGCCCAGATGGGCTACCTGCCCGGCATGCTCTGGCTGCTGGCCGGGGTGGTGCTGGCGGGGGCGGTACAGGACTTCATGGTGCTGTTCGTCTCCACTCGTCGCGATGGTCGCTCCCTCGGTGAGCTGGTCAAGGCGGAGATGGGGCCGACGGCCGGCGTCATCGCCCTGGTCGCCACCTTCATGATCATGGTGATCATCCTGGCGGTGCTGGCGATGATAGTGGTCAAGGCGCTCGCCCACAGCCCCTGGGGCACCTACACTGTGGCCTTCACCATACCGCTCGCCATCTTCATGGGGATCTACACTCGCTACCTGAGGCCAGGGCGCATCGGTGAGGTGTCGATCATCGGCCTGGTGTGCCTCATCTTCGCCATCGTCTCCGGTGGCTGGGTGGCCGAGAGCGAGACCTGGGCGCCCTATTTTGACTTCGACGGGGTGCAACTGACCTGGATGCTGGTGGGCTACGGCTTCGTCGCCTCGGTGCTGCCGGTCTGGCTGCTGCTGGCCCCGCGGGATTACCTCTCCACCTTCCTCAAGATCGGCACCATAGTGGGTCTGGCCATCGGCATACTGGTGACCCAACCGACCCTGCAGATGCCGGCGCTGACCCAGTTCATCGACGGCACTGGCCCGGTCTGGGCCGGGGATCTGTTCCCCTTCCTGTTCATCACCATCGCCTGTGGTGCCGTCTCCGGCTTCCACGCGCTGATCGCCTCCGGTACCACCCCCAAGATGCTGGCCAACGAGAACCAGGCCTGCTTCATCGGCTACGGTGGCATGCTGATGGAATCCTTCGTCGCCATCATGGCGCTGGTGGCGGCCTGCGTCATCGATCCGGGCGTCTACTTCGCCATGAACAGCCCCATGGCGGTGCTGGCACCGGCGGGCACCGCCGACGTGGTGGTCTCCGCCGCCGCCGTGGTGAGCAGCTGGGGCTTCCAGATCACCCCGGAGACCCTGACCCGCATCGCCAGCGAAGTGGGTGAGCAGAGCATCATCTCCCGTGCCGGCGGCGCCCCGACCCTGGCGGTCGGCATGGCCTACATACTGCACGGCGCCCTCGGCGGCCTGATGAACGTCGCCTTCTGGTATCACTTCGCCATCCTGTTCGAGGCGCTGTTCATCCTGACGGCGGTGGATGCCGGTACCCGGGCCGCACGCTTCATGCTGCAGGATCTGATGGGGGTCATCTCGCCCTCCCTCAAGCGCACCGACTCCCTGCCCGCCAACCTGCTGGCCACTGCCCTGTGCGTGCTGGCCTGGGGTTACTTCCTGCATCAGGGGGTGGTGGATCCCCTCGGTGGCATCAATACCCTGTGGCCGCTGTTTGGTATTGCCAACCAGATGCTGGCGGGCATGGCGCTGATGCTGTGCGCCGTGGTGCTGTTCAAGATGAAGCGTCAGGCCTATGCCTGGGTGGCGCTGCTGCCCACCAGCTGGTTGCTGATCTGTACCCTGACCGCCGGTTGGGAGAAGACCTTCAGCGACAATCCCAAGCTCGGCTTCCTGGCCATCGCCAACAAGTTCCAGGCCATGATCGACAGCGGCAGCATCCCGGCCCAGTACACCGAAACCCAGCTGGCTCAGCTGGTGTTCAACAACCGGCTGGATGCGGGGCTGACGATGTTCTTCATGCTGGTGGTAGTGGTGCTCGCCGCCTTCTCCCTGAAGACGGCGCTCAAGGCGCTGCAAAACCCGCAGCCGACCGCCAACGAGACCCCTTATCAGCCGATGCCGGCGGGCAAGGGGGCGGCTCAGCCCGAGTCTGATGACGACGGCGATCTGGCCCCCAGCCTCAAGTAAGCGAGTCAGCAGGCCGGCACCCCTGGGTGCCGGCCCTCATCGATAGCCCCAAGGAGCTAGCATGTTCGATACCCTGGCCAAGGCGGGCAAGTATCTGGGGCAGACCGCCAGACTGATGGTGGGTGTGCCCGATTACGACAACTACGTGCAGCACATGCGGCTGACTCATCCAGAGCAGACCCCCATGAGCCACGACGAGTTCTTTCGCGAACGCCAGGATGCCCGCTACGGCGGCAAGAATGGCGGACGCTGCTGTTAGGAGACGTTGAGGTTTCGGCGCTGTCGCGATGAAACCTCAACGGCCCCTCATACATCCATCACCGGAGCCCATCATGACGCAAGCGGTAGTGGTCACCCTTGCTTGAATGGTTTTCTCGGCTCTGGCTAGATATATCCCCTCACCACAGGACTTTCATCATGACCCAGGCTGTAGCGGTCACCCTGCTGACCGGTTTTCTCGGCGCCGGCAAGACCACCTTGCTCAACCACTTCCTGCGCCACCAGGCCGATGCCTCCGTGGCCATCCTCGAGAACGAGTTCGGCGCCGCCAATATCGACGGCGCCCTGCTTGAGGGGGGTGAGGGGATAAGCGTGGTGGAGCTCAGCAACGGCTGCGTCTGTTGCAACGTGCGCGGTGAGTTCAGGGCCGCGCTGGCCGATCTGCTGGCCCGGCGGACGGCGGGAGAGCTGAAGTTCGAGCGGCTGATCGTCGAGACCACGGGGCTCGCCGATCCCGCCCCCATCATCCAGACCTTCTTCGTCGAAGAAGAATTGCGCGATGCCCTGCGCCTGGACGCCGTCATCACCCTGGCCGACTGTGAGCACATCGCCCGCCAGTTGGACGAGCATCCGGTGGCGGCGGCCCAGCTCGGCTTTGCGGATCGCATCCTGCTCACCAAGACCGACAGGGTGGACGAGGGGACGCGGGAGGCCGCCATCACCCGCGTTCACAGGATCAACCCCAGGGCGCAGATCATCGACATAGTGCAGGGGGAGTGCCCGGCCGCACTCTGGCTGGATCTCGATGCTTTTACCCTCAGCGACGAGCTCGGCCTGAGTCCTGGCCTCAACATAGTGCGGGCCGGGCGCCAGGGCTTCGAGGCCTTCTCGCCGCTCTCGGCCCAGCCGCGCTCCTGGCACGACGCCATCTCGGCCCAGCTGTTCGAGGGGGGCGAGCTGGATCTGAAGCGGATCGACGCCTTCATGGAGCAGTGCATAGATCAGCATGGCAATGACATGCTGCGCTACAAGGGGGTGCTGGCCATCGCGGGTGAGCCACGCCGGCTGATAGTGCAGGGGGTGCACAAGGTGGCGGGGTTCGATTATGGCTCCCCCTGGGGAGAGGAAATCCCGCGCTCAAAGCTGGTGATCATCGGCCGCTACCTGCCCGTCGACGAGTTGCGAGCCGGTTTTCTGCAGACACAAGAGTGAGGAATATCCGCCGATGCGCGCATCACTGAGAGAGAAGATGATCCGGGTCTGCCACCAGAAAATCGCCCGGAAGGGGGAGGGGGTTGGCGTCTCCTTCTACGCCTTCTTTGCCAACAAGAATGAGGATCCGGCGTTGTTGATGGAGGCCGCCACCTGGTGGATCCAGACCCATGAGCTCGACCACTTCGAGAAGGCCAGCAAGATCATCAGGCTGGTGGAAGCCACTGCCTAGGGATGAATAAATTAATAAGGGCTCCTAATGGGAGCCCTTATTGCATTAATAGAACTGATGGCCAAGGCCGCCGTTTATGCCTGATGGCTCAGCTGGTCTGCGCCGCTTCGGTTTCCCGGCGGGAAAAGATCAGGCTGTCCAGCAGCCAGATGACGAGCATGGAGGCACCGACCAACGGGAAACAGACGCCGAGCAGCACCAGCACGGCGATGGCACCGCGCATCGGCGGTAGTTTGGCGGGCAGGGGGGGGGCGGCGAGCCGGCCTTGCGGGCGGCGGCTCCACCAGATCCAGAGGCCGCTCACCGCACTCAGCAACACCATCAGGCAGATGATCAGCATGACGAGCTGGTGGGGCCAGCCGTAGAGCTTGCCGGTGTGCAGCATGACGCCGGTTTCCACCGTCTTGGCGACCGGGCCGTAATCCTGCCAGCGCACGTCGGCCAGCACCTTGCCGCTGTATTGATCGATGTGCAGGGTGGCGTCGTTGCGCGGATCGTCGGCAAACAGGGCGATGGTGTAGACGCCGCTCTCACCGGCGGGCGGGGTGATGCTGTAACCCGGGGTAACCTTGCGCTCTCTGGCGATCTCCACCACTTGCTGCAGCGGGATGCGATGGCTTGGCATCACCATGCCATCGTGCCCGTCGCCGTGGTTCATGGCGCTGTGGTCATGACCCTCGGCGACTGGCTGCGAGCTCGGCATGGGCAGGGTCTCAGTCCCCCAAGGGACGGTCTGCGAGTGAGCCTGGTTGAGGCTGCGGGTGAGGGGGGCGGATTTCGGTACCTCGTTCCACATGGCGGCAGGGAAGCGATTCCAGACGTTGGCGAACTGATCGCCCCAGAAGCCGGTCCAGGTCATGCCGCTCAGCAACAACAGCAGCAGGAAGCCCGCTCCCCAGAAGCCGACCACGGCATGCAGATCCCGCCACCAGAGGCGCCCACGCTGGCTCATTCTGGGCCAGAGGATGCCACCGACGCCGGGGCCCTTGCGCGGCCACCACAGATAGAGGCCGCTGATGAGCAGCACTATGCCCCAGCCGGCGGCCAGCTCTATCAGGCGATCCCCCGTGGTGCCGATCAGCAGCTCCGCGTGCAGGGCGCGGGCGACCGCCTGTAGATTCCACTGGTTGTCCATGGTGCCGAGCAGGGCGCCGCTGGCGGGATCCATAAACAGGGTCAGTTCGCTGCCCTGCTGGCGGACGATGAACTGGGCGCTCTGATCGGGGGCCGCAGGGGGCAGGTACTTGCTGAGGCTGGCGTCCGGCATGGCCATCATCGCCTTGGCCAGCAGGGCATCGGCGCTCAGGGTTTGGCTAGCGGGGATCACCTTCATCAGCTCGGGGTACATGATGTTGTCGAGCTGAGGCTTGAACAGATACACCATGCCGGTGAGGGAGAGCAGGATCAGGAAGGGCGCGACGAAGAGCCCGGCGTAGAAGTGCCAGCGCCAGATCCGTTGGTAATGATTCGCATCGTGAGTTTTCATCTCTGATCCTTGCGGCGGTGTGAAAGGTTACGGCAGGTGGAACCTTGGGTGGCGCGGATGATAGCAGCAACGTTTTATTAACTGCAATAGAACATGGCGTACCCAATCGGCGTCGGGTGTCGTGGCGAGTTCGGCGTGATAAACCACTTGTCCCGCTCGTCGATGCAGTCGGGTTCACCCATCTCGAACGCGCGGCAGATTAAAAGACGCACCTCATGGATGCGGCACATCATGAAGAGGGGCGATCCAGCGCCGCCGTGCGGCTAGTTCAGCGTGATAAACCACTTGTCCCGTTCATCGATGCAGTCGGGTTCGCC